>NZ_AOGW02000017.1 GCF_000332495.1 Leptospira terpstrae serovar Hualin str. LT 11-33 = ATCC 700639 | reverse complement strand
AGAAGAGCTTTATATTTATTAGCAGTCATAAGCATAATTTCTTCATTTGTCATTGAATCGAATTTCTTCATATTTGAATAGGGAATCGTATCAAGAAAAGCGGAAAAATCCGAATTACATTCCAAACTTTCATTCCAAGCCAGATTTTTAGAAGAAATACAATCTTGCCTTAATTTACATGCGTTATCTAGGGAATCTTCGTCAATAGGACAAGTATTGTAAATTGTTAAATTTGGTTTATTTCTACAATACCATCCATAATTAATGTTTGAAAAAGTATTATTCCATTCTTCTTCAAATTCCATTCTAAATTTAATATTCTTTATTTCTGTTTTTATTTTTTCTATTAGAATTTGATATTCATCACAAAATACTGTATCATCGAAACAGATTTTTATAAGATCTTCATTGTTATTAATTTTATTTTTACGATTTTCCTCAAATTCTTTTATTTCTTTATCTTGAGATTTCTTTTTTTCAATTTTTAAAGTTAACTTTTGGTGCTCCTTTCTTTCAATTTCTTTAATCTTTTCATCTTCTCTAAAGCTAGGGTTCACCAGATAAACAATCCAATAGAAAAATAGACCAATTGCTTCTAATACACCTAATGGATTCATATTTTTAGATTAATTTTGTTTTATTTCGCATAACGAACTAGGGGAGACGACGTTCCTCGTAGCTGAGCCTCGCAGAGGCGTTAGCGTCGGCGCGCCTTCTTGCGGAGCGAGAAGCGTGACGGAGAGGAATGTGGCGTAGCCCAAGCGAGGCCGCTAGTGCCGAAGCGCAGCGTTTCCCCGCTGTTATACGACGTAGCCTATCGTCTAGAGATTAAGTTTCGCTAGAGATTCTAAAGTTGTCTTAATTTCTTCTAATTTGAATTTTCCTTCTGCAACACCAATGACAAAGTTATACAAAATTTCATTTGGATCAATGATATCATATCCATTAATATCGAGAAAGACTAGAGAAGAAGCTAAGGCCACTCGTTTGTTTCCATCTAAAAAAGGATGGTTTTTACATAGATAATATAAGTAGGCGGCAGCTTTATCAAATAAAGAAGTATGTAAATATACACTATCAAAAGTAGTCATTGGTTGATTGATTGCCGATTCTAGTAGCCCATGATCTCGTATTTCAGCTGCCCCACCATACAGTTCAATTTGATTTTTATGTATAAGAATTACATCCTCAATAGAGAGGAATATAGTTTCATCCAACATTATTGAGCTAATTTTTTGAGTGTTTTTCCGTGAGCTTTATTAACCTTTTCTAAAGATTTTGCTAAGTTCTTCTCGATAGGTTTAATAATTAAAGATTTTCCATCGGTTGTAACTTCGAGTGTCGAATTTTGGTCAATTTTTAACAGTTCAAGAATAGGTTTCTCAATAACCAAAGCGGAGCTGTTTCCGTGTTGTACTAATTTTTTTAACATATTTAAACCTGTATTAACAATGTAGTAACATTGTGGGAACTTTTACAAGTAAAAAAATGAATTATTTTAAATTGAGTTTATCAGTTGAAATCTAAAGGAAATTGATTTTGTATATAATTTGAAACGGTTGTTTTTCTTCTCTCATTAGCATTTTTTGAATTTTATATTTAGATTCGATTTTTTGGCTATGTCGTATAACGAACTAGTCTTCCCGAAGTTCCCTGTAGCCGAGCCTCTGAAGGAGGCGTTGGCGTCGGCGCGCCTTCTTGCGGAGCAAGAAGCGTGACGGAAGGGAATTTGCCTCGTGCCGAAACGTAGCGGGAAGACGCTGTTAGTCGCAGTTGTCTCTTTTAAAACAACTTATTGTTAATTTTTTGAATAATCTCCATTGTTATTTCTACAATCCTGTATTGAGTTTTCAGAACTCCATGAATTTGAATAGTAAATGGTTGTAGATAAATTAGTAACTTTGCATTTGCCATTAATATTTTCACAGTTTGACACTGAAATTGAGTTAGGTAAATAAAGATTACACATAGAGTTATCTGATGAAAAAGAGCCTGAGTTAAATTCTAAACATGTTGAGTTACTATTATCAATACATGCTATGGAAAATTTAGATTGTTCATTTTTTAAGAGTAGATATACTCCAGCTGCTTCTGGAAATGAGATTAAACTACAAGGTTCACAAGATCCAAGTGGAACTTTTGTGAAAAGTAAGGCTAAAGTAAAAATACTTATAAAGAATAGACGCTTAGGTTTAAATATCAAGCCAGTTCCCTTTAATATTTGAATTACAATCGTTTATTGCAGTAGCTTTCGTAACGTTATTGTAGTAAACTTTCTTAATAGCTAGATTTTCATCGTTAAGCTTACATTTTCCGATAGCATTTAAATTTGAGCAAAAGTTATAGTTGTATTCACCTTTGCCAAAACGGCATAAATTTTTATTCAAATTATCATGTGTCAGATTATCTTTTTCAATACAATAATTTGAAAATCGACAGGAGGAGTTAGTCGCCTCAATTGGAGTTTCAGAAGCTAAATTAAATATTAAGATAGTAGGGATTCCATTTTTCGGACAAGTTCCGCATGGATTTCCACAGGATAAGCTTAATGTAAATATGAGTATTGAAAGCTTTAAAAGATTATTCATAATTTTTAAAATTATTTGAGACAATTGCGACTAACGTAACTAGCTACCCGAAGTTCCTCGGAGCTGAGCCTCTGGAAGAGGCGTTAGCGTCGGCGCGGACCTTGCGGAGGCAAGAGACGTGCCGGAGAGGAATTTGCCGAAGGCCGAGCGAGGGCGAAGTCCCGAAGCGAAGTGGGTAGCGGCAGTTATGCGTAGTTTTAGTATTTTAGTTATCAAAAAATTATTTAGAAAGGAAGTTTCTGTATTAGTAAAAAAATAATTAATCTTGATTTTTGATTACTTTACTTCTCAAATTTTAAGTTATGTTTTATTTTAAGTTTTTTTAAAAAAAATCCAGTAAAATATCATCTGGTGTTTCAATTTCTTAATATTTTGTATTTAGTGACATTTGCAGCGATCACTATATATTAAAAACAAAGGTAATATTTTATCCTCATCAGAAATATCTGGATTGTTCGATATAATAATGGCTTTTATAGGTATATTCTTTTCGCAACTTTCATTATATTGTTTACAATGTCCAGGTGCTGGTAAACAAAAAACTGATGTTAAAAATATAAATATCAAGAAAATAAAAGAACTATTAATAATGTTCATATTTAAAAAATCATCATAAAGAATTTGGTAATTTATGTTATAACTAAATTTTTATTATATTCACAATAGATCTGATCTGAGATTTCTTTTTTTGCATTAAATAGGTAAATGATTTTTTTTCAACTTTCCGTCTAATTTTACTATTTTTTTCTTTTTATTAATTTCATATTCTAAGGTAATTAACACTAAAGATTGCTAAAATTACGCATAACGAAATAGTGGAGACGACGTTCCTCGTAGCTGAGCCTCGCAGAGGCGTTAGCGTCGGCGCGCCTTCTTGCATAGCGAGAAGCGTGACGGAGAGGAATGTGGCGCAGCCCAAGCGAGGCCTCGTGCCGAAGCGAAGCGTTTCCATGATGTTATGCGTAGTGTCTTCTTTATATTTTCTGATTCGTTTTTTCGATTAAATAATTTATAAAAGCCGAACAAGAGACTAGCATGAACTTTGCATCCTCGAATCCAATTTTACTTTCGTCAAGTAAGGAATGCCTTATCCCACCTTGGTCACTCGTATATCCATATAATTTTAATAAAGCTTCTTTGAATGCTCCATGAAGTCCGATTTGCTTTTCAATATTTTTAATTGCGTCGCCTAATGTTGCTTTGTCATTATTTGATATTTTTTTGGCTATCGCTTCAACCGCAGATATTGATTCTTTTATTGAATTTCTATAATCCGGATTTTCTCTATCTGATAATAATTCCAAACTTCTGTTTAGGTGTTCCTGCACTGAAGTGTTTTTTGCTGATAGCGCCTGTTCGATTTCAGTAATTTCTGTATCAGAAGTAATTCCTAGAAAGGTATTTTCAATGATTCTATATGAAACCATCTCTCTTTCGAATAATTTATTAACTTCTATTTTGAATTTTTCTACTAAGTTTGCATTTGAATAGTTTTGAATGGTAAATTCTAAGATGTCATATAATTCATACCATTTACAACTATAAAAGTAATCTCTTATATGTTTATAAATTGTTACCCATTTTGTGGTAAATGTATCATTTGGCTGATTTAAATATTGAACCCAAAAGAGATTCAAAAAAGAAGATATAGTCGTTGAAAATCCTTTTCTAATTTTTCCATAAATATCTATGGTTGGTTCATCTAAAAAAGTTGTTTGGTATAAACTCCAAACAAGATTTTTAGTTTTTACGTCCCAGTCTTCTCTTTGAAAAATATCCCTCTTTTTTTTTATTCCTGTTCGTGTTGAAAAAAATTCCATTTTACACCTTATTTAATTAATTTTGAAGACATTACGCATAACGAACTAGGGGAGACGACGTTCCTCGTAGCTGAGCCTGCGAATGCAGGCGTTAGCGTCGGCGCGCTTCTTGCGATCGCAAGAAAGCGTGACGGAAAGGAATGTGGCGTAGCCCAAGCGAGGCCTTGTGCCGAAGCGCCGCGTTTCCCCGCTGTTATATGCAGTCGTATTGGTCTTAGATTCTCGATGCTTCGAGCAAGAGAATATCTAGTTGTTTGTTTTGATGGTCTTCATCTTCTACTTGTTTTATATAGTAACGGTTGTAGTCTTGATCAAAATTGCCTTTCGTTCTTCCTTCATAATTTGCAATCCAGCCATCTTTTGCAACTGAATATTCAGTATAAGAAATTTGGCTATGTTTATCAGATGCTGGTTTGTAGATTTCTATTGTATGAAACAAACGGGTATATGAATGTCCTGATAAAATTCCAAAAGTTATTATCATGTTAGAATACGTGTAAAATCTTAGTATTTTCTCAAATGTCTGAAAAACTGATTTATCTTTTTGGGAATAGTAGTTCATAATTATTAGATCGAAAGATTTAAATTCATTTGCATTTTTTACAGTGTAGATGTTGAAACCTGGTTTTTCTAGGGTAGATTTAAAGTGAGTTAAATTTACTGATTTGTTTATGTCGTTATCTTTATCATTTAAATATATTGCTATTTTAGATTTTTTTTTAATTATACCTTTAGAACCGGTGTTATATATTTCAGGATATATATAGTAATATGTATAAGTTCCTTTGCAATTTAGAAGAACCGTAATCGCGGAGAGAATGATATATATTTTATTATTTTTCACTAGTAGATTTTTTAATTTTAGAATAGAGCTTATACGATTGCATATAACGAACTAGACTAACCGACGTAGGCTGACCCTGAGTTCCGGAACGGGACGTTAGGGACTGGCACGGAGTTTGCGGATGCAAACGAGTGACAGAAAGCCTATGTGTCGCAGGCCAAGCGAGGGCGTAAGTCCCGAAGCGCAGCGGTTAGTTGCTGTTATACGCTGGCCAGAATGGTTATAAAGTTTGTTTTTTTTGAATACAAATTCTTGAATTTTTTTAATCAAGAATTTAGTGGTTCCTAATATATGTTTAATCTTACTTGTGTGCAAATTTATCCGCATATAAATCTAAAACCTTTTTGATCATAGATTGATACGGTACACCGGATTTTTTAGACTGATCTTTAAAAAAGCTAATACTTTTTTTACTAAGTAATATTGTTACTTTTGAGTTATCTTCTTTTATAATTAACTTATCAGGAGGAGGTAAGAAATCATCAATAACTAGAGAAGAATTGATAGCTTTCGAGATGTTATTAGTAGTATTAGTGTAAATTGTTTTCTTTTTCATACAGTTTTTTTCCCTCTCTCCAGAACCCAGCACCAAAGATTCTGATATTCTTTCCTCTTAATGTAAATCGCACAGTAATAATTCCGTCTGGAATTAAACCGAAACAAAAGAACCGTTCTTCAGATTCAGTCGTATGCAATATATCTTTTGATATGATTCTATTTTTATCAAGAAACGCAAGTTGTGCAGTATAAAAGTCAACCCCGTGTTTCTCTAAATTCTCCTGATTTTTCTTAGAATCCCATTCAAACTCCACAATTGAATTCTACGTAATAATCGTATGTATGTCAATACATATATTTGACTGTATTTCTGACTTTTCTCGAAGTTTTTTATCTAAGGAAAGATTTTTCTGGCTTGCGTATAACGAACTAGGGGAGACGACGTTCCTCGTAGCTGAGCCTCGCAGGGGCGTTAGCGTCGGCGCGTCTTCTTGCAGAGCGAGAAGCGTGACGGAGAGGAATGTGGCGTAGCCCAAGCGAGGCCGTAAGTGCCGAAGCGCAGCGTTTCCCCGCTGTTATGCGTAGTCCTGCTACCATACATTAAGACCGGTTCCAAAACGGACATTTACTTCATTTATTGACCATCTGATAGTTTGCCCACCACCATTTCCAAAGAAACTACTTGCATCATAAATAGCGTCAGACTTGTTAAACTGAATGTCGCTCATTAAATAGAAGTTATCACTGATGAAATATCTAGAACCAAGAGAAAGACCATATTGTATTATTGTAGGTTGAGAATTCGATTTACTACCATATCCACCATGAATTCTAATATATGGATCAAAATTAGAAGATTTCAAAAAGTGATATGAAAAGTTTATAGATGCAGTATTTAAAATAAAATAATTTCGAATATCGAATTGTAAATAAGGAGAAAGTATTTCTAAATTAGTTCTTTCCTGGACGGATAAAGCTTTTTCTGGATTTAAAACGCTGTAAATGTTAAGAAGTAAATTTCCTTGAAATTTATCGATGGAAAGATTTTCTAAATTATACTTATTTTGATTAATACTAAAACCTAAACCAAAATTTGATTTAAAAACATATTCAATTAAAATAGAGTAATTTTCGCCTGATAATTTAGGTTTATCGGCATTTCTGAATGCATAAGTACTTAATAAGTATTCATTTTCATTTCCGAAAGTTCTTACGAAATATCCTAAAGTATCGACGGTTCCTTTTCTGTTAGAATAAAAATCACCAGAAACTTTATTTGGATTAGTGTGTGGAAAAGAGATAGGTTTTCCATAGATAGCTTCAAGAAACAATCCATATCGTTGTGGTTCACTAAAAATTCCAGAGAATGGAATGATTATTGAAAATAGTAAAATTATCTTTTTTTTATTCATTTTTTCCTTTTTAAATTAATTTGCAGGATTACGCATAACGAACTAGGGGAGACGACGTTCCTCGTAGCTGAGCCTGCGGATGCAGGCGTTAGCGTCGGCGCGTCTTCTTGCGGAGCGAGAAGCGTGACGGAGAGGAATGTGGCGCAGCCCAAGCGAGGCCTTGTGCCGAAGCGCAGTGTTTCTCCGTTGTTATACGACGTGCTAAAATGTCTATTTGTAATTTTTATAACAAAGAACTCTTGAGCAGTCACTTAAGCATGAAGTTTTTATTTTCTTTGAGATATCGGAATCAACAGAATTTGTGAATAAGCTAAAAAACATAGCATAATTTGGAATGTCGTTGCAACTTTCGTAACATTTCTTTTTTTCTTCACAATCTTGAAACAAATAGTTGCGATTAATTGAATAATAAAACTCAGGCTTGAATTTTTCTTTACCTAGGATTGTTGAAGCAGAACTAAACATTATTATGCATAAAGAAATTAATTTACGCGTTAATTTCATAAAGAATTAATTCTCCCTTAGTAGTAGAAACGTGAGTAGAATATTTTTTTTTCAAATCACATAATGTATTTTTAAATGTGTCAATTTTCGAAAGCAGAGCATCGGTTGTTTTTGGTTTAAAATTAAAGATAAGAATGTTTTTCATGCATGTCTGAAAATCAGATTTATCATAATGAATATTTCGATAACATCTGAAATCGAAAGTTTCTAGTGTTAAATGATAATAAAAAGATTGATTCGGGAAGTATTGAGTAGTTTTCAAGAAAACAACGCTAGAATATTGTTTTTGAGCATCATTTATGCTAATTTGTGAATCGTCTTCTATGCTTTGATTTTTTACGCAATTTCAAAATAGGTAAACTAGAAGCAACGCAATTAAGAATTTATGCAGTTTACTTTTCATTAATTATTTTGTTTTTAGAATAAGTTTTTAGCATGTCGGCTAACGAACTAGTCTTCCCGAAGTTCCCTGTAGCCGAGCCTACGAAGTAGGCGTTGGCGTCGGCGCGCCTTCTTGCGTAGCAAGAAGCGTGACGGAAGGGAATTTGCCGTAGGCCGAGTGAGGGCTTGTCCCGAAACGTAGCGGGAAGATGCTGTTATGCGAAGTAAAAACAGTAAAGTTTATTTAAGTATTTCTCTTCTAATCTTAATTAAACTAGTAAATTTACGTGAAACGAATATTTCAACTGATTCATTATCAAATCGGTCGAAATCGATTTCCCTATTTTTTCTATATTTCTCAATATAGGTAATAAATTCAGAATCGCAGGTTTTATTTGAATTCAGCCAAGACTGTTTGTGTTCAAGTAAGCACTTGTGACGATTTTGACATGCTAAATCTAGGTAAGAATTTTCTATAGGACAAACTTTGTAAATATCTTGATCAAAATTTTCTCTACAGAAGCATCCGAATTTAGTATTTTGAAAACTTGTGATGTAGGTTTTATTAAATTCCGTTACAAAAATTTCATCTCTTGTACTTTCTTTTATTTTTTTAATTAATAGTTTGTAATCGCAACAAAACATTGGGTTTTCGAAGCAGTTTTTGAGTAGATGTACATTTGATTCTGTTTCAAATTCAATTTGCTTCTTTTTTTCTGCATTTCTATATTCTCTCTGTTCTTTTGCGGGTAATGCGTTATAGCGGATTATTTCTTATTGTTCGTCTGAAGGCGCAAATCCGGCTAAAAGAGCACTGATTAAGAAATTTGAAATTAGGTAATCTAGCATAAATTTAATTTGTTTTTATTTCGCATAACGAACTAGACTAACCGACGTAGGCTGACCCTGAGTCCCGGAACGGGACGTTAGGGACTGGCACGGAGTTTGCGGATGCAAACGAGTGACAGAAAGCCTATGTGTCGCAGACCAAGCGAGGGCGAAGTCCCGAAGCGCAGCAGTTAGTTGCTGTTATGCGAAGTAATTTCCTTAGTCAATTAGAATGCCAAACCTGCAGACAGATAGAACTGTTGAAATTGAGAGTTTCTAAGTTTATTTCCATTCAAAATACTATCAAAAAGATAACTTTCTAACATAATGGGTAAATTATTGCCATAATATTCTGGATTATAAGTAAAATGTTGGTTTATTTTCCCTGATTCTATATATCCTCTTTGGTATTCGAAGGCTAATAGAAAATAGCTGAAAATTTCCTGCCTTATACCTAAACCTATAGACCCGAATGCTCTGTCATCAAAAACGGTTTTAAGAGTGAATGGTTGCGGAGTAATATTGTTACCTTGAATATTTGCAAAATTGTTTCTTTCGACGGTAAAACCTTTCTCCATTCCTAAGTTGATGCTGGAATAGATTGATTTCCAAAGGAAATATTGTAAATTAATAGAAAAAGTTTCAGAATTTTTAGAAGTAGAGAATTGATATATTTTTACTGTAGAAGGGGAATTGGATGGTAAATATTCGAAACGTTTATAACCATTTTCTCCAATGGAATAGTTCAATCCAAAATAGAAGTTATTGGTTAAACCATAGAGAAATTGGAAATTTGGTGCATTATTAATTTCTCTTGCAGATTGCTCTACATTGATATGACCAACGGTTGAAACCAAGAAATGATATTTTTTTCTATCAGTATCATTTGCGTACAAATGAAACCAAGACAACAAAAGAATAATTGTTAAATATATTTTGATTTTTTTCATATTAATTGATTCTGAAATTATTTCGCATAACGAACTAGGCTAACCGACGTAGGCTGACCCTGAGCCTCGTAGAGGCGTTAGGGACTGGCACGTAGTTTGCGGAAGCAAACGAGTGACAGAAAGCCTATGTGCCGTAGGCCGAGCGAGGGCGAAGACCCGAAGCGAAGTGGTTAGCTGCTGTTATACGAAGTGGCATATTAAGTCGAATTTACTTATATAAGTCTGTCTATCTCTTCGAATAGGCTATTTATATCAAAAATATCAGGCCAGATTTCCTTTCGTTTTTCAGGAGATAATTTCCAAAATTCATCAATTGTAGAATCTTCGAAAAAATTCCAAATATTTTTATTTTTCAGGAAGAAATTTAATAAATACCGTGAAATGCTTTGAGTAACAATTGTCAATTTCTGGAATTGAATAGCATTAATGTTATCTAATCCTTTTTGTATCTCGTGAACATGTTCAATGTTGCTTCTGATTGCATATATTTTTTCCATTAATGAATGAAATGAAGGGCCAATGAATAATTCTGTTCTAGATTTAAATTGCCTTTGGGTATTACCTATCTCCGGGTTTATGAAAGCTTCGATTACTCTTACATAATTATGAAGTTTATTTTTCCAATCATCTGCAGTAATGCCATCTAGAAAATAATTAATTCCTCTGAAAATTCGTGAATGTTTCTTTATAGTAGAAAGTTGAATTAATGCCAAATAATTCTGAATTGCATCATCTATCACTGCTTGATCTATTCTACGGAAAGGTGTTCCATTTACAAATTCCGGTTTCAACATTTGAGAGAACGATTGAATTTCAAAAATATTATTATATTTTGCACCTGTAAATTGTAGGGGAAAATAATCACAGAGCAGTTCGGTAATAGTAACTAGAGAACAATAAAATAAATATACTTTCGATTCACACTCGCTATTAGTTCTATTTATGATCTTAGGATTCTCAACCTTCTGTTTAAAAAAGATTGATAAATTTGAATTTTTGATTTTTTGAGATTGAATATCTCCAATCCATTTTTTCCAATGGCTATCTATTTCAATAGGAAATTCTGTAGCTATTGATAGATCTTCATTGATTTTAATAAAACTTTCACTTAGATTAACATTTGCATTGTAAAAGGTTAGTATTGCGAATTTTTCATTATTATTTATCATATTTTAAAAATTTTATGCCATTTCGTATAACGAACTAGGGGAGACGACGTTCCTCGTAGCTGAGCCTGCGGAAGCAGGCGTTAGCGTCGGCGCGTCTTCTTGCGGAGCGAGAAGCGTGACGGAGAGGAATGTGGCGTAGCCCAAGCGAGGCCGCTAGTGCCGAAGCGCAGCGTTTCCCTGCTGTTATGCGAAGTGGTTTTTGTTATAAAATCTATATACTGATTAGTATTGATATTTTCCCCGGAATGCTTTTTCTCGTAAATCTTTCTATTGCATAATAGTTTTTGCTATTGAGAATTGAAAGATTTCAAGGAAATATGTTGTCTTCAATAATTTGAAAGATTTTCTTTTTCAATTTTAGCGTTATGTTAATAAGAATTCTTTAAAATAAATTTTAGCGGTAAATAATTTTATTTAGTAAATTTAGAGTATTTTATATGTAACCAAATTAATTTAATTTTTGCATTAGAGTGAATTTAAAGTTCCAGATTAATTTAAGGATTTTAGTATTTTTTAATATCTTTTAAAAAACTTCTTATTTTGAAGAATCAGAACAGTTAATTTCAATGCATTTTCTGTTGCATTCTCTTAATGAAATTTGTTCAAGTGTAGTAAACTGATCATACTTTCTTCCTGGCATTGCAACATATAGATTCGAACAATTTTGAAAACATTCTTTTTTTTTCGGACAGTCGAATTTGTAATTTTCCTTAATTTCATATTGAGTAAAATCTATGACTTTCTCTTTTTTCTGTGAATGCATTTCTTTCGAAATTAAAAAGGCTATTAAAGAAAATATAATGTAATAAATAAATCTGTATTTCATATGTTATTTTGTTTATTTCATTTTAGCTGTAATTAATTTTCATAACCAGAGATTTTTGTTTAGTTAAATTTAAAACCATTTCGCATAACGAACTAGGCTTAACGACGTTCCCCGACCCTGAGTCCCGACGGGACGTTAGGGACTGGCACGTAGCTTGCGTATGCAAGCGAGTGCCAGAAGGGGAATGTGGCGTAGCCCAAGCGAGGTCGAAGTCCCGAAGCGGAGCGTTAAGACGCTGTTAGTTGCAGTTTCCGAATTTAAGAAGGCATTGGTTTAAGAAAGTAAGGATTATAAATCTTAGATTCTTGAATTTCTTCTTTTCTTATTCTTTTTCTTCGCTCCGAATTTTCTCTTTTCTTAATTTCGTAAATCTTGTTTTTCGCGAATGTATCCCAAACAGAGCTTCTTAGTTCTTATCAATTGTACTTTATATTTTGTTAGACTACGTAAACCAAGAAAAACAAAAATAGTGAAAATTACTTTAATGTTCTTTGAAATTTTCTTATTTCTTTTTTTCTTTTGTATTTTTCTTAATTAAATTTCTTTTAATGAATAACGATAATCAGCGAAAAACGCATTAAATATTTTCTTTTTTCTAATTTTCGGAAATTGCAACTAACGAACTAGACTAACCGACGTAGGCTGACCCTGAGTCCCGGAACGGGACGTTAGGGACTGGCACGGAGTTTGCGGATGCAAACGAGTGACAGAAAGCCTATGTGTCGCAGACCAAGCGAGGGCGAAGTCCCGAAGCGCAGCGGTTAGTCGCTGTTATGCGAAGGTCAGTATTGCTGGTCTAAACCAACTGTATTATTATTTCCTAGTGTTACTACCATGAATATATCATTGTCAAAATCTAGTTTTTTATAAACATTATCAATCTTTGTTGGTAATTGTATAAGTAGGTTATAGACAGATATTTCAGTTTTTTTAACTTTGATAGTACCTATTTTCATAATTAATATTAAATCAATGCCTGGTTCAAACTGAGATTTTTCTTCTGGTATGGCATAGCTTGAATATCCAGAAAATTTATACTCTTGTTCGTCATATGTATAATGCGAAAATTCTTTAATTTTCATTATTTTTCGAATATGATAATTTCTAAGTGATTCTATTCCGTTAGTTCTTTTTAAAAACCAAGTATGTGTATTTTCATCAATTATACATCTATCTAACTTATCTTTTGCCATAATTCTTGCACAATTTATCAAGCCGGCGCCATAGTGGTTTTTGAGATCTTTCATATAGTAAACAATATCATAAGTTATAGCATATCTAACTTTGATTGTTTTTAGTAGAGAATAGATATTCTTATTATATGTGCCATTATTGTAATGTCGAAGATTGCATTCAAAATATAATGCAAAAAGAACTGAATGTAGTGGTGTATCAAAAATGAAGAATCCTCCATCTCCTGAATCAATAAATTTTTCAAAAATTAGATCAGAGTTAGTATATTGAAAAATGAATTTCTCGTATTTGAAAATATCTGCGATTGTCGATTTGATTAAAGAATGAAACAATATTGGAACAAAATATTGTTCTGTGTTTGAAAGTTGGCTATAATCTAAAATATCAATTCCAAGTACAGACTGAAATTGATTGTTACCAAGCATTGAAGCAAGTTTTTTATGATTAACATATTCATCTGGTTCTATTGATTCTTGTAAGATTTTGAAACTATCGTGTATATTCATTGTATTTTAAGTTTTACTGACTTTCGCATAACGAACTAGTGGAGACGACGTTCCCTGACCCTGAGTCCCGAACGGGACGTTAGGGACTGGCACGGAGTTTGCGGATGCAAACGAGTGACAGAAAGGGAATGTGGCGTAGCCCAAGCGAGGCCGTAAGTGCCGAAGCGCAGCGTTTCCACGCTGTTATACGATGGTCGAATAGTAGTAAATCTAATCTTCAGCGAAATAATTTGCACATTTTCCGCCTTTATGGTTTTCGATTGGTATATATAGTTCGTTGTTTATGTATATTTGGTTAGAAGACTTAATGTGTAATTTGAAAATACTTTCGTCAGATAAATAGCTAGAGTAATCAGTTGCTTTTAAAATATATCGATCTCCATTTTTTTTAATAGAATTTAGGTCAAGCTGAGAAGTTTCATGGGAAGCTCGATACCTTAAGCTTAAATCAGAGTATAAGGAAAATCTATAGGTTCCGTTGTAATAGCAAGATTTGCTGAATTTATTTAACAAAATATATTCGGTACTAATCAGTTTAGAAATTTCGTTAAATTTATTAATTAAACAATCTTTGAAATCATTTATAGTCGAGAGTGACTGTTTTTGCAAAAAAACATAAGATTTAACGTTCTTCCATTTTCATGAAAAACGGCTAAATCCATATACCAAATTTTTATTTCTTTGAAAACTCCTTTAACGTAGAATCGAATTCCATATTTAAAGGTATATGTTTCATTGAAATCTATATTTTTTAAAGTTATATTGCTTGTGCTATTGAATGTGTTAACATGGGTTTCAAGATGATAGCTATTATATGGTCTGATGTAAGGCTCATTTTTTACTGAATCAATCAAATCCAACTGATTCTCTTCTACAAGGGTATTTATTTTGATCTATCCTTTTGATCAATATCATTATTTACAATTCCATAAACCCATTTCTATCGGTTGATATCTTTCTAACTAAGAAATATTCACTGTAGTATATCCAGCCTAGATTGATTTGGTTGCATTCAAGTTCTGGTTCCCTGCATAACCTACTTGATCGACGGTTGAAGTAACATCCTTTATTTATTTTTATATTGCAATTTTTGTTTTCTATAGAATCTAAATTGCCTGCTTCCATGTCAAAATTATGACTTATCGCCCAGCCGATTTGGTCATTTTCTGTTTTTACTTGAATCCATTTTCCTACAAACTCTTTTTCGTATAAGTGATTTGCGGAGGAATTTAATAACGTTACATATGTATTTTTTTTTAATTTTTCAATAATGAGTGAACTAGTGTTCTGATTTAAATATAAAGTTGTTTGTGTGGATGTTTTTATTTGAAAATAGTTTTTTTGTTCCAATTCTGAGTTTAAATCTATCGATTTGCATGAAGTGATTTTTAATAATAAGAATATTATTGTATATTTTTTTAACATGGGT
>NZ_AOGW02000016.1 GCF_000332495.1 Leptospira terpstrae serovar Hualin str. LT 11-33 = ATCC 700639 | reverse complement strand
TGCCATTCGAACTGACAACGGTCCACCATTTGCCTCGAATGCGCTGGCAGGGCTTAGTAAACTTTCTGTATGGTGGATCAAACTGGGAATCAAGTTGGAGCGGATTGAACCAGGCAAACCACAACAAAATGGTAGGCATGAAAGAATGCATAAAACCTTAAAGGAAGAAACGGCTTTGCCTCCAAGGTCTAGCTTAGAGACACAACAAAAAGCATTTCGAGATTTTCAGAAAGAATTCAATTACCTAAGACCACATGAAGGAATTCAAAATTCTTTTCCTGCTAACCATTACCAAAAGTCGAAAAGGAAATTCCCAAAACGGATTGTAAAAGCTTCTTATCCAACAAACATCATGATTGGAGAAATCAATGACATAGGGAATCTTCATATTGAAGGCCATCGGATCTTTCTATCTTCCGCGTTAGCAGATGAAGAAGTTGGTTTAGAGGAAATCTCGGACAGGCATGTAAAGATTCATTTTTATGGAGTTAGCCTTGGTGTGATCGATTTGTATACGGGAAAGTTGTTGCATTTTAAAAATCCAATGCAATCCTCATTACCGTCTGAATCAGGATTTTAATGCATCTTTATGTAAAGTATGTATTGAGACAAAACTGTAAAGGATGTACGAGTACACTCAGGTGCCACAATGAGAAAACCTAACATCTCTCCAGAAAACCAAGTAAAGAATACATTGAAATAAAGTTCTGAAGTTAAAAAATCCCAATACCATAAACTAGTAACTCCGAGCACTGTACTGACAAGGGATCCAGGAATTGTTCCAATACTAAGAAAATATATTAAGTCTTTGGTTGAATAGATGGGATCACTTTTTTCAGTGACCCCTCTTATGATCCTATAATTTATATAACTACTAAGAGTATTTCCAATTCCAATTATAAATGCCGTTGGTAAATGCGGGTTATTGAAAAAGTTAGCAAGTGTAGCACCTAAGTAAATTCCAGGGATTGCTACAGGACCAAGGAGTAGGAGAGAGGCAAGGCCCACACCTTCCGGGGGCCAAACAGGTGATACTTGGCTATTTAAAAAGGCAATTTTAAAACCAATTTGAGCTGAGATGAAGTACCCAATAAAGATGATGGGTGTCCAAATAAAAATTCTCGTATATAGGACAGTCTTCATTCGGAATGAAGCATTTCCCATTCCTCCATTTTGTAAAGAATTTCCGACTCTATCTTTTGGATTTCTTCCGTTATTTTGCTAAGTTCCGTATGATCATTTGCGAATGTACTCAATTTCTTTTCTAATTCTACTTTCGTTGTCTCTAACTTTGCTATCTCTGATTCTAATTTTGAAAGTTTCTTTAGGTCTTGTTTGGATTTTTGTGGTTTCCCCGCTGTCACTGTCACTGGCGGAGCTACGGTTTGTTTTGGGGAACTGGGTTCACTTTCCAATTCCAAAGAATCGGTTTCTAAGAAGGAAGAAAAAGTTCCGATATAATGGTCAAGTTTTCCCTCTTTTCGGAAAATGAGAAGGCTCTCTGCCGTGCGGTCGAGGAAATATCGATCATGGGATACGATCACAACAGTTCCTGGAAATTCATCTAAGAAAGATTCCAAAACAGAAAGTGTTTGAATGTCTAAATCATTGGTTGGTTCATCTAAAATGAGAAAATTTGGCCCTGTCATGAGGATTTGAACAAGAAAAAGCCTACGTCTTTCTCCTCCTGAAAGTTTGGCGATCGGCGTGTATTGCAACTTTCCATCAAAGAGAAACCTTTCCAACATCTTTGCTGCAGAGATTTTTTCGCCTGATTCAGTTTCAATCATTTCCCCGGCGACATCTTTGATATAATCAAGAACATTGCGATCCAGTGGTAACTCTGAGCTCGTTTGATCAAAGTAACCCACCTTGGTATTCATTCCAGGTTTGATGTATCCACTATCGGGCGTAATGCGACCTGCCATCAAATTGAGCAGTGTTGATTTTCCAATGCCATTGGGTCCAATCACACCGAGTCTTTCTTTGGCTTTAAAAGTATAGGTAAAGTCATTGATGAGTAATTTATCAGCAATGGCTTTTTTTAGATTATGAATTTCTAAAATGGTTTTCCCTTGGCGTTTGGCTGCTACACTTAGTTCTAAGTCTTTTTGTTCTTCGCGTTTTTCTCTATTTTGTAGTTCACCGGCGCGTTCAATTCTTGCTTTTTGTTTTGTAGAGCGTGCCTTTGGTTGGCGTTTTAGCCATTTCACTTCTTGTTTCAAAAATTGTTTGATTTTGTCTTCTTGTTTTTGAAGGGTTTCTTCTCTTTCTACTTTTCGTTCCAAATAAATGGAATAGTTTCCGTCATAAAGAAAATGACTACCCCGATCAAGTTCCAAAATTTTATTCACAATACGGTCGAGAAAATAACGGTCGTGGGTGATGAGAAGGATGGCTTTATCTAGTCCCGCCAAATAATCTTCTAACCATAGAATGGATTTTACATCCAAATGGTTTGTGGGTTCATCTAAAATGAGTAAATTACTTTCATCAATGAGTGATTTAGCGAGCTCTACTTTTTTAAGCATTCCTCCCGATAACTCTGACATTTTTCTTTCTAATTTTTCGACACCTAATTCGCGTAATATGGATTTAACTTGTTGTTCGTAATCCCATGCGGACAGTCTGTCCATTTCCCCGGAAATTTCTGTAAACTCATCATCGAGTCCCTCTACACCTTCACTCATTCTTTCGCAGATGTCTTCATACTGGCGAATGGTTTTGACTAGTTTGTTGTCCCCTTTGTAGATATGATCGAGGATGGTTTCCTTTTGGTCAAAAACAGGATTTTGGTCCAGGATAGAGATTTTAAGATTATTGTTTTTGATGATTTGGCCGGAGTCCGTTTCTTCTTTACCGAGAATGGCACGAAGTAGGGTGGATTTACCCGATCCATTGATACCAACAATGGCGAGTTTTTCTCCTTCACTTATAGAAAAATCAAGGTTTTGAAAGAGTTTTTTTTCGCCGATGGTTTTGGAAAGTTTGGAAACAGAGACTAGCACAATGTCCATGAGATGGAAATAGGGTCAAATGGACAATCTCATTCAATATTTTGGCATGAATGTACATCTGATTTATCGACTTTGATTTGGTTTTTGTAGTCCCTTCTTTTTTAGAATTCACTCATTTCGACAAAACTTCTTAGTAGAGTGATATGTTATCGAACGGACAAGACGAATTTTATACATCCATACTGAATCGCCAATCCATCCCTGAATCCGTAGTGGGTGGAAAACAAGTGGCCAGCCGCTTTTTAGAAGAATTGTTTTCGATTCTATTTTCTGGATACCATTCGGAGCGTAATTTTTCCTCCAAGGACCAAATCATGGATCAATTGGAACTCTTTCGTATCCGTTGGAAAAATCTACTAGAACCTTACGCCTCTTATGCGGATAGAGAATTTGGTCGTGTTGTCGCATTGGATGATATTTTGCATAACTTTGTTGCTAAACTTCCTGGTTTGTACCAATGGATGTGGGAAGATGCCGAAGCTGCCTTCTTAGGAGATCCGGCTGCTGAAAGTATCCATGAAGTAATTCTCGCCTATTCAGGGTTCTACGCTGGTGCTGTCCATCGAGTGGCAAATTATTTTTTTAAATCTTCCTTACCCATTTTCCCTAAACTACTATCGGGTGTGGCTCACGAAGCTACTGGAATTGATATCCATCCAGGGGCAGAAATTGGCAGAGCTTTTTTTATGGATCATGGGACGGGGATTGTGATTGGAGAAACTACTCAAATTGCCGACAACGTAAAAATTTACCAAGGTGTCACTCTCGGAGCTTTATCGGTAAACAAGTCTTTGGCGAAACAAAAACGTCATCCTACGATTGAAGAGGGAGTGGTGATTTATGCGGGAGCCACGATCCTAGGTGGAGAAACTGTCATCGGCAAACAGTCAATCATCGGAGGAAATGCATGGATTACCCAAAGCATTCCTCCGTATTCCGTTGTGTATCAGAAATCAGAAGTGAGAGTGAGAAGTTCGAACGAAATCCAGGGACTAGATTTTACTATTTGAACTAAATTCCAATCCGGTTCCGACTTCCTAATTGAAACAACACTCGTATCAGAGCATCAATGTCTTCACAAGAATTGTAAAAGGCAAGTGATGGTCTCACTGTGGATTCCAATCCAAATCTTCGCAAAATCGGTTGCGCACAATGGTGACCTGCTCGTACAGCAATTCCTTCTTCTGCCAATCGTTTTCCAATTTCTTCCGTTTTGAATCCATTCACCACAAACGATAAAACACCAGCTTTGTCTTTAGCAGTTCCTATCAAACGAAGTCCTGGTACCTTTAACAGTTCTTTGGTGCCATATTCCAATAGATCGTGTTCAAATGCAGAAATTTGTTTCATCCCGAACTTGTTTAGATATTCAATAGCAGCTCCGAGTCCGACCGCATCCGCAATGTTACCAGTTCCTGCTTCAAATCGGAAAGGTGCTTCTTGAAAAGTAGTGTGATCAAAGTTGACATCCTTAATCATATTCCCTCCCCCTTGCCAGGGAGGCAAACTGTCTAAGATGGCTTTTTTCCCGTAAACCACACCGATCCCTGTAGGGGCAAAAAGTTTATGACCACTAAACACGAAGAAGTCGCAGTCGATCTCTTGTACGTTCACTGGCATATGAGAAACAGACTGTGCGCCATCCACTATCACAAGAGCCCCCACTTTATGAGCCGACCTTGTCATCTCTTCTACAGGAACCACAGTTCCTAATGCATTGGATACTTGTGTGATCGATACAATTTTTGTTTTAGAATTTAACAGTCGTTCGTATTCACTTAAAATGATTTGTCCCGAATCATCCACAGGAGCCACTTTTAACTTCGCACCCTTTTTCGCGCAGACCATCTGCCAAGGAACTATGTTTGCGTGGTGTTCTAAGTGGGTGATTAGAATTTCATCACCAGCCTGTATCTGTTTGTCGGATAGGATGTTGGAAAGGAGGTTGATTCCTTCCGTGGTTCCTCTCACAAAAACAATTTCCTCTACACTACCTGCTCCGATAAATCCTTGGACAAGAGACCTTGCTTTTTCATAAGCATCAGTAGATCTTGCAGCAAGAGTATGAGCCGCACGATGGATATTGGAATTCTCATGTAAGTAAAAATGAGATAACCTTTCGATCACGGAAGTTGGCTTTTGGGTGGTCGCCGCATTGTCGAGCCAAACCAACGGTTTCCCATTGACAGTTTCAGTTAGGATGGGAAAATCCCTTCTTGCTGAAACAATGTTTCCGCCACCTGACTGTGGTATGTTGGTGATTGGGAATGATTGAAAATTGGAGTAGGAAAAACCTGTTTCCGTTAATTTCAAATCTTCTAAGTAAGGTAATGTCTCTTTCTGAACATTCTGAGAAGACAAAACATTTGTGGGAATATTACTTCCGCCAAATGATTGCAATACGCCAAACATTTCCCGAGCCAACTTTTCGAGCGACCTTTCATCAGGAAAATTCGCTCCGATACCATCTGTGATTGAATCCGGGTTAAGTTTTAGAAAACTCGGATCATTTGTATTCATAATAATTTCCCACATCTACGTTGTCTAGTGCCGCTATGGCATCGTCCGTAAGTATGGCTGCGGAGCAGTAAAGAGAAATCAAATACGAACCAATTGCAGATCTGTTAATTCCCATAAAGCGAACCGAAAGGCCTGGAGTTTGTTCCCCTGGTAAATTTGATTGGAAAAGTCCAACAACACCTTGTTTTTTTTCACCGACTCTAAGAAGTAAGATATTAGAAGTTCCAGTCGCTGATTTTGGATTTGTTTCACCATTCACAAGAAGTTTGTCAGTAGGAATGAGTGGGAGTCCTCTCCAAGTTAAGAATTGAGCACCAAACATGGTAACGGTGGCCGGTGGAACTCCTCTTCTTGTACACTCACGACCAAAAGCGGCAATCGCTAAAGGATGTGCTAAAAAGAAAGAAGGTTCTTTCCAAACTTTTGTAATCAAATCATCTAAATCATCAGGAGTAGGCGGACCTTTTCTTGTACTAATTCTTTGGTGAGTGGGAACATTTTTTAATAGTCCATAATCTTCATTATTAATTAGTTCGAGTTCTTGTTTTTCTTTTACACTTTCAATGGCTAACCGAAGTTGTTCGTTAATTTGTTCATGAGGAGAACTATATAAATCAGAGACTCTTGTTTGTACATCAAGGATTGTAGAAATTAAACTGAGAGTGTATTCGCGAGGTTTTTCTTCGTAGTTAACAAATGTTTCTGGAAGTTCTTGTTCTCCCTTTTGACCACATAGAACATCAACATGTGTATTGGACTTAACTCGGTTGACACGTAAAACCCCAGCTTCTAATGGTTTCCAGTCAAGTAACCTGACTAAAAAGCGCGGGGTGATTGCACCATATTGTGCATTTGTTTTGACCGTATTTGCCAGTTGGCGAGCGGCTAAATCTCCCAATGCGTGTTGGGTTTGTTCTGCCATAAATGACCTCTTTTTCGGAAATGGATCATTAACTGATGATCCATTTCTATGTTCCGAAAACGAGAATCGATTGTTTCTATAAAAATAGAGTCAAATTTTGTGTAGTATATTGTGGAAATTGGTCAGTGGATTGGCAGTCTAAACGAATTGAAGCCAGTGTTTCATCTTTTCCGATATGGTTTTTAAAACCACTGGTTTTGAAATGTAATCGTTCATTCCACATTCTAGGCAACGTTCTTCTTCACCTGACAAAGTTCCCGCTGTGAGTGCAATGATTGGTACCGATTTTCCATTTGCTAACTTTCGAATTTCTTTTGTCGCATCGTAACCATTCATTTCTGGCATTTGGACATCCATAAATATCAGTTGTGGATCAGTTTGGATGAAATTCTCCACAGCCAAAGCACCATTTTCTGCTTCGATGATAATGGTACCCGGTAGAGATTTTTGGACAATGGCTTTGGTTAACATCATGTTTACTGGATTGTCTTCTACAATCATGATCTTAATTTTTTCATTCGTATGAATTGGATGAACTGGTTCGTAATTTGGTGTAATTACTTCTGTCATTTTACCTGAAACCAATTTGTCCAAACTTTCATATAAGATGTTTGTTTGAATGGGTTTAAGAAGGATGGACTGCACGCCAAGTTCTTTTCCTCTTTTGTAAATACTTTCTTCATTAGAAGATGTATGGAGAGAAAGGAATGGTTTCCTTATATTTTTTGTTTCTAAAATTTTTAATAACTTTTCAATGAAATCTAGTCCATTTACTTCCGGCATATTAAAATCTGTAATGACAACATCGTAAAAAGTTCCAGAAGAAATTGTATTCAGAGCATCTTTTGGCGATCGAAAACAATCTACTTGGATTCCTTTGTATGTTAACATTTCATGGATCACAAGTAAGTTGGTTTCGTTGTCATCTAACACCATTACCTTTTTGATTTCTTCAAGAGCAGGTTCCGTGTTCCTTTCGTTATCGGCGAGAGTCAGAATTTTGAAAAAGAAACGAGATCCTTTGTCTCGTTCCGATTCTAATTCCATTTTGGAATTAAATAAGTTTAATAATTTACTAGAGATAGAAAGTCCGAGACCAGTGCCACCAAATTGACGTGTGGTGGAAGTATCTGCTTGCGAAAATACTTCGAATATTTTGTCTCTATTTTCGGGGCTAATTCCTATTCCCGTATCGATTACTTCAAACAGTAGTTCGTATTCATTATTATCTTTTGGTTCTGCAGAAATTTTGATTTGGATTTCACCTTTTAATGTAAATTTTAATGCGTTCCCGATTAAATTCAAAAGAATTTGCCTAAGTCGTAAAGAATCCACAAATATGTTTCTAGGAACTTTTGGTGAAATGTTGAGAATGAGTTCGAGGCCTTTTTCGTATGCTTTGTGTTTTACGATCTCTGCAATTTGGTGGAGTAAATCGTAAATATTAATTCGTTCCTTATAGAGTTCCATTTTTCCAGATTCGATTTTGGAAAAATCTAAAATATCATTGATCAGATCCAGTAAGGAACTTGCGGAAAGGTATACAGTTTCCATATACTTTTTTTGCACTTGGTTTAGATCGGTTCGCATCAAAAGGTCAGAAAATCCAATGACCCCATTCAGCGGAGTTCTGATTTCATGACTCATATTGGCAAGAAAGTCTGATTTTGCTTGCGAGGCTTTTTCTGCATTTTCTCGAGCAACGATCAATGCATTTTCGAGTAACTTCCTTTCTGTGGTATCTGTGTGAGTTCCTATCATTCGAAGAGGTTTTCCATCTTCAGTCCATTCGATGACTTTTCCTCGGTCTAAAATCCATTTATAAGATCCGTCTTTACATAACATTCTATGTTCGTTCATATAAATGTTTGTTTTTCCATTGTAATGTTTTTCAAGTGCAAGTAAACAGTTGTCTAAATCGTCTGGATGAACGCGGTCTTGCCATTCGGAAAGATCGGAACCAATTTCAGATTCTGCATATCCCAACATGGCCTTCCATTGTTTGGAAAAAAATACTTGGTCGTTTTCGGAATTCCAATCCCAAATGCCATCGCCTGATCCTTCCAATGCAAATTGCCAGCGACTTTCACTAGCACGTAACGCTTCTTCGGTGGCCTTGTGAGCCGAAATATCAATTCCAATCCCAAGGTAACCTGTGATTTCTCCCTTTTTGTTTTTGCTTGCGGTGACTACAAGTTGGACTGGAAATTCTGTTTTGTCTTTTCGGACATACGTCCATTCATGGGAATCAAATTCACCTAACTTGGCTTTGTAAATAAATGTATCAAATCCGGCAATGGATTCGCCAAACTCTCTGGAAAGAGCCGTGGAGCGAGTATCAATTTCTTCTGGTCTGTGAAAAATAGCAGGAGAAGTTTTCCCTACTACTTCTTCTGCCTCATATTGTAAGTGAAATTCAGCACCTTTATTGAAGTGTGTGATGATCCCATTTATGTCAGTTCCAATGATGGTTACATGAGTAGTTGCATCTAAAATTGATTCTAAATTCCCAAGTGCATCTTCTCTTTGGATGTCCAATTCAACATTCTTTGTAATGTCTTGGAAACTACCAAAGACTCGAATGCATTTTCCTTCAGCAAACACAGAATGTCCTATACTTCTTACCCATTTGTAGTTTCCTAACTTAGTTTTGATTTTTAAAACTAGGTCGTAAGATGTTCCATTTTTCTCTGCTAGTTGGAAAGCATTGATTAGTTTTTCTCTATCTGATTCAAGAGGATAAAAATTAAAAGCAGTCTCTAGATTTGGTTCGAAATTTTCTGGAACTTCGTGAATCCTTTTGGTTTCTTTAGCCCAAAATACTGTTTTATTAATTAGGTCTACTTCCCACCCACCCACATTGGCTGCGGCATTTGTTTCTTCAAATAAAAGTTTGAGCCTTGCTAACTCATCACGTTGTTTTAGAATTTCTAATTCTTTGTCTTTTCTTTCTGTGATATCAATGAGATAACAAATTTTTTCGGTTGGAAATGAATTGAAGTAACTTACTACACTATAATCGGAAACATAAATATAGCTACCATCTTGTTTTTGGAATCTGAATTCTCTTTGGTAGGTTCGAGATTTATTTTTTAAATGTTCTTTCTCTTCGGCAATTGCCCTTTCTTTATCATCCGGATGGATAAGATCCTCTGGTTTTAACATCCCTTTTTTAAAGTCACCGGCTTGGTAACCTAAGTTGAGCGAAACATTGGGAGAAACGTATGTGGTTAGAAATTCCGTATCAAATTTAAATCGGAAAATTACATAAGGCCCACTGTCCAAAATTACATTTTCGATACTGAAGTTTGGTTCCCCGCGCAGAATGACTCCGGGAATATTTTTGAATTCCAAATACCTGCCTGAGATTCGGAACGGATTTCCGAGGAGGCTGATTGTGAATTGGAAAGGTGTCCTTTTCGCTAAAGTTTCTTGGCAAAGGTTGGTGAGGATGAGTGCATCTCTTGGAATGATATGGAGGTCATTGATATGTTTTCCTGTGGAGATCGAGTCAGGTGGCAGATAAAGATTGGGAGAGGTGCGCGAAAACTGAATTTCTAAAAAGGGATCTACATAAATTAGGAATTCGTCAAAACTCTCCACAATGGATTGGTAGTTGAAACTTTCTGCCATGAATTGTTATGTCACTTGACCAAAACCATTGGTCCTAAAGAATAATGGATACGATGATGAGTCGCCTGTCACTTTCTATTTTTTTAGGCTTTATAACGTTCTTCTTTTCTGGAAATTTGCTGAGTCAATCTCAAAGAAACCATGGTTGGGTGGTTTCTGGTTCTTCCTCAAAACTTCTGATCCAAGGAAAAGAAATACTCAATGCCAGGGATGAATTCCGATTCAAAACACCGGAAGGAATGTCCCAAATCCAAGAGATCGATTATTATCTGATGTTAGGGGAATATTACCTTCGAAAAAAAGACAAAGTAGGTATCGCTAATATTCTCTATGATCTCCGTACAAAAAAAGGAGAATATGCCTTTGCCGATTTTTTACTAACATCTCTCTGGAAACAATCACAAGGAGAAGAAGTTCAGGCGATCAAAATCTTAGATACTTACATTCAAAAAGAACCGAATACTTACTTTCGCAACCTAGCAAAAAACATGCGAACTAATTTGTTTCAAGCTGGTGAAGATGAAAAGAAGTCCATGATTCGTATGGACTGTCAAAAAACAAAACCTTACTATTCTTTATGCCGTGTTTTCCGTTTGCAATACTATATCGACCTTCCTTCTGGAAAGGAAAAGGATATGCACAAACATTTTGTGAACATTATGAGAGTTAGTTCTCCTTTTTTTGAAGATCCTAACCTAGAATGGATTCCTCTTTTAGACCGGATTGATGAAGATCTCCCCGCCAAACTTGGATTTCTTGGATTTGTCAGAGAAGGGATCCATTTACAAAAAATGATTATGGATTTGGAGAAAATTGCAGATGGTTCTGTTGGTGAAAATTCGAACGAACGAATGGCTTTTTTTCAAATCTTAGGTGGAGACTACCCTGGGGCCGAAGAATCATTATTAAATTTTATTCGATCAGCCAGAGGAAAAAAGGCATCTATCTTAAATCGAGTGTATGTAAAGTTAGGTGCCCTGGCTTATTTCCAAAAAGATTATAAAAAATCTTTAGATTATTATTTAAAGTTAGATTTGAGTAATTGGTCTCCAGACATTCACCATCCATTTTTGAATGAACCAATGTCCATTACTGGTGTGAAAGATTTAATCTCTGTATCCTTATACAAAGTAAGTGGATCTGAAGCGGCACTCAAAGCCTTACAAAAAATCAAAGATCCGGAAAAACTAACAGAGGCAGATATTTGGCCTAAACTTAGAATTTCTCAAATGTTAATGGACCAAAACCCTGAGTTGTCTTCTCGAATGACAGATGAAATCATTTATATGGCTCAGGAAAAAAAATGGAGAAGGTTAGAATATGCAGCCACTATCTTACAAGGTTATAATCAAATTTACCGAAAGGAATTTCGAAAGTCCACGATTGAGCTAACAAAGAGTAGGGGAATTTTGGATGAGGAAAATGCATTTTATGCTGCAGAGTTTCTTCGTAACTTTGGGTTTGTATTTGCCCATACTGCCTCAGGAAAAAAAGGTCCTGTGAATGGAAACATTCGAGATGGAGTCGCTGATTACCTTCAAAACAATATGTACGAAGATTTGTTTTATATTCGTAACTACAGACCTCTCGCATTTTCTACTGATTTGTTCTTCGAATATGCTCTTAGTCATTTACGTGATGACAATGATGTTTGGGGACTTTTGGATTCTATATACAAATATAATGCAGTGAAATGGATTCGTTCAGGGAAGGGAAGTCCCCATTCCTTGTTCCAAATTCAATTTGTTGATAAACAATTCCAATACCTTTCTGGTTTTTCCACTGCGAGAGAGTCCAAATTTTTTGATTCTACATATGCGGATAGCCGCGAAACCGAAAGCCAAATCCAAAGAAAAAATGAGGAGGAGTCTGTTCGCAATTTAGAATCTGCAAAACTACCTACGATTCTTTTATTGCCCTATAAAGATGAGTTTTATCTTTTTACATTCAATCCTAAAGAATCCAAACGTAACCAACTCAGTTGGAAGGTGATTCGCTCCCAAAGACCAGATGCATCCGATGCCATTGATTCGGTACGTGAACTGGTAAGTTCCAGTAAAGATGCCGACACTATACAAATTTATTTGAATGAGTCTGGTGCTAGTTTGATGCGAACTCTTAAAAAAGAAATGAAAGAGACTCAGTTTGTATTTTTCTTTTCTCTTCTTCCGCAGTCGGATGCACAGAAACCTCTAGGTGTATTTTCTTGGAAATGTCCACAAAACATGCGTTCATTGGAAGGGAAAGGAATGAACCTTGTAGAGACTGCCTACTTTGAAGGTTCTCGAATTCTAAAAGAAAAAGAACGATTGCACCTTTGGGATTTTCCAGCAAACGCTGGTTCGGTGGGTTCTGTTGCCAATCTCACCTGGACTTGTAAGTCCGAAACAGGATCAACGGAAGAAATTCCTTTTTTGAAACTATTCCGCCGAATTGATTACCGCACAGTTCCTAAAATGATAGTTTATACGGAACGTGTCCTTGGGAAACCCTGGTCTGATTATTCATGGCATTACCACTGGTTGCATTTTTGGTTTCGATCGGGAACAAAAAAGATCGGATACCTCCCTAGTTTTCCTGTTTTAGATTCGGGAACTGTTACGGGACTTGCCGAGTCCGCTCGTTACCGAGAAGATGGAGTTTGGATCCAGGCTACGGCCCAATAAGGGAGACATAATTAACGGAGAATCTTTTGGGCAGACTTCCATTTCCTTTATCATTTCCGGTAAAAATGTGCCAAATTGTAGGCGACACTAGGAGAACTCTCCAAAATACTTAATTCTATTCCTCATAAGCAATGGACCCTGATCATAATACTTTAGTGGTGCTCGAGTTTCTATGGAAATAATCGGCATCTTTCTCATCTTTCTCCTCGTCTTTGTCAATGGTTTCTTCGTAGCAGCCGAGTTTGCTATGGTTTCCATCCGCCCCTCTCGCCTAGAGGAGTTAGTCAAAGAAAACAGAGCTATGGCTCATCTTACCAAAAAGGCTGTCTCTAAAATCGATGATATGTTATCGGTTTGCCAAGTGGGAATCACTGTTGCAAGCCTTCTGCTTGGATGGATCGGCGAAGCTTTGTTCGCTAGTGTCGTTTCCGGATTCCTTCATATGTTTCATATTGAATTGGATTTGGTAACCATCCACAGTATCTCGATCGGTGTTTCCTTCACACTCATTACACTCCTTCATGTGATTTTGGGGGAGCTGGTTCCTAAAACACTTGCCATCCAAAACACAGAATCAATAGCACTTGGTGTTTCTGGACCTATGTGGTTGTTTTATTATTTATTCTTTCCTGTCACGTTTGTGATGAATCGATTGGCTGGTGGGGTTCTCACTCTCTTTCGATTGCAACGTACGGGTGATAAGTACGTTCACTCTGCAGAAGAGTTGATGATCATTATTGAAGAACAAAGGAAACAAGGTCGGATCGATAATGCTGAGATGCAACTCATCCAAAAGACTTTTGATTTTTCCGAACACACAGCCAAAGATGTAATGACACATAGACTTTCTATCATTGGAATTTCTCAAGAATCAACCATTGATAAAATGCTTCCTCTGATTGCAGAACATAGTTTTTCAAGATACCCAGTTTATGATCAAACATTGGATCGTATTGTAGGTATTGTCCATGTACAGAAATATTTAAAATGGCAAGCGGCGCACCTTTCTGCAAAAGGTAAAAAAGAAAAGATCACCATGATTATGGAAAAGGATTTTGTGAAAGTTCCAGAGTCTATGTCCATAGAACGTGTGATGACCAAACTTCGCGAGAAAAAACAACATATGGCTATTGTAATTGATGAGTATGGTGGAGTTTCGGGACTGCTTACCTTAGAAGATATTATAGAAGAATTTTTTGGTGAAATTCGAGATGAAACAGACACTGATGAAGTGGATGTTACTTCCAAGAATAAAAAAACAAAAGCCATTACTCTGGATGGAGAGACAGAACTATCTAGTTTGTCTGATATCTTAGAAGGGGAAGAACCTTCCGATATGGAAGAAGTTCGTACGATCGCTGGTTATTTTATGGAAAAGAACGAAGATATGCCAAAAGAGGGTAGCATCGTTCAAATTAAAAAGGGAAGCCTGAAGGTAAAAAAAATGGAAGGGAATAAGATCATCTCCATTTTGTTTACTCCGAAACTAGAAGAAGACAATGATTCTGAAATGGAACGGGAACTTTCTTACGAGGACAGGTAGATGAAAGAAATTGTAATTGCTGTTTCTGGATCCATCGCATCTTACAAGGCTTGTGATTTGGTAAGAGGTCTTACCAAACAAGGATACCCTGTCCGAGTGATTATGACTTCTAACGCTACGAAATTTGTTGGGAAAATCACATTTGAGGCGTTAACAGGAAAACCTGTTCGTATAGATGAATTTGATACTGGTATGGCTCATATCGAAATCAAAAACATTGCCTCAGTACTTGCTGTGGTGCCAGCTTCCGCCAATATCATCGGAAAAATGGCCAATGGAATTGCTGATGATTTAGTAACCTCTACCTATTTGGCTTGCACCTCTCCCGTGTTAGTTGCTCCTTCGATGAATCCGGGAATGTATTTACACCCTGCGGTCCAAAGAAATTTAAAAACTTTGGAAAAGGATGGTGTGACCATTGTTTCTCCTGACAAAGGTATTGTTGTTTGTGGTGATGAAGGGTATGGTAAACTAGCTACTGTAGAATCCATCACCGAACAAATTATAAAACTCCATACCAAAAATTCATGAATCTAAAATTCAAACGAGTAATCGTTACTTCGGGCCCAACGCGGGAATGGATTGATCCTGTTCGTTATATTTCGAATGCCTCTTCTGGAAAGATGGGATATGAAATCGCAAAATCATTTTTATTATACCCTGTGGAAGTGGTCTACATCCACGGAAATACATTGGAACGATATGCTAATGTAGCTGGCGCTAAACAAAATATCGAAGTGGAAACAACCATCCAATTACGAGACGCAGTTCTCTCTCAAATCACTAACGACAGTTTACTTGTGATGGCGGCGGCTCCCGCAGATTTTCGTCCCATCATGACCGCAGAACACAAAATAAAAAAAGAAAAAACTTCCGAAGGAACGAAAGGCCTTCTTCTCGAGTTAGAAGAAAATCCAGATGTTTTACAACAAGTTACTGAGTATGTTTTCGAACATAAAATAGAGAATTCCATTCGAGTTGGATTTGCTGCTGAAACAAGGGAACTGGAAAAATATGCAAAGGACAAACTAACAAGAAAAGGACTTCATTTCATTGTAGGAAATTATGTGGGTGCCGGCAAAGGATTTGGTGAAGTAGATTCGACAGTGCGTATTTTTAGTGCCAAGGGAATGGAAAAAGAAATTGGACCACTCCCAAAAGAAAAAATTGCAGAAGCACTCGTTCAGTTCTTAGTGTCCGTTTGATTTATTTCCAAAACCAAATGCAAAGTAACCTGCAAGTAAGATGAGACCAAAACTTACGATATAATTCCATTTTAACCTTTCTCCGAGGAATAAGGTCGCAAATAGAATGAACACAAAGATGGTGATCACTTCTTGGATGATTTTTAATTGGAACCCTTCGAATTTATAAACAGAATATCCAATTCGGTTTGCCGGAACCATGAGCATATATTCGAAAAAAGCAATTCCCCAAGAAAACAAAATAACATAGAACATATGACTAGACTTGGCATATTTTAGATGTCCATACCAAGCAAAGGTCATAAAGATATTTGATAAAATAAGTAAAGCGATAGTGATCATATAATTCTCGTTGATTTATAATTTGGTTCTCTGTTTTAATTTTTTGTTCGTGTCAGTTATTGGTTTAAAATTTGATTATGGTTCAAGGTAAGTTCTTACTTTTTGGTTTCTAGTTCAATTCTATATTGAGATAGGATCAAGTATCAGGAAAAACTTCTTTGAAAATTTCAGGAAGGATTTCTCCCGACTTCCCACCCAAATGAAGTTGTAGGGAAGGAGTGAGGGATGTGGTTTCTGGATTGATTTCAATCCCTAGGGCTCCATTACGAACTGCAGTGAGTGCTAAATTAGAGGGAACCGAAACGTTGGCACTCGTTCCTATGACAAAAACTACATGGGCCACTTTACTTAGTTCCCAAGCTTTGGTAAGAAGTCTATTGTCATAACCTTCGCCAAACCAAACGATATCTGGTCTTAGTAAGGATTCACAAGCTATACAATACTTTAATCCTGGTTGGCCTAACCCATCTTCTTCCAAATCGAATTTTGCATGACAATGGGTACAACGTGCACGGAATATATTGCCATGAATCTCTAATAGGTGTTTGCTACCGGCTCTTGGATGGAGTCCGTCAACATTTTGTGTGATGAGATTTACAGATTCGGATTTGAATTGCCATTTTGCAATTGTTAGGTGGCCATCATTGGGTTTTGTTTCACGGCAAATCCCCCGTCTCCAGTCATACCATTCCCAAACTACTTCGGGATGTCTCGCGAAGGCTTCGGGCGTGGCAAGTTCTTCGGCTTTATAAGTTTTCCAATACCCACCCTCTCCACGAAAGGTGGGGATCCCACTTTCGCTAGAAATCCCTGCTCCCGTGAGAAACAATAGATTGCGTGCTGAACGAATTCGCTGGATGACATCTGGCTTAAGGAGGCTCATCTATGGGATCATTCTAACAAAATGGGTAAAAAATTAAATCGGAAAAAATTAAGGAAAAAGAAAACTGGTAGGTTATGGCAAATCATTGGGAAGAAGTCCAAAAAAAACTAGATTCCATTCATGAAAAACAATTGTTTCGGGAAACTCGGATCTACCAAGGAATCGATTTTTGTTCTAACGACTATATGGGCCTTGCAACTAATCCGAGTATGTTGGATTTTTTCCAATCACAAAAAGATATTTATCCCTTTGGTTCGACTGCTTCACGTTTGGTTCGAGGGAATTCAGCCTCGATGGACAGGTTTGAAAGAGAGTTTGCCAATTTTGTAGAAGGGGAGGCAGCTCTTCTTGTTTCCACAGGTTTTACAGCTAACTTTGGTCTTTTGGATTCCATTGCCGGCCCCGACTGTTACGTGTTTACCGATCGCCTCAACCATGCCTCTATTTTAGATGGGATTCGTATCTCTGGCGCAAAGAAAAAATACTACAACCATCTAGATCTGATCCACTTACGATCGCTTTTGGAAAAAGTAGATTTGGAAGATCCTTCACGAAACAAAAAACGAATCGTGGTGACAGAATCTTTGTTTAGTATGGATGGAGATTCTCCCGATTTAAAATCTTTACTAGCTTTAAAAAATGAATTTGGATTTGTTCTTGTTTTGGATGAAGCTCACGCATTTGGAATTTATGGCCCTATGGGCAAGGGACTTGTTTTCCGAGACTTGGACCATAAGGAAATTCAGTCCATTGACTACCGGGTTTATACCTTAGGAAAGTCTTTGGGACTTGAAGGGGGAATCATTGTTACCAAAAGAATAGGTCGTGACCACTTAGTAAATGTAATGCGGTCTTTTATTTTTTCTACGGCTCCTCTTCCTATGGTTTCAGAACTTGCCTCTTTTGCACTTTCCTTACTTGGTTCCATGGACAAGGAAAGGAAAAATTTGTTAACGATGGCAGAGGAATTAAAACAATCCTTAAAACAAAATGGATTTTTAATTACGAATTCCACATCCCATATTATTCCACTTTTACTTGAGACAGAAAAAGAGGCCTTATTTTATGCAGCATCTTTGCAAGAAGCGGGTCTGGATGTGAGAGCCATTCGACCTCCGACAGTTCCTACCCCAAGGTTACGAATCAGTTTGAATACAAAACTAAACATAAAAAACATCCATCGACTCGTAAAAGAACTCGTTTTAGTTCGGGAAAAGTGGAGTTCTCTCTAAACTTACTTTTCCCTTTGAATCAACGGATAACAAATGTAAGTATTTTTTTTTAAGTTTCTTCTTCGTACTTACGAATTTTGTTTTTGATTTCTTCTGTGGAAGACTTTTGGCCACTGTCAGAAGCTACATTTGATTGTAAAAGATCCTTCTTTTTTCTAGTTCCATATTTATAAATTCCAAAAAGACCAAAGGCACCTAATGCAAATAAAGTGAAATTAATCCAGGTTCCATCAGGTTGAGCTAATATTTTGGGTCCAAAACCATATACAATGGAATCCACCATCCCTTGGTTTCCATTTTCCTGAAACATCACCACAATGGGGTCTTTTAAAACAGAATCTCCAAAACCATTTTCCATTTTTGAAATGATTTCCTCTTCCTTCATTCCGTCTTTGATTCGGTTTTCAATAAAGGATTTGAGATAACTGGAAGCCGCACACATATTGAAGGAACAAGATTGGATGGGGAGACTTGGCAAACAAATACAACGAATTTGTTCTGTGACTTTTAAGAAGGTTTGGATTTGTGTTTCTTCTTTTAGATTTGTGGTAGTTTTCTGTGCAAATAATAGGTTTGGCAAAAGAATACAAAATCCGAGAACCATAAGTTGAACATTTGTAGTTAAAGATCTTTTCTTTCTTGAGGGGATCAACTCTCCGTAGATTTTCATTTGTTCTTTCATTCTTAGTGCAATTTGTTCCATACTGGTTTACTAACCTTCCGACTTCTTTTTTGTTTCGCCAAGAGGGAGTAACAAAAAAATTCCAGAGAGGAAATAGAGTAAGGAACCAAGCCAAATGAGTTTTACCAGTGGGTTTACCCAAACTTCAAGGTTTGCTACAATTTGTTTTGGAAAGTTGAGAAAGAATTTTAGTTTGTCCATTTCACTTCCCGGTGTGAAGTAATACTGCATAAACATCAAAGGAAGGTCTGGGTTTTCTGATTTAAGATCAGAAGTTTCAATGGCACCAAGTTGGATGTAAAAATCTTCTTTTGCCATAGATAGAATGGCAGGTTCGCTAGTAGGAATATGGGTTTCGAAATCTCCTGTTAGGTGAGAGATTTGTGGGTAAAACCTGCGTTCCGTGACTAAATCCGATAGTTTGTCTGTTCCACGAAAGATTCCGAATGTCCCTTCTTGGGAAACAATCACATTTTGGATGTTAGGTTCTCCACCTAAACCTGAAATTAGGACAGGTTTTAATTTGAGAGTAGAGGCTTCAATTTGATACCCACCAATCATTGCTTTGTCGATAGACTGGTAAACAATTTCTTCTGATGTTGGTGGTTGGAGTTCATAAAAAAATCGGACTGATGTATTGATTTTGAAAGCGTTCCCCGCATAACCAATAAAAACAAGAACAAGTGAAAAATGAACTAAATACCCACCATACCTACGTTTGTTTTTGAGTAACATTCGGTATCCGGCCACAAAAAGATTTTCGTTTTGAAACTCCTCACGACGAGCTCGAATCCCTCGGTAGTATTCTTGTATGATCCCAGAAATGGTAAAAACCCCAATGGTGACCGTAAGAACCGAATACACTTCAGCAAGAACATCTCCATACTTACTGTCTGGTTTTGTAAAGTTTTGGGAATAGAATAGTATGTACAATCCACCGCCGATGATGCCTGCAATAAAGGGTTTGAGTAGGGTTGAAAAAAACACGGCCCCCGCCCCTTTTCTCCAAGCAAGTAGTGGGGCAGCTCCCATAAGTAGTAAAAGAAAAATTCCTGCAGGAACACCCCATGAATTAAACCAAGGAGCTTTAAATTCTTTTCCATACAAAAGGGGTGAAAAGACACCTAACAGAATGGCTGCAGTAGAAAGAACTAACAAAAAGTTATTTAAAAGAAAACTTCCTTCTTTGGAAGTAATGGCTTCTAAGTTTCTTTCTGGCGTTAGATTTTTTCTTCTATAAATGACAAAGCCTGTAAAGAATAGAAAACTACCAATGATATAGATGATAAACGGAGTTCCAATCGTAGATTTAGAAAAACTGTGTGGGCCTTCTAGAACTCCTGAACGAGTGATCCAAGTTCCAAGCAAACTAAAGTGGAAGGCAAGTATCACAAGTAACATGTTCCAGAACTTTAACATCCCTCTACGTTCTTGGATCACCACTGAATGCACAAACGCACTGGTGAGTAGCCATGGCATAAGAGATGCATTTTCAACTGGATCCCATGCCCAATATCCACCCCAACCTAACTCTTCATAGGCCCACTTCGATCCAAGTAAAATTCCAGTTCCAAGAAAGAACCAAGAAAACAAAGTCCATTTCCGAATGAACTTCATCCAATCTTCAGAAAGTTGTCCTGAAACAAGTGCCGACATGGCAATAGCAAAAGGAATAGAAATACTTACATAACCAATGTAAAGGATGGGTGGATGGATGATCATCGCCCAATGTTGGAGGAGAGGATTGAGACCTCGACCTGCTGCTGCTTCTGGAACAAATTCACGAAAAGGTTGGGCATCGCCATAAAATACTGCGAGGAAAGAAAAAAATCCAGATAAAACCGCAAGGATAAGGTTCATCATAGGAATTCTATCTTCAATTGACTTACGAGTTTGCCATAACACGATAAATGTGAAAACGCTCAGTATTAAATTCCAAAATAACAAACTTCCTGACGAACCTGACCAGATGGATGTCATTTTATAAAACAATGGAAGGTGTTCGCTTGAATGCATGACCACATAATAGTTGCTATAGTCTGATCTGGCGAGTTGTGTTAATAAAACTGTAAATGTTAAAACGATGACAAATGGATTTGTCATTAATGCAAGTCGGCCAAGTTCAATGGCTTTACGATCTTGTTTATAAATTCCGTAGATGGTTTGTAATGCGGAAAAAACTAAAATGGCGAGAGAAGCAGTTAAAAGGATGGTACCTAAATTATTCATTTTTCCTCAGCGTATCCCGCTTCGTATTTAGAGGCGCATTTTGCTTCTACATGAGAGGCAACTAAAACCCCGTGATCTAACTTTCCGTCCACTCGGGCCCTTGCTCCTTCTTTAAAAGCATCAGGCAAAAGCGTGGCTCCTGTAAAAAATACAGGGATGATTTGATCATTCAGTTCCAAATCAAATTTCGCTTTTTTTCCCTCACGGACTAGGCTACCCACCCTGACAAACCCACGCACACGAAGGTTTTGGTCCGAGTATTTGGTTTGGTTGGCAGCAAGTTCGGAAGCATCCAAAAGGAGATAGGAAGTTTCCTGCGAAGAAAAATAGGCAATTCCACCGAGGGAAAGTCCAATAAGAAACAAAAGAGTTAAAAACTTACGATTCATAATCCATTCTTTAGACGGATTCCCGTCTTTCCTCTAACCTCTCCGATTGCAAGTTTCGGTCAAACAAAAAGGTCTTAAAAAAACAGCAGATTTAGAAGGCTTACAAATAGGATTTAGCACGATACACAAAATACCCTACCCATTCTTTGATAGAGAGAGTGGTTTGGTCCAAAAAACTAGCAGAAGGGATGTATAGTTCGAATGCCCCTGATTGGAGATTGGTAGCACGATAGTCCGTAGGATAGGGAAAAAAAGTGATTCCTTGTTTTACAAAACATCCGGCTGCTCGTTTCATATGGAAAGCAGAAGTGATGAGAACCGCTGATTCTAGTTTTTTTTCATTTAACAACTTCTTTGTTTCGACTGCATTTTCAAAAGTGTTACGAGAGTTGTTTTCCCAAATTAAATCTTTTTCCAAAACCCCAAGCCCTAAAAAAATTTCTTTTGCTAAGTCTGCTTCCTTATAAGCATCTGCAAAAAGAAGTCCCGATCCACCGGTAAACAGGATCTTTTTTACCTTCCCGGCTTTATAAAGTCTAATGGCATCTGTCAATCGGTCTGCGGAGTCGGATAGTTCTGGCCTTCCAGGGTGTAAAGATATCGTTTGGATCATACCACCTAACACGATGGCAACGTCTGATTTGGGCACATCTTGAATCGCAACTGGTGGGTAATCTTTTTCCAGTGACTGTACAAGGAGGTTAGCAACATAGGCGTTAGATGCTAAATATAAAAACAAAACAATTCGGAAGAGACGAAACTTTCCTTGTCCCGATTTGGTTTTAAGAACAAGTAGGAAGGCCAAAAGAAAAAATAAAGGAAGTGGGTAGAGTAGAACAGTTCCAAATTTGGATAGTGTAAAGAATATTGAATCCATTGGTAGTAGGATTCGGAAAGGAAGGAAATCTTACCAGTCTAAATCTGGACCTAAAACACCAATCCCACTTCCCCAATATTGAGAAGGGTGCGGGTAACGTACGGAAATTCCTAAGGGAGTGCGCAAATACTTCCAATCGCGTGCAATTTGTTTTCGCTGTTGGATTTGTTCTTCGGGAACAGTACTTTCGATTTTATTTAAATACACTTTGGTCATCTCTACCCATTCTTTGATGGCAGAAGGATTTTGTTTTTTTAAATCTTGGATGAGAATTCTAAGTTCGAACTCTGCATCTTCTCGGAGGTCACGAGCAATTTCGGAAACTTCCGCGTTGGCTCCAAAGACAGTTTCACTTCCTTCGGTTCGATCGACAGTATCTCTCCATTTTGCATAGGCAATCATCAAATCTTTTGTTTCTTTGAACCTAAACATAATAACAAAAAGGTGGTTCCCGTTTTTAAAAAACGCAATCGAAAATTCCTAACATACGAAGTTTGTTTCGGTCTAATCCTCGTGAAGTCCCTATCTTTAATATCCTTACTTGTCTTTTTTTCGTTGTCCTGTTTTGCCGATGCCAGTGTTCGTAATTCCCACCATACAGCCGATGGATTTAAAAACCCAAACCCCAACTTTGAAACCAAAGGTTTATGGAATGTAATCTCTTGGCAATTCCAACGTTTCCAACTTCCCCATAGTTTAGATCCGAAAGATTATCCACCCTTTCCCATTTTGCAAAATGATGGGAACCAATTGTTGACTAACCATTCCAAACTATCTGTGACTTGGGTTGGGCATGCCACAACTCTCATTCAAATCGATGGAGTGAACATCCTAACAGATCCTATATGGAGTGAGAGGTGTTCGCCGGTTAGTTTTATTGGACCAAAACGTTACACTCCTCCCGGAATCAAAATCGAAAACCTACCTCGAATTGATATTGTCATCTTATCACACAATCATTACGACCACACGGATCTGCCCACTCTGAAACAATTAGAAGAAAAATTCCATCCCCTAGTTTTTACGGGAATCGGAAACAGTAAACTCTTGTTAGCTGAAGGTTTAAAAAATGTGAAGGAAATGGATTGGTGGGAAGAAACAAAAACTAACGATTTAAGCATCACTTTCACCCCTACCCAACACTTTAGCGGGCGTGGGTTATTCGATAGGGATGAAACTCTCTGGGGGAGTTATCTAATTTCTGGCGAAAAGGAAAAAGTCTACTTTGGAGGAGATACCGGATATTATACCCATTTTCGTGAAATTTCGGAACGATTGGGACCGATTGATGTTGCCATCTTACCCATTGGAGCGACAGAACCCCGCTGGATGATGGAACCCGTACATGTAGATCCAATCCAAGCGGTCCAAGCTTTTGTGGACTTGAAGGCTAAATATTTGGTTCCGATGCATTATATGACCTTTGTTCTCTCGGATGAGGCCTTAGATTCTCCTGTGCCCCGCACTAAAGAGGAGTTAAAAAGAGCGGGTATCTCAGAAGATCATTTCATTCCTTTAAAAATTGGAGAATCTCGGTTTTTTTAGTTCCACGAGGTTTGGATTTCAGGTAAGCTGTCCTAAAAAAAATAGGATGGTGAGCATGTTGAAGAAGCTTCTCACAACGATAGTATTCCTGGTTTGTTTGTCAGTGACAACAGCAGGTTTATTTGCGGAAGACCCGACTTCGGTTCCGACGCAACCAACCACTCAGGAAGAAACAGGACATTCGTCTCACGGCGAATCAGTACATCAGGAATTGCCATATTGGTCAGTATTGCCATTTGTTGCCATTTTACTTTCCATTGCAATTTTGCCAGTTGCTTCTCACAAAACTTCTCATTGGTGGGAAGACAATAATAACAAATTGATTCTTGCTGTTGGACTCGGAGCCATTTCTTTTGTGGTTCTACTTGTTTATGGTTACAGCCATAATATAGTTCATACAGTTTTCTTCGATTATATCCCTTTTATTATTTTACTCGGATCTTTGTTTTATATTTCCGGTGGAATTGTTATCAAGGGAGACATCCATGCTACCCCACTCAATAACACATTGTACTTGTTAATCGGTGCGGGCCTTGCTTCCTTTATTGGAACCACAGGTGCTTCGATGTTACTCATTCGTCCTTTGTTAAAAACAAATAGCGAAAGAAAACATGTGGTTCACACGGTTGTATTCTTTATTTTCCTTGTTTCCAACATTGGCGGTTCCTTAACACCACTAGGCGATCCTCCACTTTTCCTTGGTTATTTAAAAGGAGTTCCTTTCACTTGGACATTCAAACTCTTGCCTGAGATGTTGTTTGCCACTGTGATCTTACTTGCCGTTTATTTTGTATGGGACACTCTCGCTTACAAAAAGGAAACAAAAAAGGACATTAAAAAAGACGATAAACTTGCGACTCCATTCTCGATCGGTGGTCAGGTAAACTTCATTTGGTTACTTGGTGTGATTTTAGCTGTTGCTTTTTTAAACAGTAACTACATTCCACAAATCAATGAAACTCCTACTCTTGGATTTATCCGAGAAGCCGTTTTACTTGTATTGATTGGTCTTTCTAAGTTTACTTCTAAAGAAGAAAACCGTAAGTTCAACAACTTCACTCTCCACCCCATCCAAGAAGTTGCTTATCTTTTCATTGGAATTTTCATTACGATGATTCCTGCGCTTGTATTACTCGAAGCACATGGTAAGGAACTGGGAATCACACAAAACTGGCAGTTTTTCTGGGCAACAGGAGCTTTCTCGTCGGTTCTTGACAATGCGCCAACTTACCTCACCTTCGGTTCGTTAGCTTCTGGTTTACTCACTCCAGTGGGTGCTGCAAGCCCTCTCACTTTAGGTCAGTTCATTGGAAATGTCCAAGCGGAAGAAATTTTAAAAGCCATTTCAGTTGGTGCGGTCTTTATGGGTGCCAACACCTATATTGGTAACGCTCCTAACTTTATGGTGAAATCTGTTGCAGAAGAAAACAAAGTAAAGATGCCATCCTTTGGTGGTTACTTAGCATACTCTATGGGAATATTAGTTCCTGTATTTATCCTAATTACCTTCGTATTCTTCGTCTAAACTTTTGGACAAACCGGGGAGATTCCCCGGTTTTAAATTACTTTGAACTTATCTACACTCCAAACATTATCCAAATCTGGTTCCTTTTCCCATTTAACTTCCGTTCGTCCTAAAATCGACGAAGAACGAACTCAAGTTCAAGCCATTCTAAAATCTTCTAAAGAAAAACTAATCTATGGAATTCATACGGGATTTGGCCCTCATGCCTTCACTTCCAATGAGGATGTTGTAAAAATCCAAAAATCTTTAATTTACCATCTGACAGTAGAACCAGTTTTTTCCAAAGATGGGATTCCGCATTCCCATCTAAATCACAAAGAAGCAAGGGCAGTCCTTGCAGCAAGGATCCATTGTTTATCGCTTGGTGGATCGGGCATTCGTTTTGAAACATTAGAACTATTGAATGCACTTTTGGAATTGGATTGTATACCTGTTTTGCCAGAAAGGGGTTCCCTTTCTGCATCGGGAGATTTGATTCCTTTGAGTTATCTCCCATTAGCCCTTCTTGGTGAGTCTGGATTTACAGGTCTTGGTAAGGATTTAGGACCCAGCCGGTGGAATGGAGGGAAGTCAAAAATTCCAGGGTTTCCTTGGTCTCCAGAAGCAAAAGAAGCTATTTCCCTCACCAATGGAACCAGTTTTACAACGGCCTTACTTGGTCTCCAGGTCTTAGAGTTTCGTAACCTTCTTTCTTACTCAGTAGAACTTTTACAATACCTATTTAGTTTTCACTCAGTGTTTGCTGATGCCTTTCATCCTGCCTATCACAACCACAAACAGTTTGACGGCCCAAAAAAAATCGTTCGTATTCTTTATCCTACCGTGTCCCAAAACTCCAAAGAGAAACAAGAGGGAAGCAGAATCCAAGATATTTATTCCATTCGCTGTATTCCACAAATCCTAGGTTCCCTCTTAGATGAAATTGTATCTGTTGGGGAGACCGTAGAACGGGAGTTAAATTCTCTTTCAGACAATCCAGTTTTGATTCAATCAGAAGATGGTCTACGGTTTGCCGAAGGTGGTGGTTTTTATGCAGCCCAAGTGAGTTTTGCAGCAGATCGTTTGCAGAATGCCATGGCAGTTTGGTTTACTTGGGTGGACCGGTTTTTGAATTATCTTTTTGAACCAAAAGAAAATGGTGAGTTCCCGCTGATGTTATCAGAAAAACCAGGGACTTATGCGGGCCTTTCAGGATTAGGGCTTATGTCCACACATCTAACAGCAGAAGTGCGAAGAGATAGTATGCCGGGTTCTGTTCAGTCTATTCCCACGAATGGAAATAACCAAGATATTGTTCCGATGGGAGCCATCTCTGTTTTGAGAAATCGCCGAACGGTTGCTAGCGGGTATAAGTTGTTATCGATTTTAGCTTTTACTATTTACCAATCTTCAAGGTTTGCTAAAAGAAAGGATTTAGTTCCGAACTTGGATTTATTTCTTGGGATAGAGACAATGGCAGAAGATAGAAGTCTGGATTTTGAAATCCAGACTTTAATGGAAAGGTTAAGTAATTCTACTTCTTCTCTTGTAAAGATTCCAATCGATTGAGACCAAAACCTAGAAGGAGTCCAAGGGCAAGAGCTGCGAGTGGGATTTGCGCTTCAGTAAAGTCTTTAGGGAATACATTTTTTGCTGTGGCGATTTGAATGTCTCTTTTTACTTCTCCTGATCTTCCCACGATCGCCTGACCATTGGCGTAGTCTTTGAATGGCCAAAGGATAAAGAAAGATCCAAGGATAAGACCAAGTAAAAATGTCATTGTATGAGATTTATACTTCAAAAATAACCATTTTACAAAATGAGTAAAAATAAGAAGTCCTAGTAAACATCCAATCCCAAAGGCTCCCAGAAATACTATCGAACTTGGTTCGAGGATGGTGGATAGTTTTCCAATTACGATTTGGTATTCACCGAGCACGAGCATAATGTAAGAACCAGAGATCCCTGGAAGAATCATTGCAGAAATAGCAACAGCTCCTGTAAGAAAAGCTATCAGTGGATTTTCGGAACCCGTAGTATCTCCCATAAAAAAACTAGGGACGATGGTGAGAAGAATTCCTGGGATGAGGAACAACCAAACCACTAAGCTATGTTTTTCGATGAGTTTGTAAGGAACAGCAAGCGAAGGGAAAATCAGTCCGATAAACAATGCAAGTGTTGCTTGTGGGTAGTTTTGGAGTAAAAACTGAATGAGTTTGGCTCCAGAAACAACGGATAACAAAAGACCAATTCCCAGAAATACTAGGAACCAGAAATCAATTCGTTTCATCTCTTCTGCAAAACGTTTTCTTACATCTTCTTTCCAAAAACCAAACACTAAAGCTAACGATACTTTGATGGTTTCTAAGTTTAAGGAAGTGATGGCAGTAATCAACCTGTCATATAGTCCAAGGATGAGTGCAAAAGTCCCTCCGGAAACACCGGGGATGAGGTTGGCAATCCCGATGAGAAAACCATTGAGAAGGCAGAATAGAATTTCTTTTTTCGATAGAGGCATAAAGGAAAGGATGGGAGTGCGAAGACTTTATGCAAGGTTTTTTCTAGGTACAATTGTCCAAAGGAGTCCATAACTAATGACCGAATAAAGGAAAATGATGGTAAGTATTAGCAGGTTAGAAATTCCATTGGACTTCAATACAAAATGTATACAAACAACCGTGAGGTTTAAGAAGGAAAAAATAACCAAAGATCCGATTTTCCCAAATTTGGTTTCCGTGATTCGTTGGTAGAGATGTTCTCTATGTGCTGAGAACAAATGTTTCTTTTGGAAGAAACGTTTGATCAGAATAAAAATTCCATCCAACCAGAAATAGGGAAACAAATAAAAATAATTAGTCACATCCCAAACATTTGAATTTGAATTTTCCCATTTACCAACAAACAAAGGTAATGCCAAAACAAAAAAACCTAAGGATAAGGATCCACTATCTCCCATAAATAATTTTGCTTTTGGAAAATTATAATATATAAATCCAAACATTGAAATCATCAAAATCAGATACAAACTATAACCAAAATGACCTATTGCATAAAATTGAGGAGCAACACTTGCCAATGAAAAATAAGAAAGGAAAAGCGTGGTTACTAAATACCAATCCATTCCATCCATAAAGTTCACCAAGTTGACTGCAAAAACAAGGAAGATGGTCAGTGCAAAAATCTGGACAAATTTTGGAAGTGAAATCACTCCAAAAAAGGTAATCTCAGTGTTTGTCCAAACTAAAAATACAGCTACAACAGAGAGCTCTAAAAACAACCGGAGTTTTGGGCTGAGGTGATACAAATCATCTACGAAACCTAAAATACAAAAAACGAGAACACCAGCTAACAAAAGATAGATGCCTATTCTTTGGTTTTGTTCCTTAGGGAAAACAAGTGAATTTGCCTCGGTTTGGGAAAAGAGGAGATAAAATACGGAGACGAGAAAGACGGGAATAAAAAACATCCCAGCTGATTTTTTGGTCACGGCGTCGTGAAGGCTGCGTTCGTTTGGCACATCTTTGACTCCAAAGCGGGAATGGACATAGATTGAATGCAAAATAAGGCTAATAACGGCAAGAATGGCGAGGATTGGTGGGAAAAAAGAGACCATTTTCGCAAAGTTTATCGGTACGGGGTCTTTTGGCAGTTTTTTATTGCAAAATTCCGTCCCTCTTCGATGTTTAATTTATGTTTCAGGGCGTTTATACTGCGGTCATCACCCCCTTCCGCCAGGGGAAAATCGATTATGATAGTTATTTTAAAATCCTAGAAAACCAAATCCGGTCCGGCGTGGCAGGAGTGGTTCCTTGTGGGACAACGGGGGAATCTCCCACCCTTTCTTATGAAGAACATAAAGAACTCATCCAAAAGACAGTTCAAGTTGTAGCTGGGAAAATCCAAGTCATTGCTGGCACGGGTTCCAATTCCACAAAAGAAGCCATCGAACTCACAGAGTCTGCTTGTGCCGATGGGGTGGACGGAATTCTTTCCGTCAATCCTTACTATAACAAACCTACACAAGAAGGGATGTATCGTCATTTTACAGAGATTGCCAATGTATCTTCCAAACCGGTAATGTTGTACAACATTCCAGGAAGAACCAATGTGAATTTACTTCCAGAAACTGTAGCAAGGCTTGCGGCCCACCCAAAAATCGCGGCGATCAAAGAAGCCACTGGGGATTTGGGACAAATGGCTAAGGTCATTGCTTCCACACCGCCTGACTTTGATTTGTTGTCAGGGGACGACAACCTAACATTGCCTGTATTGTCTATTGGGGGGAAGGGAGTTGTTTCTGTAGTCTCCAATCTTTTTCCAAGAGCTTGTGTGGATATGGTATCCCTTTATCTCCGTGGGGATTTGGAAGCTTCCAGAAAGATTTATTATAAACTCCTTCCTGTTTTTATCAATGCTTTCATTGAGACCAATCCTATTCCAATCAAAGCAGCTATGAGTTGGTTTGGATATTGTGAAAATGAACTTCGTCTTCCAATGACAACATTATCTGAAGGTTCACCAGCAGATACTTTCAAAAAAACAGTATTCCAATTAAAAGAGGAAGGCATTGTCTAAAATCAAAGTTGGTGTGATTGGTGCTGGGGGACGGATGGGGAAGGCCATCATCCAAGTGTTATCTCTTTCCAAAAAATCAGAGTTAAGTGCTGCTATTGTTAGAGAAGGAGCCATCTATGCTGGTTTTGATTCTGGTAACCATGCAGGGATCAAAGAAACGGGGATTTTACTTTCTACCGACTTACAAAAAGCATGCGAAACTTCCGATGTGTTGATAGATTTTAGTACACACACGGGATTTGAATCCATTTTGAATTCTGCATTGGCAAATAAAAAACCCTTAGTAATTGGAACCACAGGGCTTACAGATTCCGATAAATCACTCATTCAATCGGCAGCGAACTCTATTCCGATTGTGTTTTCGCCCAATATGTCTGTGGGTGTGAATTTGTTATTTAAGTTAACTGAAATCGCAGCAAAGGTGTTAGACGAAGACTTCGATGTGGAAGTTTTGGATATCCATCATAGACATAAAAAAGATGCTCCTTCCGGAACGGCTATGTATTTGAAAGAAGTTTTATTGAATGCCACCAAACGATCCGAAAACAATGTTATTTATGGTCGCCATGGAATGTATCCAGAAAGGGACCAGAAAGAAATCGCTATGCATACAATGAGAGCCGGCGAAGTGGTTGGAGAACATACTGTTTATTTTTTAAGTTCTGAAGAAAGAATTGAAATTACCCATAAAGCTCAGGATCGCAAAACATTTGCTACTGGGGCTGTGAAGGCCGCAGAGTTTTTGTATGGGAAATCCAAAGGTCTCTATAATATGTTCGATGTGTTAGGAATCTAAATTGGATTTTTTTCGAGGATTATACATCATTCCATGGAGTAAAAATTATATCTCCATATCTTTGGATGTATTAATCGTCGCATTTTTAATATATAAAACTTATACCACACTCAGAAGGACAAGAGGAATCCAACTTCTACTAGGTGTGGGAATCATTTGGATTTCAGGAAGCCTTGCGGAATATTTAGGTTTTGAACTTCTGGAATGGATTCTGACAAATATCAGACCAGCCCTTGTCTTTGCTATCATTGTTCTATTGCAACCCGAGTTACGTCGGTTAACTGGGGATTTGGCTCGCATCCGCTTGTTACGATTGTTTTTTTTGAAACCCACGTTTGACTTAGATCCTATTGTGGAAGCGGTCCGGATCATGTCTCAGGAAAAAACCGGATCTATCATTGTTTTAGTCAAAGACATTAGTTTGAAAGATATTTCTGAAAATGCCGTTCCTATGGATGCCCAAGTAACCTCAGAAGTATTACAAACTATTTTCTTTAAAAATTCTCCGCTTCATGATGGGGCTGTCATCATTGAACAAAATAGAATTGTTTGTGCGGCTTCTTATTTGCCCATGAGTAGTTCAGTGGAAATTGCCACTCTTGGAGCAAGGCACCGTTCAGCATTGGGACTCTCCGAAGAAACAGATGCAATTATCATTGTTACTTCAGAAGAAACGGGTGACATTACCATTTGTTATGAAGGGGAAATGTTACACCCAGTCAAACCTCTTGAGTTAAAAGCACTTGTTAGCGGTCTTATGTCAGGAAGCCGTAGATCTAAGGACGAATCTCTCCGTAAATCAAAAGAGAAAGATACCGGAGTGAGTATATGATTTTAAAGTTACTTGGAAAAGTGGTCCGAAACTGGAAAGCGAAACTTGTATCTTTAATCATCGCAAGTATTTTTTATGTCAACCTTCAGAATTCCAAAGTATTAATTAAAACTATTAATGTCCCCGTCGACTATCCAAAGTTATCTGGTAATTTAAATTATTCTAAAAATCCAGAAAAAACAATTCCAGTTCGCGTGGAAGGATTGAAAGATGTTGTGAATTATTATTCACAATTTATGAAGGCTGTGATTGACCCAGAAGATGTCCAACTCGGTGTTACGGAAGTACCCATTAAAAAAATTGTGGGTGTTCCGAGTGGAGTCAAAGTTACAAAACTGAAAAAAACAGTTCCTGTTGAAATTGAATCTCGTGGGCTGAAAGTAGTACCATTGGAAGTTGTATTTGAAGGAGCACCACCAGCTAACTTTGAAAAGCTGACTCAAATTGTAAGTCCTCAAAAAGTAACTTTAAGCGGGAAACCTCAAGATTTAGAAAAAATCACCAAAGTACAATTACCAGAAATTTCCTTAACCGACAAAAAAGAACCTTTCGCAAAAACTGTGAGAATTCCTGATCTTCCTAAAGGTGTGAATGTACTTGGATCCAGAGATGTCACGGTGAATGTAAATATCATTCCTCTTTCTTATAAAACAGGAGAACAAACGGCCGCAGGAATTCCAATTGTTTGTTCGGGTCTGGATGGCAAGTTAGATGCAGAACTTTCTGAAGAACAAGTGGCGATTCGTTATTTTTCATTAAAACCAATTCGTTCTGCACAAATCTTAACGGGGATTACGGCGCAAGTTCCTTGTAACTATATCTTTGATCCTATAAAAAACAAAATCATTCCCGAATTACAGCCGCAAGTTGCTAAAGTGCGAATCATCAAAAACAAAGATCTCAAAGGAATTGAAATTTTACAAATCAGTCCTGAAAAAATTGAGATTCGTTACAAAGTTAAAGAACAAAACCCTGAGGCAGACCCAACTGATGATGGGACTGGGATGGAAGTCCCAGGTGCCATTCCTTCCGATCGATCTTAATCATCCTCGTATTTATTTATGATAGACTATAACTTTGGAGAAAGTTATAGACATCATAACAAATGGATTCGATAAATTCTTATTTTAAAAATTCGTAGATTTCTTTAAAACTTTCTTCTGGGTTTTCCCATTGTGGATAATGTCCAATGGAGTCCCAACGAATGAGTTTTTTGTTTTTGATCGGAAGTTTTTCAATTTCATCTGCTAGGTGGCTTCCACTGACTGGATCTTCTCCCCCGTTGATAAAGAGTAGTGGCACTTCCGTATTTAGAAGGGCATTCTTCCATCGTTCCCCGTGTAATCTTCTTTCTGGAATGTATTTGAGGAGTTTGTGTGGAATCAATATTTTGTTTGGGTAGGTAATCAATTTCCAAAGAACAGAAATTTCTTTGTCAGTTGGTTTAGTATTTTTTCCAAACACTTTGCTAAAAGCGATACCGAATTTTTTTTCATCATAAAATCTGGAAAGAAATGCACCGAGTACTGGTGTTGCTAGAAGTTTTTGTTTGAAGGTGGGTCTATGTAGATGTGGAAAAAGTCCTCCATTGAAAAAAACAGCACCGTCAATTTCATACTTACGATCTGAGCGTTCTAAATGCCTCGCTAAAATTTCTTGGCCTACACTGACTGCATAATCATGAAAAACAAACTTCACCCTTCGGAGAGCATTTTTCTCGATAAAGTTTTCTATGATATCTGTTTGTTCCATCAAAGTGTATGTATGTTTTTTGGGTTTGGAAGAATAACCAAATCCTAAAAAATCAATGGCGATCGTATTGAAGTAACGAGAAAGTCCGTTGAAAATTTTGGAATAATCCCAAGAGGATGTAGGAAACCCATGAAGTAAAATCAGGTTTTGGCCTCTTCCTTCTTGGATATAAAAAATTTGAAACTTCTTATATTCGAAAAATTTACCAGCAGCCAACCATTCCGTTGCGTTCTTTTTTGAAAAGTTTAGATCAACCATATCGGACATAGCACAACAAAAGAGGAAGTGAGTCAAATAGAAGAATTTGCTACTTTCTGATTTCCCGAAAGCCGATCTTTAAAGGGATGGAATCATACCCTCTCATTTATTTTGTAAAACCAGAAGGAATTATATCGGATTGGGAATACTTTTGGTATCAGATTCCTTATGGTGCTCCTGGAATTCTTACATTTTTTGTAGGATTATTTCTTAGTTACTTTGCCTTCCAAAAATTTCGTAAATCAGATGATGAAAATCGATTTTTCCATTTAAATCTTACCATTTCCTTTATTAGTTTTGGAACTGTTGGTTTGGTACTTACAACTCGTGCTTGGATCCAAGATGTAAATACATTAGTATTTTGGAATGATCTACTCTACTTTCTTGTGGCTCCACTAGCTCCCACTGCATTTTATATGGCCTACCATATGACTGGGAAACAGAGTAAGTTGTTATTGTATTATTCTTATCTTTGTTGGTTTGCTAGTTTTGTTTTGTATTTTGGAGTTCTAATCGGTAAGGGTTTTGAAACTACAGTCTTTGAATTTACTTTTGGGAAGTATCCGAGAGGAAGTTCTTATGTCCGTCCTTGGGGAATTTTGGCGCCACTAGGATACTTTCTTTTGATTTTGCCTTCGTTTATCAAACACTACCAATACATTCGAAAACACTACCACCTAACATTATTTCATGGGGTAAATTTATTATTTTTACTCACTACATTAAACGCACCGAGTATTTTAGGTTTTAAAGTGTATCCGGGAGGGTTCTTTTTATTCATTCCAATGTTACTTGTTGCATACGGAGTGTTTCGATCCGACTTTTTTGACGTTAATGAGTTGTTGTTTCAAAAGAATGGAATGTTTTATTTCCTATTTGCACTATTATCTTTTGTTTTGATTTTTATTTCTTTTGGCGTTTCCTTTGGGCTTTCCCCTGATGCTTATGAATCGGCAAAATGGTATCCTTGGGGTATCCCTCCCGTAGTCTCTGTGTTTGGTGCCGTATTTCTATCCATCATCGTGGCAGGTGCCAATCCATCCGCAAGGATCAACCAACTTTGTGCTTTTGCATTGATTCTAACAGGTTTCTATGTCATCCAATCGGTTCCTTTGAAGTTAAACATATCGTATGTGGTGCAACTTAGAATTTCTCAGATGACCTTTGTTGCTTTTGCCTTTGCACCGAGCATCATGGTTCGTTTAGTATTTGAGGCGATTGGACAAAAATCACCAATATGGATCCAAGTCATAGACTTCCTTTGTGTGACAGCAGCTGTGCTTGCCCCATCTCCTTATTTATTTGTGGGTTATTTTGATTATCCATGGTCCAGAGTGCATCATGGTGGACCTGCAGAATTACTCGTGGGAGCAAACGGTGCCATTGCTCTGATCTTAGTTTTATTTACGTTCATTCGAAACAAAGGTTATATCAACTTTGCTTCGAAATGGATCATTGGTTCCTTTTTATTGTCTGCGATTTTACTTTTAGCAGCACTACTTCCTAGTCATGGATTTCCAATTTATCCTTTAGCAGATTTTCAATTTGTTCCCGCGTTTTTACTTGGTTATGCGGTGCTTCGTCATGGTGCTTTGTCTTTGGAAGGACGGACAATCCAACTGAGCCAACGATTGGCAAACTTGGGGCTCATTACCATGGCCATTGCTGCCATTTTGTATTTCCCGCTCATTAGGGAACAATATGGAGTGGGGGAATCGGCATTCCATCTAACCATGATTGTATTGCCTCTGGTTTTGTTTAACTACCTTGTAGTGTACATCATGTCACGTCCACTGGCCGAAGAATTAGATATTAGTTATTTTTTGTTAGATTTAGAAAAACAAAAAGCGGATGAAGAAAGAGAAAAAGCTCTGATTGCCCAAGATAAAGCAGAAGAAGCTATGGAAGAATCAGAGAAATTACTTCTCAACATTTTGCCATATAAAGTAGCCCAAGAATTAAAACTTAAAGGTAGCGTCACTCCCACAAGAATTGAAAATGTAACTGTATTATTCACTGATTTCAAAGGATTTACGAAAGTTGCCGAAGGAATGGATGAACAAAGTCTCATTGAAGAACTCGATGCCTGTTTTACGCAGTTTGATGAAATTATTCTAAGAAACAATTTAGAAAAACTAAAAACTATCGGGGATAGTTATATGTGTGCGGGTGGAGTTCCCGTGGAAACAAGAACCAGTGCCATTGACGCTTGTTTGGCGGCTCTCGAGATTCAAAGTTTCATGAACCAATTAAAAGAAATTAAAACTACACTGGGTTTGCCTTTTTGGGAACTGAGACTTGGGCTTCATACAGGTCCTGTGGTTGCCGGAGTTGTAGGTCGGTTTAAATTTGCTTATGACATTTGGGGAGATACTGTCAATACAGCTTCGCGAATGGAGTCTGGTGGCGAAACAGGAAAAATCAATGTATCTAAAGAGACTTATGATCTAGTGAAGTATTTTTTTATCACAGAGTATAGAGGGAAAATCCACGGAAAAAATAAAGGGGATTTGGATATGTATTTTGTGCATCGCCTAAGACCTCGTTATTCGCAAGATCCGGATGGAAAGGCACCTAACCAGTATTTCCGGGAAGTATATTCCCGGATCTCCAATGGTGCCAACATCCGTTGGAAAAACGAAGCCTAATTTAAGTTTGTTCTTCCTCAGCAAGCCAAGTGCGGAGTAACTGAGCCACATCTTCTGGTTTTTCTTTTGCCAGGTTGATTGCATTTTCCAGTAACTCGCGTCTGAGTTTTTCGTCGAGGGAGAGTTCGACTTCCGCTCCCCCTTCGTCCATCACGCGAAGTGCAGCTTCTCGCATCATTTGTTGTTGCGCTGCAAGTTCTTCTTCTCTGAGTCTTCTTCTTCTTGCGATTTCTTTTTTGATCGCTCGATACACAAGAATTGCAAGAATGAGTAGGATCAAAATTACAAGAGAAGCGATGACCATATTTCGAATGGCTCTTTGTTTTTGAAACTCTTCATCTTCAGCGCGGAACTGTTCGGTTCTATCTTTGGGAATGGTAATGACACTGATTTGGTCACCACGTGATCTTGTGTAACCAATTGCTGCTTCTAAGTTTTTACGAACAAGTTTTAGATCATTTTCGGCAACAGGAATGTATTTTCTATCATACCCTAATCCATCTTCTCTTTCTTTACGTTCCCAAACACCATCTACGACAACAGAAAGTCCGATCTTTTCAATTTTCCATGGTTGTCGTTTGATGTCTTTCACTCGTTTGTTAAATTCGTAGTTATTGATATTTTCGTCTTTAGAATATTCTGCTTTTTGGTAGTCTGTGTCTTTGTATCCAGGAGGAAGGTTTGGTTCGGTTCCTGCAGGACCGTCAGGTGTAAACCCACGACCTTTAAAAGATTCTTTAGTTTCTTTGGAAGATACTTTTAACGAATATCCATCTACCAACTTCCTTTCGTTATATGGAGTATCAGGGTTATCTTCTTCGGCAACGACAGGCAATACTTCGTTTTCTGTTAAGGACTCTTGGTCCCAGTTAAATGAATATTCAAAACGAGTGATGTCCACTCGATCTTCCCCACCCAAATACCAACGTAAGGTGTTGCGAATGTCGATGAGACGTTTTACACGTTCTTCTTCTTCAATTCTTAATTTTTCTTGAACAATTCGAAGTTCTAATCTTTCTTTTTCTAAATCTTCTTCAAAATCAGAAATGATTTTTCCGTCAGGGTCGGCCACACTTACGTTTTCAGGTTTTAATTTGGGAACCGCACGTGCGACTAAGTTGACAATCCCTTTGATTTCTTTTTTACTCATTCCCTCAACACCAGGTTTGAAGTGTAAGATCACACTGGCTTTTACAGGATAAGAGTTGGATTCAAAAAGATCTCCTTCGGGAATCGCAATGTTCACATCGGATCTTTCAATTGGCCTTAAGGTATTGAGTGATTTTTCAATCGCACCTTTCAGAGCTCGATATTTTTTGATGTCTTTGTCAAATTGGGTTTCGGTAAACTTTTCAATATCAAAAAGTTCCCAACCAGTCACACCTGCAGGAATCAAATTCTCTTGCGCGAGTTTGGTGACGATCTCTTGCCTTTGTTCAGGGTCTACTGTGATTAGGCTTGTTTCACTGGATCCATAAGAGTAACCAAGGGCATCTAGTTTTTTTGTGACCTCAGAGAAGTCTTTGGAATCGAGATCCTTAAAGAGTACGACTCGGTTTCTTTGGGACGAGACGTTGGAGAGGATGATGACTGCCACCACCACAACGGCGAGCACACCACCCAAAATCATTTTTTTGGTTTTATCGAGTTTGTTGAATAACTCTTTGAGATTATCGATGATTTTTTGCAGTGGTTCAGGCATAGTACGGGCCTCGTCGTGATTTGAGACATAATGCCATGATTCTCCTGAAATGTACAAGTACTTTTCGACGAGAGAATGAAATTAAGGGGGATTCCGATTGGATTTAAGGAATCGGAGGATCCGATAGGAAAAACCCACCCAATCCACAGCCTTGTTTGGCGGGAAAAGGGTGAGATTTAGAATTTAGATTCCTATAGAAATCAGTAACAGTAAACCTAGGGAAAGATTACCGTTTTGATTGGTTTTCTACTTAAGCCACACCTTCCACTTTTTGAAACACTCGTTCAAACCTTTTTAGGGCATCATCAATCACGGCATCTGTATCGGAAGCACTTGTATAAAGCCTGCTACCTGCAAGAGTCACAAGACCTTCTGACATATAGGCGGCTCCCATCTCTTCCATGGCGTGTTTTCTTTTATGGGCTTCCGCGATGGTTTTTTTGATGGTCCAGAATTTCTTGATATTGATATCGAGTAACATAGTCCCTACTGTCTCCAAGTGGCAAATGGAACCTTGGTTGAAAGCAACAAAAGGAAGATCATACTTTTTGATTAGTTTTTGCAATCCTTTTGTTAGGCGGTCACCAGCCCTTCCTGATTTTTCAAGAGCCCCTGTTTTTTCCATTTCACAAAGGGTAAAGTAACCTGCAGCGGAACTGAGTGGGTTTGCTGCCATCGTTCCCCCGATTAACGCCTTTTTGGTGCCGGTTTGAAGTCCTGCAGAAACATATTTCATAAATTCTTTTTTACCACCAAGGCCTCCTGCGGATGGATATCCACCGGCAACCACCTTACCAAAAATAGTTAGGTCAGGATCCACACCAAAGTATCCTTGGGCCCCACTGAGACCAATACGGAAAGCGGTCACCACTTCATCAAAGATAAGAAGGGCACCATACTTGTTGCAAAGTTCTCTCACTCCCTTGTTGAAGTCGAAGTCTAGTGGTCTTGTTCCACTTTCTGGGCCTACTGGTTCAATGAGAACGGCTGCTGTTCCACCACGAAATCGATTTCGTTTGAGTACGGATTCCAAAGAGTGCAAATCGTTCGGATAAAATTCTTGTGTGTATTTGAAAATGGATTTAGGAACTCCGTTGGCTTCGAAGTGTCTTGTTCCTGGTATTCGTAGCCCATATGCCAATTGGTCACTCCAACCGTGATAGGCACCACCCATCTTTACGATGTTTTTTTTCTTTGTCGCAAGCCTTGCCACTCGAATGGATGCCATACAAGCTTCGGTTCCAGAACCTAACATCCGAAACATTTCTACTGAAGGAACTAACTCTACAATCTTCTCAGCTAACTTATATTCGTATTCATGAAAGAGACCAGTGACAGGTCCTGTTGTATCTAATAGTTCAATGACTTTTTTACGAACTGAAGTAGGATTACTTCCAAGTACAGTTGGCCCGCCCGCTTGTAAAAAATCGATGTATTTGTTTCCATCCAAATCATATAAATAAGCACCGGATGCTTTTGTAAAAACAAGAGGGAAGGGATGGTTGAATGAAAGATTGTGTTGGACTCCGCCTGGAATGTATTCCGAAGCTTTGGTGATCATCGCTTTGGATTTACTGCATTTTTTATCGAAGTAATTATGGATGATGTCCTCCATCGCGTCTTTGCGGATGGAGCGGATAGGAAGGGAAATTAATTTCCTTAGGTCTTTGTAGATTTGGTCTACATTGGGGTATTCGTTCATGGAAAAGCCTTGGGCCATATAATCTTTCCTCTTCCGGGTCTTTTTTCTTGACAATGAGTGAGTCATCACTCATTGTCAAGAAGGAATTTATAAAATAGTTCGAGATTGGCTGATTCTTTAGAAATTTAGATAAATTTCCTGGAGAAATTTTAGCCTTATCTAGTTTATTGGACGGGGACGGAGTATGGTAACCAAGCATTTTAATGATAGTTTTGAGCGGATTTCTGAAGAAAAGAGGAACCGGATTTTAACCATAGCCATTTCAGAATTCGCCAACCGCGGATTTACAAGTGCCAATACCAATACCATTGCTCAAAAAGCAGGGATTAGTGTTGGTTCTCTCTATAAATACTTTGAAACCAAGGAAGATTTTTTCTTAACCGTAGTGGATCATGGAATCACGCAGTTAGAAAAAACTTTGGAATCAGTTCTTTCCATGGATTTGGATTTGTTTGGAAAAATAGAAAAGATCATACGCATCATCCAAACCCATTCTCGCATCAACCAAGACATCATTCGCCTCTATAATGAGATGACTACAGAAAGTAACTATGAGCTCATCACTCGTCTTTCGGGAGAACTTGAATCTTTGTCTGCAAAATGTTATATTGAGATGATAAGTCTTGCAAAAAGTGAAGGTAACATTTCCTCCGAAGTGGATAGCAACTTGTCTGCTTTTTTACTCGATAGTATCTTTATGACCTTACAGTTTTCTTATTCCACTGTATATTATAAAGAACGAATGAAGATCTATCTTGGGGAAGATGTGTTTGAAAGAGATGAAGAAGTTGTAGCTGGTGTAATGAAGGTGATCCGCAGAGCACTCGGTGGATAGGGAGAATTGGGTAGACTTGCGCTAAAGTGGTACAATAGGGAATATTTTGATAATATGATCAAAGCAATAATATTTGATTACGATGACACTTTGGTCCAAACACGAAAGACTCGTTACACCACGATCTATAAACTATCGAAAGAGATTTTTAACTCCAAGATCACAGAAACAGAAATTGATGAGGCCTGGGGACTTCCTGCGGAAGCATTTTTACTCAAACTGTTTGGGAGATTTTCTAAGGATATCGATTCCCTTTGGAGTCTTTATATAGAATATTCAAAGAAAGATTGGAATGTTCCCCATTCAAATGCTTTTGACTTTATCAGTAAATATCAAGACTCCTTTAAATTTGGAATTGTAACTTCATCAAGTGAGAAGGTTGTTCTTCGCGAGTTGAATGAACTACAAATCAATACAAAATTGTTTCTGCAAATTCAGGGCTCAGAACACACAGAGGTTCATAAACCCAATCCAAAGGTCTTTGAGCCAATTTTTTCATTATTAAATATAGAAAATATCGATAAGAATGAAATTGTCTATATAGGTGATTCACCTGCAGATTATGAATCGGCGAGCCAGTTTGGATTTCATTTTTTAGGGATTGCTCATGATGATAGGCACGTTCCTTTTTTCCAGAAAGAAAATATTGCTTTTGTTCGAAATTTTATAGAAATTGAAACTGTTTTGATCTATGAGAACCATTTCGGATAACAATGGAAAGTTCGGTTCTATTTTGTAAGATACTATAACTTGTGCCAGGTGGTTAGGAAAAAAGACAAATTAATGAAACAATTTAATGATTGTGTAAATTCATACAAAAAGCAGCTCCAAATCGGGGAAATCCAAGAAGCCTATGCCGGCCTTGTGAAATATGTAACTAAACTTGGTACAACTCTATCCAAGAACCTTTCCAAAAGTTACGCTTTTGGAAGTTTGTTTCAGGGATATATGGACTATACCTATTTCTATTACTCGAACAAATTCTTAAAAGATAGAAAATTAAAAATGGGCCTTGTCTTAAACCATCCGAAAATGCAATTTGAAGTTTGGCTTTTGGGACAGACCATACCCATTCAGGAAAGGTATTGGGAGTATTTTAAAAATACAAAGTGGAACAAAAATAGAACCACCAAACCACAGTATTCCATTCTGGAAGCTGTCCTCATTGAAAAACCTAATTTTAATGATCTGGATTTACTTTCCAAACAAATTGAAGCGAGTTTGGTGCAAGTGACTGCAGAAATTATACAAGAGATCAAAGTGAGTAAGTTGAAATAAGAATTTTCGCAAAACATGCCAAACTATTATTGGAATAAAAAAAATCAATTACTCATAACAATCTATATGATTGGATTTGGTATTGGAACCATTTCCCATGCGATGGATATGGTGAAGTTAGGTTTTTTTGGTTATACTTTTGCACCGTTCTTATGGAATGCCTTTTGGACTTCACTACTGATTCTCGATCCTCTAGTCATTTTTTTGTTTTTCTTTTCTTACAAATTCGCTGTTTTTCTAGCTGTTATCATTATGATCCTGGATATACTGATCAATTTATCTTACGGGTTATCTTCCGGAAATCAAAACATTCTCATGGGTTTATATATTCAGATTCCTTTTGGTTGTTTCGTATTTCTAACTGCAAAACATCTGTCTAGATACAATTCCATAACTTCTTTTTTAGTGATTTAATCTATCAAAATTGCTGAATCACTACCACTTCATTTTCCGAATCAAACGAGGCGAACTTCGTTTCCCCTTCACCGCTTGATTCCTTATACCTTAGCCTAAGATTCCATAAACGGAGATTCTTTTAACCAAAATACCAGAATCAAATTGATCAGGGATAGAAAGAGAAGGATGTATAAAAAGGAAATCATTCCAAAAAAGTTAAGTCCTAAGATAAAGAATATGCCTGAGACTTGTCCCACAAGGAGGAGTAAACCTTGCGAAGTGGATTCTGGTGCTGGTGAAGTAATCTCTGCACAGTATTGAAATCCAATCGGTGCCCCAATTCCCAATAGAAAAAATCCAATCACAATCGATCCAACGAGTAAGAATATAAATCCTTGGAACAATACAAATAAACTGAGGCCCACTAAAAATCCAGCCATGGCAACGATCAGGAATAACTTTCGTTTTTGTAATTTGTCTGAGAGGGGAGGAATGATCACTCCACCGATGATTCCAGAAATCAACATCACCCCGCCAACTAACCCTGATTCGTCGATATTCAGGCCTTTGATTTCGCAGATTTGATCAATACAAGTACTCACAGCATTAAAAACCCCAAGACCAATGAGAAACAAAAATAGAATTTTTCTCATATCTTTCTGTTTCCATAAAAAACGAAGTCCTTCTTGAAAGGTGAGTTCGTGGTCTTCGCCATGGGTACTCGGAGAGGTTGGTGGTTTTTCTTTGATGAGGGTAAGAAATAGAATCGCAGAGACCACAGAACCAATTCCATACATCATCATCACATCAGGGATGGAGTTTCCATTTTGGAGTAAAATAGGGGTAAGGATCATCACAAGAATGATTCCGAGGAATTGAGCTAAGGTTCCGAGGGCGACAGCGGTGGCCCTTTCTTGGATGGGAAACCACAAAACACTAATTTTGGTCACTGCGTTTAGAAGAAATGGTTGGGCCACTGCGAGTCCTATTTGGCAAAGAAGCACAATGGTATAATCGGCTGCATAAATTCCTTTCAGTAGCCCGCAAACGCCTGTTAATACAGCACCAAAACCAACTCCTTTTTTAATTCCATAAGTATCGATCACATAAGAGGCGGGAATTGCTATGAAAACGAAAACGCCAAGAAAAACGAGAGAAAGTAAATCGATTTGGATAGGACTTACTTGATAAAACTCTTTGGCATCTCGTGCAATGGGAGCATAGGTCAACCATTGCAAACAAATGGTTGCCGTGATGACTATATAGGCGAAAAGCACAACCCAGCGGTATGGATAGAGTTTGGTAGGGTTTTGGCTCATTTCAGTTCCCTTTTTGGCAAGTTATGGATTTGGATGGAAACCAATCGTTCGGAATAAATTCCCTTTAGGGGAGATCTCGAAGGAAAATGAATTGCCATCCGAGCCGATGATTCTGAATCTTTGTGAGTCATCACTCACTTTTTTCCTTTCCCTGGAGAAAAACGAAAAACCCCCGGAAGGCTGTTTTTCTAAGGGCGGGCCAAACCATGAGTGTGCGAAAATCGAGCGAATGGAGTGACCATGGAATCTGGATACATACTGACTTATGATATTGGAACTACCGGAGTCAAAACATGTCTCTTCCGGATGTCAGATGCTTTGGAACTTGTCCAATCAGCCAGTTTGGAATACTCCATCCAACTTCTTGAAAACGGAGGGGCCGAACAAAACCCAGAGGATTGGTGGTTGGCTTTAAAAAAAACCACATCTCAAGTTTTGAATGAATCCAAAACCAATCCAGATTCCATCCAAGGGATTTCTTTTTGTTCGCAGATGCAAGGCCTAGTGCTTGTGGATTCCGAATTTCAAGTGGTTCGTCCTGCCATGAGTTATATGGACCAAAGGGCCACTTTGGAAATGAAAGAAGGGATTGTCCATGGTTTAAAAATAGAAGGGATCAATGCCGTAAAACTTTTGTTATCTCTTTGGATCACAGGAGCCGTGGCAGCCAGTGTCAAAGATCCAATTTGGAAATACAAATGGGTCGAAAAAAATGAACCAGAAATATTTTCTAAAGCGAAGTGGTGGTTGGATGTAAAAGAATTTCTCATCGCTCGTTGTACTAACGTTGCAGTTATGACAAGAGATTCTGCGTTTGCTACATTTTTATACAACTCAAGGAAGGGAAAAGGTAATTGGAGTCCCCTCTTATGTAAGTTATTCGGCGTTAGGTTGGATCATTTGCCGAAGATTGTCAATTCTTCAGATAAGGTAGGTGGTTTGACAAAGGAAGCTGCCGATTTTTTAGGGCTAAAAGAAAACATATCAGTGTTTGGTGGTGGTGGCGATGCATCTCTCATAGGTGTGGGTGCTGGTGCTGTCAAAGAGGGGGACACTCATATTTATGCAGGAACTTCTGGATGGATCTCCACTGTTACCAAAAAAAGAACTGTGGATATTGGAGCAAGGATCGCCTCTATCGTTGGAGCGAGAGAAGGTTATTACAATTACTTTGGAGAACAAGAAACTTCCGGGAAATGTTTACAATGGGTCAAAGACCATTTGGCCTTAGATGAAATTGATTTATATCTAGAAAAAAAGAAAATCACGGATGGCCCAGAAGCCATATATGCAAGTTTATTTGAGTTTATGTTTGATTCCATTAAGGACACAGAGCCTGGTTCGCAAGGTGTGATTTTTACACCTTGGTTGCATGGAAACCGTTGTCCTTTTGAAGACCCAAAAGCTAGAGGAATCTTCTTCAACATTAGTTTGCAAACAGGTAAAAGAACTCTCATTCGTTCCGTGGTAGAAGGAATCCTCTTTCATAAACGTTGGATTTTGGAACTTTCCAATGAAAAAATCCCTACATCGGATACGATTCGTTTTGTGGGAGGAGTGGCAAGGTCAGGATTCATCTGTCAGTTGTTAGCTGATATTACAGGAAAAACCATTGAAAGGGTAGTTCATCCAGAAAACGTTGGCGCGATGGGTGCAGCAGCGATAGTCGCATACGGACTTGGAATGATTCCAAAATTTGAAGATATCAAATCCATGATTCCTATCCAAGACAAATGGATCCCGAATCCAAATCATAAAACAATCTACGATAGAAATTTTAAAGTTTTTAAAAATCTCTACAAGACCAATCAAAACAATTTTGCAATTTTAAATACATAAAGTAAGGAAATCGGGTATGGAAAAACAAAACATTCAATTCACTAAAGAGAGTTTAGGAAAACCTTTCGCCATCGGAAGGTCAGCTGATTTATATCTTTTACCAGAGAATCAAATTCTAAAATTATTTTTTCCAGATGCAAAGGAATCAGAAATTGATTTAGAGTATGAGAACACTGTTGAAGCAAATCGAAAAGGTGCTTCAAAGATGAAGTGTTATGGAAAGGCAAAAGTAGAAAATCGATTTGGACTTATTTTTGATAGAATCACAGGGATCTCTCTGACAAAACTTCCCGATAAAAATCCATTGGAACTTTTCCGAATTGCGGGAACACTTGCTCGTTTGCACTACGGGATTCATCAAATCAAATCAGATAAGTATAAAGATATAAAAGTTATTTTAGAATCTTGTTTGAAATCAGAACCTCTTTCCTTTTTGAATTCGGAAGAAAAAGCAAAAGCAAAATCTTACATTCAAGGTTTGCCGAATGGAAATTCCATTCTTCATTTGGACTTCCATCCAGAAAACGTAATCGTACAGGGGAATGAGGAGATCATCATCGACTGGATGACTGCGGCAAAAGGAAATTCTGCGGCTGATGTTGCTTTTACTTTTCTTCTTTTCACAGATGCCGAACTTTGGCCGGGAACTCCCAAACTAAAAATCATTTTCTATACCTTCATTCGAAAGTTTATTTTAAAGGGTTATCTCAAAGCCTATAAACATCTCAGTGGAATTACTGATTCCGAAATTGCCGCTTGGAGATTGCCTGCCCTCATTCTTCGTTTGGGGCTTTGGAATATTGAAAGCGAAAGAGAAAGCTTAAAATCACAAATCAGTCGTTTGGTTACTCTCGGTGGTAAAGTATGAATTTAAAACTGGACCGTTTTATAGAATCATATGATGGGGAAGAATTCGATGTCACAATCGTTGGTGGAGGGATAACCGGTGCCACTTTGGCTTATGAATGCGCTAGTCGTGGGTATTCAGTGGCTCTTGTCGAAAAAAAAGATTTTGGTGGAGCCACCTCTGCTGCCACAGGTAAACTCATTCACGGTGGGCTTCGTTATCTAAAACAATTTGAAATAGGTCTAGTGAGGGAAGCATTAAAGGAGAGGAGAATTCTTTCTAACATTGCACCTAACTTAGTTTATCCTTATCCTATGGTGCTTCCAAAACCGGGACTCATCGCAAGGATTGGCCTTTTTGTATATGACCTTTTGTCTTTTGATAGCAGGTGGACTTGGGATGAATCCAAACAAATTCCAAATCACAAATACCTCAAACGAAAGGAACTTTTAGAAAAGAATTTGGGGGACTTTGATGATGCTGCCTATTTTTATGATGCGATTTGTTTGAGTCCCGAAAGATTAACGCTTAGTTTTTTAAAATCGGCAGTCGCTTACGGCGCTAAAATTTCGAACTATACTGTTGTTGAAGATTTACTTTGGAAAGGAAATGCCGTTGTGGGAATTCGCGTTCGAGATGCACTTACCAATGCAGAATCCGAAATTCGTTCCAAAGTAACAATCAATGCCTCAGGACCCTGGACTCATCATATACTTTCTAAATCTCCAAAAACCGAACAACCTCTCCCTAAGAAAAGGTCCGAAGGAATTTATATCATTACCAAAAAACTAACCAATTTAATGACTCTCTATGTAGGGGATAAAGGTCATTTCAGTTTTGCTCCTTGGAGAGGACATTCCATGATTGGGCCAACAGAAAAATCTTATTTTGGAAATGTAGAAGATTGGAAACTTACTCGAGAAAGTATACTTGAGTTCATTGATTATATCAATGAAACATCTCATATCAAAGAGAAGTTATCAATTGATGATGTGATTTTTGCTTATGGTGGCCTTCGTCCATTAATTGAAAGTTCTGATGATACCTATTCTGCATCTAGAAGGTCAGAATTGTATGACCATGCTCGGGATGGAGTCGAAGGTCTCATTACTGCAGCTGGCGGAAAGTATACAACGAGTCGGAATTTTGCAGAATCAATTTTCAAAAGAATCAAAAAGAAATTAACCAAAAAAGCCACTGGCAATATTTCCGCAAAACAATATTTATACGCATCACAAATCCCGAATGTAGAAATTTTTATCCAAGGTGCGATCAAACAAAATAAGGATTTCTCTGAAAAGACTATCGATTATTTGGTCCGGCATTACGGCTTACAATACGAGATGATTTTAGAATTGGCAAAAAAGACCAAAACCTTAAGTGCCGTTCTCAATCCCGATGGAGAAATACTGGCGGAAGTTGTCTATGTAATTCGTTACGAAATGGCCAAATCATTATCTGATATCTTTTTAAGAAGGACAGGCCTTGGAACTTTGGGGATTCTTTCTGATGAAATTATGAAGGCCATCATTGATGTTGCAGCAGCGGAATGGAAGTGGTCAGAAGAGACAAAAAGGAAAGAAACAGAAACAATTTATAAAATCTTAAAATTACCTGTTTGAATTCAATTCCCCTTTAGGAATTTCGGCTGACAAGTGACAGTATTTAGTTTTATCATTGGTTATGGGTACTGTCCAAACCATTGATACCGAATATGCAAACATCCATCAGGTGGCTTCGGCCTATCTTCTAGAAGAAGAAGGTCGAGGTGTTGTTGTTGAAACCAATACAACGTATGCCATTCCAAAGATTCTATCAGCGATGAAGTCGTTTGGGATAGAACCAGAGAACCTAGATTTTGTGATAGTCACTCATGTGCATCTGGATCACGCCGGAGGAGCTTGGGCACTTCTTGAAGCCTGTCCCAATGCAATATTACTTGCTCATCCGAAAACCGCAAAACATTTGATGGATCCAAGTTTACTCATCAAAAGTGCTACCTCGGTTTATGGAAAAGAAAATTTTGATTCCTTATATGGAGAAATCAAACCCATACCAAAAGAAAAAATTCGCATAATGGAAGATGGGGAGTGGTTAGAATGGAAAGGGCATTCCTTTCAATTTTTGTATACCAAAGGCCATGCCAACCACCACTTTTGTATTTATGATCAAAAAACAAATGGGATTTACACGGGAGACTCCTTTGGAATCTCCTATCCACAATTAGAAAATGGAAAACGATTTATTTTTCCCACTACAACACCAACTGACTTTGATTTTGCGGAAGCCATTCGTTCTCTCGACAGAATTTTGGAAACTGGGGCCAGTTTAGCGTATTTAACTCATTTCGGTCCGATTGGAGACTTAAAAAAGAATGCAGAGGATTTAAAAGAAGGACTCACTCTTTGCCAGGAAGCCATCTTTCAGTTGAGTGGAATTGCTAAAGGGGAAAGGTTGTCCTTTATGGAATCAAAAGTGGAAGCCATGATCCAAACATTGGCAACAAAACATTCCATTCACTTAACGGATTCTGATTGGAAACTATTGCGTTTGGATGTAAATTTAAATGCACAAGGGTTAGTGTATGCTTTTGAAAAAACAGAACTCAAAAGGTAAAAGTCCATTTCCATTGAAACAAAAGCTTTTATATTCTGTTTTTTCTCTCGGCATGGTTTTAATCCTTCTTCAATGTAATTTACCCATAAAATCTAAAAAGTCGAAAGCCCCTGAAATTCAAATTCAGTTTTTCTCAGAGGATTATGAAGAAACAAAATCCATCCCTTCATCTTTATTGGAATCAAAAGATTTATTACTGATCCTTGCGGAATTATCTAAAAAAGAAGATCCTTCCATGCGTTTTATTTCTACCAATAGAACGGAAGAAATTATGGAAGTGAATGGAAAAAGAAATTCTTGGTCCGAAGGTTGGGTGGTGTATGTGAATGAAGAGAGAGTGGATGGAGTCCAAATGAAACGAGGAGTTCGCGTAGGCCCGAGTGACAAAATTGAAATTCGATACGAGGCCGTAGAGCGCGTGTTTGGTCGCCCTACGCCATAAACCATTGGCTATCGTTTATCTAAGTGTTGTTAGTTCGCGGTAAGCTCTTACAAATCCATCAGACATTGTTTTTGCAAATGTCAAAGAGATCCTAGCTTTTTCCGCAGCAATCATTACATCGTGGAGTTCTACAGAGTTTGGATCAAAAACAATTTTTTGTGTGAGTTCATCTGCTTCTACTTGTTGGTCATTCACTTGTTCAAAGGCTTTTTTTAAAGCATCTCCGAAAGTCCCTGCTACTTCATCAGGAGATTTAGCTTCATTCGTTTTTCCATAGTGGCGTTCATCGGAACGAAAGATTCCTACCTTGTCTCCTTGGGGGAGAAGGGAATAGGGTTTGTAGGTTTGGGAACTTAGATTGGAAATGCGATCAATGGCCATGGGTGTTTCCTCATTCTATTCATCGGCCAAATTGGGAAAACCTAAAGAAAAAAATTATGTCACATTAAAAAAAGGGAAAGCTGGGAAGGGATTGGGTCGGATTTTTAGGCCCGACCGATTTCCATAGCTTTGTTCATCATTGCTTTGGATCCATTGATGAGTTGGACATTGGCCTCATAGGAGCGGGATGCCGAGATCATATCCGTCATCTCTGTAACGATGTTGATATTGGGAAGTTCCACGTACCCTTTTTTGGGGCCCGTTTGGATGGCGTCAGGATGAGTGGGATCATATGTGAGCCTGAGAGGACTCATGTCCTTTTCAATTTTCATCACTTTTACCCCTTTGCCTTCGCCGGGAGCCACACCAAAAGGATACACTGGACTTTTCCAATTGGTTCTTAAGTTAATCGGTGTTAGTATGACGCGGTCTCTTCGAAAAGGACCATCTCCATTGGTATTTCTCGTTGTAGTCGAGTTTGCAATGTTATTGGAAATGACATCCATTCGGAGTCTTTGGGCCGAAAGCCCTGTCGCTGAAATATTAATAGAATCAAACATTCCCATAACTTACTCCTTAGTTGGTTCTCATCACGATGTTGAGAAGGCGATTATTTTGGTTGAGTCTATCAATCATAAGGCTGTAACTCATTTGGTTTTGATTGGCTTCGACCACTTCTTTTTCAATGTCTACGTTGTTTCCATCAGGACGCATCGTAGTCAGATAATCCAAATTGGTTTTGGGTTTGGCATCGCGGTAGTCTAATGGTTTAAAAAATTCTATATGACGGTCGTTCGTGATCTTTGTCGGTACTGCTTTGTCCTTTTCGATTTTCTCAGACTCTATGGCTCGTTTGAGCATAGATTCAAACACTACTTCCGAGCGTTTAAAATTGGGAACATCCGCATTGGCGATATTATCAGTAATCACTTTTCGCCTTTGGGTCGCCGCACCAAGGCCACGTTCCAAAAGGTCTTGAGTTTTCATGAAATGTGTTGCTTCAAACATATTTCTCTTCCTCTCTACACTCCCCTTCGGTCGGATTTTCTTCCCCCTAAAGCATTTTATGTCTCACAGAGAGAAAAAAGGAAAGTCAGTTCGGTTGAGATTTGGTCTGGGTGAGTCACCGGAGTAGGAAAGTAGGTGCAAATGGTAAGTGGCTTTCTTTCGAAAGTGAATGTAGATTGAAAGTCAGTTCCTTTCGAAAGTTGCCGAAAAAGGACTATGATCTCCTTTGCTTTTGGTGACCGTGGAAAAGCAAACAAGTCCTAATTATGGACACGTTGTATAAAGAAAGTGGGTGTAAAAGTTATGGAACATCCCTTTGGAAACAGACTTTCGATAGTTTGCCACTTACCTTTGAAAGCAGCTGTAAAAAGTAAGTCACTTACCTTTGTAGGCCACTGCAAAAAGTTACTTTTGCGATTTCTAAATGCACCTTCCTTTGAAAATTACTTTCTTCTTTTGGTCCTTGATTCCAATGCAAGAAGCATTGACTGGATTTTTGAATTCTCTGCAAGAAACCAATCGGAAACTATACCCACTATCCCTCGGAGAATTTGGATAGGAATCCATCTTGCAGGGACAATGATTCTTGGGCTTCTTTTCTTTAATCCTTTGACTAGGGCTGTGGCCACTTTTTTAGGAGGGATTGCTTTTCTCAAGTAAGGAGGAAATCCAATCTCCCGCATTTCTGTTGTTAGATTGTCTCCACCGAAAACACCTTCTGTAAGTGGTGTTGAGATCCAACCAGGATATAAAACAGTCGCACTTGCACCCTTACCAGCCAGTTCTGCTCTAAGGGAGCGGGACAACATTTCGATTCCGGCTTTGGATGTGGCATAAGGTGCATTGCACATTCCATTGGTAAAGGCATAGATGGAGGAAGTAACTACGATTTGGCCTTGGTTTTTGACTACTTCCGGTAAAGACGCTTTGATTGACCGCCAAACACCTAATAAGTCCACATCTATTATTTTTTCAAATTCAGCCTCATCACAGTTAAATACAGTGTATGCGGATTCTTTCCAGGAGATTCCAGCATTGGCAATGGTGATATCAAGTCTACCAAAAGTAGCGACAGTCAACTTGATTACTTTTTTAATGGATTCCCAATTGGTTACATCCATCGTCTTTGCTAAAACTCTCTCCTTTGCAAACTCTGATGCCAAAGCATTTACTGAAGATTGAGAAATGTCGGTTAATACCAGTTTGGCGCCATTGGCATGTAGTTCTCTGGCACAGGCAGCTCCAATCCCCCCAGTGGCACCGGTGATTAGGACTACTTTGTCTTTCAATTCATATTTCATAACTTCCCCTCTATCTCTGTTAGGGATGATAAGGAGAAATAGGTCAACTGGTTATTCAAAAGGAATCAGATTCAGGTTTTGTTTTTTTATAGGGATAATATCTGCTATGGTAAATTTATTGAATCATGAATCTTAGCACATTCATTTTGGGTTATTTGGTTTTATGTTTATTATAATTCTAAGATGAAATTAAATTTCCAGAAGTATTTGTTAATATTTTAAACTTAACACCAGTTCTTTCTGATTCATCATTTGTAACTGAAAGGTTATAAGCAAAGATAACTTATAACCTTAAATTTTCTAAACCAAAACTTCACGATCGACGTTGGCACTTGCCACTTTCTCTTTTCGTTTCCTATCTCTTTCTGCAGTCACATGTTCAAAGTAAGATTCATAATTTGGGAAGTTAGTTCCCATCAACCTGTCCCAAACATTGAAATAGAGAGAGTAGTTTCCTTGGAACTTCTGGTGGTGGAGGTTGTGGTGTGTGGAGGTATTGATCCATTTTGTGATAGGATGTGAGGCCCAACCTTTCGGAAAAAATTCATAACCCAAATGCCACCAAATATTTAAAACCATAGCATAGAAGGTATGAAAGATTAACACATAAAAATGAATGGGAATAAACATCACAAAAGGAACAATGTATATGGCTTCTAAAAATGCTTCTGTTGCTTGGAACCTATAGGCGGCAAGTGGAGAAGGGTTTACCGATTGGTGGTGTTCGGAATGCACATGTGGGTATACTTTTTTTAGGTGAGCAAATCGGTGCATCCAATAAAACCAAGTTTCATGCCAAACTGTGATGAGAGCGAAGCTTAAGAAAATATATCCAACCCCAGACCATCCGGATACTGGTCCAAAGTACACTGCACTCGGAACAATTTTTGCCTTCATTAAAGTGATGTTAGTCACAGCGACGAGTGTAAAGACAACGAGTGTGACAGCCGATTGACGGAATTCCTTCCATACTTTTTCGGCTTTCGGGTATACTTTTTGAATGCGGTAGGTTTCGAAAAAATCCTTTCGCCAAACATAGAATAAAAGAAAAGCTAACCCTGCAATTGGATAATAACGTAGGAAATTCAAAATCCCTTGTGCAAATCCAATTTTGGTAACACAATCTAAAACTAATTCACACTGAACTGGTCCACCAAACATACAAATCTCCTAACAACACTTACGAATGAATCCATTCTAACAAAAATCAAACTCCAAATCGACCGGATCGGTAAAGTCGGAATAAAAAATGATTCCGAACGGGTCCATTCGGATCATTGTTTCAATGATTTTCTAAATTCACTAGGACTAGTACCTATCTCTCGTTTGAATGCGTCATAAAATGTTGATTTGGAAGGAAACCCCACATCGTAAGCAATTGTTAGGATGTTTCTTTCCGGATGTAACGAAAACAGTTCTTTAGCTTCCCCGATACGATAGTGATTCACCAAGTGAAAGAAACTCTTCTTTTCGTGGAGGTTCAAATATTCAGAAAGTTGGTGTTCTGAAAGATTCATCTCTATGGCCAACTTTTCTAAATTGATACTTTCGTCTCTGTAGATTTTTTCCACTTCCATTAGTTGTCTTAGTTGGTTTTGAAGATTCTCTAAATTGAATCCGCCCAATTGCGAGGTTTGATACTTCTTTTCTTCGATGACAATTCTCTGCACTTCTCCCCATAATTCTGGACTTTTTTGTCGCAAGAGGTAAACACCAATGAGGAGTAAGGCGATGAATGTGGAGACAATTTCCAATCCATGCCTTTGGTGGAAAAATAAAGTATAAATTCCAATTAAACTAGAAAAGGCACCAATCCCGACTACAATACCCACCAAACGAAGGTGAGCTGAATTTCTGAATCTGTCCAAACGAATGTATTTAACCATGTTAGTGAAGACATAAAAAGCCGCATAAAATATGGGTGAAACTGCGATGAGAATCGTAATTTGAAAAAGCAGTGGAACACCCTCCTTCAAATAGCGAGTGTGAAGTGCAATTTTATCTTCGCCAGAGGATGTATAAAAGGGAATGAGTAAAACAGTGACAATCCCTGCAGGAATTAATTCCCAGTAAGAAAACCGGTTTCCATTGGGACTTTCATCCCAGAGTTCTGAGAAGTAGCGCCTAAGAAGTGCTCCAATACAGGCGGTGAAGGGTAAATGGATGAGATAAAAATGAGGGAAAAATTGGTAAAGGCCTGTGGATGTAAAATAGGTATGTGCCTGAAACATGGCGGCAAAGAGAAATAACATTCCTTGCACTTTGGTTTGTCCTGTGCTGTTTTTTCGCAAGAATTCTCCCCAAGCAAAGAGCAAGGAAAGTCCGGCAGAAAAAGCAATCAAATGACTTGTTAGATTCCACACTATGGTTCATCTTTTAATCAATCGATTGGATTGTAAAATAAAATCACTTGCCTAGGGTTCGTTCTGAATTAGAATTACGTATGAAACGTGGATACCATTCAACGACAATCCTCCTTTTTGAGGGAAGGTAGCACCTTAGAGATCCACCTCCCTGCAGTCCTAACTGCCAAAGAAACTGGCAAAGATTGGACCACATTTTTCGAAATCCTTAAAAAAAATCCACCGCGTAACGTCGCCGTTCATGCTGGAAATTTACAGGAATCAGACACTTCTGGTATTTCTTTTTTAAAATTAATTCGAGTGGAATGCGAAACTAGACGAATTCAGTTCGCATTGTATGGATTAGGTGATGCATTCAAATACCGACTGAGTATTGCTGAAGATGATAGTAAAAAAAATAAAGAAATACTAGCAAACGCTCTTCGAAGATCTGAAAAAATCGGGAAACTTACCATTGATTCATTGTTAGAGTTTAAATACTTAATCACGTTTACCGGGGAACTAACGGTTTCTTTTTGGCGTTCTTTTTTACATCCATCTAAAATTCGTTGGAAGGACACTTTTCGTGTTGCGGAATCTATGGGTGTGAATGCATTCCCAATCATCGCGATGATAGGATTTTTGCTTGGTCTCATCATGTCTTTTCAGTCGGCAATTCCTATGAGAAGGTTTGGTGCGGAAATCTTTGTAGCAAACTTGGTGGGTCTTTCTTTGTTTCGAGAACTTGGTCCTTTGATGACTGCTTTTATTTTATCGGGAAGGTCAGGATCTGCCTTTGCAGCAGAACTTGGAACGATGAAAGTCTCTGAAGAGATCGATGCATTGACTACGATGGGACTTCCTCCCGTACAATTTCTCATTATTCCTCGTTTGGTGGCTTCCCTTCTGATGACACCACTTCTTACTATTGTATTTAATTTGTTTGGACTCATTGGTGGAGCAGTTGTGTTGATTAGTTTCGGATTTCCTCTCGTTACTTTTATCAACCAAGTGAATCTTGCGGTGGGACTTTCAGATATCTTAGGTGGACTTTTAAAATCTTATTTTTTTGGAATGATCATTGCGTCCATTGGTTGTTACCGAGGATTAAAAACAGCATCAGGAGCAGGAGCTGTTGGGGAATCAACCACTTCCGCAGTGGTTGGTTCCATCATACTTGTTTCTATCTTAGATGGAATTTTTTCCGTCTTATACTTTTACTTAAAAATATGAAAGAAAAACCAATCATTCGAGTAGAACACCTAACCACTGGATATGGCAATACTGTGATTATGGAAGATATTTCTTTTGAAGTGAACCGAGGAGAAATTTTTGGAATCCTCGGAGGTTCGGGTTGTGGAAAGTCTACGGTTTTAAAAAATATGATTGGATTAACATCACCATTTAGCGGCCGTATATGGATTGATGAAGATGATATAGTATTGGCGGAAGGAAAAAAGAAAATAGAAATTTGGAATCGAATTGGAGTAATGTACCAACAAAGTGCACTCTTTGGTTCCATGACTTTACTCGAAAACATTCGTTTGCCTTTGGAAGAATTTACGAAATTGCCACTTGCCATCATGAATGAAATAGCAATGACCAAATTAAAAATGGTAGGTCTTTTTCCTTTCGCTCATCTTTATCCAGCAGAACTTTCCGGTGGAATGAAAAAACGTGCTGCCATTGCACGCGCAATGGCTATGGATCCCGAAATATTATTTTTAGATGAACCAAGCGCTGGCCTTGATCCCATCACTAGTGTTGAGTTAGATTATCTAATCATTCGTTTGTCGAGGACTCTTGGCGTTACCTTTGTGATCGTGACACATGAATTACCTTCTGTATTTACTATGGCAGACCGAGTGATCGTATTAGATAAAACCAAAAAAGGGATCATTGCCGAAGGCAAACCAAAAGATTTGAAAGAGAAATCAAAAGATCCATTTGTAAAACAATTCTTTAATCGTATACCACAGGAGAGTTCCCCTTTATGAACCAATCAAGTAAAATCTATTTTAAAGTTGGGGTTTTCGTTCTTGTTAGTTTTTTTACTCTCATTTTGTTTTTGATAGTATTTACAGCAGGCAATATCTTTCAAAGATCCGTAAGTTTAGAAACTTATTTCGATGAATCGGTACAAGGTTTGGATATTGGGTCCCCGGTCAAACACCGTGGTGTAAAGGTAGGCACTGTCCAAGAAATTACTTTTGTACAAAATGAATATTCGGATAAACTCACCGAGGATACGGAACTTCGTTACGGCAGGTATGTATTAATTAAAATGTCTGTCCCCGACTTTGTAAAAGGAGTATACGGCGACGATTTAAAGAAAACAGTAAAAAGAATGATTCAAACTGGGCTTCGGGTTCGTCTCGCCTCACAAGGATTAACTGGAACTGCCTATCTTGAGGTAGATTATCTTAATCCTGAAAAAAATCCGCCATTATCTATTGAATGGGAACCAAAAACTATTTATATACCGTCAGCGCCAAGCACCATCTCTCGTTTTACGGCCTCAGTCGATAAGTTTTTTGATAAAGTAGAAAAAGCAGATGTAGATAAAATTCTTTTGGGTGTAGGGGAACTGATCCGTAACTTAAATCAAACTATCCAGGAAGCCAAACTCGGAGACTTAGCACGTGAATCCACAGGACTTTTGGTTGACCTAAGAAAAACCAATGCAGAAGTAAAGGCTCTCATCGCTAGTCCAGAGACACAAGGGTTACCCAAAAAATTGGACGCATCTGTGACACAACTACAAACAACTTTAAAACGTTTGGATACACTACTTGCTTCCAACCAAGGTGATATTTCAACATCGATTGAAAATTTGCGAATTGCTTCTGAAGACTTAAAAGAAGTAACTGCTAATGCTAAAAAATATCCTTCTCAGTTTCTCTTCGGAGAAGCACCAAACAAGTCTAAACTCTGGAAATAAAAATAATGAAATCATTTATACGATCTATATTTCTTTTTGGATTACTTTTTTTACTTAACGACTGTTTTGGTGTTAGTAAAACCTTTCCTGAAAAAAGGTTCTTTCTGATTGAAGCTGGTGACACCAAACAATTGTTTTCTGTATCTAAACCAAAATCTTTCATTGTGCGTAAGGTTTTTATCTCGCAGAGATTTGAGGGAAAAGAGTTTGTTTATCGCAAAGAAAATGCAGTCTATGAATCAGATTATTATAATGGGTTCTTTATCCCTCCTGCGCACAACTTTAAAGAAGAGTTCGTTCGTTCGCTTTTAAAATCGGGGAACTTTGAATGGGATGCTAGTATGCATACCAGGGTAAATATTACCCATTTTATAGAACTGAACTTATCTCAAATGTATGGAGATTTCCGAACCAAAGAACCAAAGGCTGTTATTGAATTTGAAGTTGTTGTGTATGAGGATAAAGATTCAATCTCTACACCAGTTTTTAGAAAAACATACAAACAAATCCAGTCCATTGAGAAAAAAGATCCAGAAGCTCTGGTCCTTGGTTGGAATCAAGGACTTACCAATGCATTCAATGAATTGAATTTAGATTTAAGTAATAAATTAAAATAATTCTAAGGGTTCGATCTTTCTGATAAAATAACGTTCTTGTTTGGATGTTTTTTTTGCGAAACATTAGGATCATATCACTAGAAACGAGGTTGCATTTCAAATAATACCAGTATAGATAATAGTGACTTAAGGATACCCTATGAGACTCATTGAATCCATTGCCCCTATTTATATTCTACTTATGTTGGTTGAGGTTTTCTATACTCGGTTTAAAAAACAGGATTATTATTTTTACGAAGATTCTTTGGCAGACTTAAGTTTAGGAGTCCTCAGTCGCATTTTTGATGGCGTTATTTTACTTGCTTTGGTTTTTGTTTATAACGCTTTGTATCAAATCTCTTGGGGGTCAGAATTTTTTTCCAAAGGTTTTTTATCATCAAACTCGCCTGCGCATTGGATTATTTTATTTGTTCTACTTGATTTTTTATTCTATTGGGCACACCGCTATAGCCATGAAATTAAAGTTTTGTGGGCTTCTCATGTAGTGCACCATTCCAGTGAGGAATTTAATTTATCAGTAGCTCTCAGGCAATCCTTTGTTCGTAATATCGGGATTGGACTTTTTTATTTGCCATTGGCACTTATTGGATTTCCCGTAGAATCTTATTTAATCATCGATGCTTTGAACCGTACTTACCAATTTTGGGTTCATACTCGTGCCATTGGTAAATTGCCGGCATGGTTCGAATTTGTTTTTGTCACACCGTCTCACCATAGAGTTCATCACGCAATGAATCCTGAATATATAGATAAAAATTATGGGGGAGTGTTTATCTTTTGGGATCGAATATTCGGAACCTTTTGTGAAGAAATCAAAGAACCAAGGTATGGACTTGTTTCACAACTCCGTACTTATGATCCAGTGACGGCTGAACTACATGTGTTTCGAGATTTGTTTTCTGATTTAATGCTTACAAAAAACAAGTGGCAGGGACTAATTTCCTTTTTATCTTATCCTTCTGTAAGGCCTGATGATCTGCAGCCCCCTATGGATCGAGGTGTGAAAGATCCTAAAGTATGGTTGAGCCATCACAGAGGAGAAATTGCATATAAGGCATTGGAACCACAATACAGGCGTAAGTCTGGAAATGTTTTGTATCGGTCCTTCCTCCTGATTTCATTTTTGGTTCCCACAATCTTCACTTTGTATTTTTTGAAACGTATGCATCTATTTTCTTTTGGAGAAATTGCTTCTGTCTTTGTACTTTTGGTTTTTTCCTTCGTTTCTTTAGGGAGGCTATTAGAGGGAAATAAAGATTGGCTTCCCTATGAAATTCCTAAATTTATTTCTTGGCTTGTGCTTTTGGTCTATTTTTTCTTATAGTAAGACAGATGAAATATTTACACACAATGATCCGCGTTTTGGATTTAGATCGGGCCCTTCATTTTTTTGTGGAGATACTTGGACTTAAAATCACTCGAAGGAATGAGCATCCTGAGGGAAAATTTACTCTAGTATTTTTATCAACCGGGGAAGCAGATGCACCCGAGATCGAACTCACTTACAACTGGGGTCAGACCGAACCCTATTCTTCAGGTAGAAACTTTGGACACATTGCCTATGAAGTAGATAACATTTATGAGACCTGCGAGCAGATGCAAAAAATGGGAGTTACCATCAATCGTCCCCCTCGGGATGGTCGTATGGCATTTGTTAGGTCACCTGATTTAATTTCCATAGAACTTCTCCAAAAAGGGAAACCATTGCCTTTAGCAGAACCTTGGGTTTCCATGCAAAATACAGGTGAGTGGTAGGATTGGCAAAAAAACCAAAAATTGCAATCATAGGAGCTGGAGCTTCCGGTTGTTTTGCTGCCTTACAAATTCATGAAGAATTACAGGGGTTATGTGATATTCAGATTTTTGAGAAGTCGAAAGAACCACTTTCTAAACTTCGAATTTCTGGTGGTGGAAGATGTAATGTTACCCATAATCTTTTTGATCCAGAACTTCTATCCGATAGGTATCCCAGGGGAAACAAGGAACTTCGGTGGGCATTAGAAGCTTTCCAACCAAAAGATACAATTGCCTGGTTTCAAAAAAAAGGGGTAACACTCAAAGCTGAAGCTGATGGCAGGATGTTTCCTACTACTGACAGTTCGGATACCATAATCCAATGTTTTTTAAATGAATTAAAATTAAAAAAAATTCCAATTCACTTTGAACAAGGGTTAGTTGGAATTTATTCTAACCAAGTTTCAGATCAATCCAAAGGATTTAAGATTCTATGGGAAGGAGGAGTGGAAGATAATTTTGATATTGTACTTCTAGCCACCGGGTCCAACAGAAAGGTTTGGAGTATACTTGAAAAGTTAGGACATAAAATCATCACTCCTGTTCCTTCACTCTTTACCTTGACTTTAGAAAATACAGATCTTATGGAGCTCACAGGCCTTGTGGTTCCTCATTGTGAACTCAAAGTATTGCCGAAAGGAAAACCTCAAAAAGGACCTATTCTGATTACACATTGGGGGCTAAGTGGGCCTTGTGCCCTTCGTCTCTCTGCTTGGGAAGCTCGCACATTATTTGAAGCTGATTACAAAGTGGATCTTTCTGTAAATTGGATCGGTGGAAAATCAACTCAAAGTTTAGAAGAAGACTATTTATCAAAAAAAGAGAAAACACCGGCAGATAAATTGGCTCCCGATTCGGAATGGAAACTACCTTCTCGGTTTTGGGATTGGATTTTAAAAGAATCCAAAATACAAGCTAACAAACGTTACTCCGAAATTTCAAAGTCAGAAATCAGGACTTTAAGTCTTTCGTTAACTCAATCCAAACTTCGAATGGTCGCCAAAGGAGTATTTAAAGAAGAGTTTGTAACAGCGGGAGGGGTTTCCAGAAAGGACATTCAGTTCCAAACCATGGAAAGCAAACTTTGTTCTGGGCTTTATTTGACTGGTGAAATTATTGACGTAGATGGAATTACAGGTGGTTTTAATTTTCAGAATGCCTGGACAACCGCAACACTGGCAGCCCGAGGCATTCGCAAAACAATCGTTATTTGATTTTATGGATTTGGATGAAGTCTACAGTCTGAGCCACAGATCCTGGAGCACCAGACAAAATAACAACAGTATCTCCTGATTTTAATTTTCCTTCTGATTTAAGAGTTTTACTCATAAAGGCAATCATATCTGGAAACTTATCCATCATAGGCATCACATAGGCTTCCACTCCCCAAAACAATTGCATCTTTCTTGCTGTACCAAGAAAAGGTGTAAATGAATAAATTGGTTTTAAGGGACGAAACTCTGAAGAGAGTAGGGAGGAGTATCCTGACCTTGTGAAATTGATAATAGCTTTTGCATTGATAGACCTAGTAATAGATTCTGCAGCACTACCAAGGGCAGTTCGTTCGACTTCAAATTCGGTCCGATCCATATTTCTCAAATGTGATAAATAAATTTCTGATTCTTCAGCAGCTTGGATGATACTTGTCATGGTTCGTACCGTTTCCACTGGATACTTTCCCGAAGCTGTTTCCCCAGATAACATCACAGCATCTGTTCCATCCATTACAGCATTGGCAACATCACTTGCTTCCGCACGTGTGGGACGTGGGTTGTCGATCATAGTTTCTAACATTTGTGTTGCGGTGATTACTGGTTTTCCTCTTTGGTTGAGTTTTGTAATCATCTCTTTTTGAATGATGGGAACATATTGTGTATCTAACTCCACACCTAAGTCACCACGAGCTATCATGATTCCATCACAATTGTCTATAATCTCTTCAATATTTTGAATTGCTTCGGGTCTTTCGATTTTTGCAATAAGGCCAGCATAACTGTCTTTCATAAACTGACGCGCCATCTCTAAATCGCTCGCTCGTCTAACGAAGGATAATGCAATATAATCTACACCTAAAGATAGTGCAAATTGTAAATCTTCTATGTCTTTTTCTGAAAGAGCTGGTGCCGAAATTGGAGTTCCTGGAAGGTTGATTCCTTTGTTATCTTTTAACGTACCTCCAATTACTGTTTCCAAAACTGCTTTTTCTTTAGTTTTGGATTTTACGACAAACGAAAGTTTGCCGTCGTCAATCAATAGTTTGTGTCCTACGTCAATGTCATTTAGGATGTATTGGTAGGTGCAACCAATCTCATTTTCTGTGCCGAGGAAATCGGATTTATTATTGATGGTGATTTGATCACCCGTTTTTAGTTCCAAGGGCCCCGTTCCCAACTTCCCTGTTCTAATTTTGGGGCCTTGTAAGTCGGCAAGGATACCAATGGATTTACCAGATTCTTGTTCACACTCTCGTAGCAACTCGAAGATTTCTTTATGGTAGTCGTGGGTAGAATGAGAAAAGTTCATCCTTGCCAAATCCATTCCCGAATAGATGAGACTTAAGATAGTTTCGCGGTTAGCAGATGCGGGACCGATGGTACAGATAATTTTGGTGCGTTTGTTGGGGATTTTTTCGTCTACCGGCATAGACCCTATTCTTAGCTTTTTTGTTTTTTCCTGCAAGTAAATTGTACGGTTTGAATTGACTTGTGTCATTTTTAACAAAAATATCATTTTAATGGCATCTAATGCACTCGCTCTCATCTACCATTCTTCGTACAATCTCGAATTACCGGGTCATGTGTTCCCGGCTCATAAGTATTCTCATCTTTATAATCGTGTCAAAAGAGATCCTGTATATGCATCTTGGGACATTTTGCTACCTAAAAAAGCAGAAGAAGCAGATTTAGAACTCGTTCATACTAAAGAATACTTGGATGATTTGTTTAGTTATGAACACACTTCGCGAACCATGTATTCGGAACTTCCACTTAATCGAAGTATTGTGGAAAGTTTTATGTATGGTGTTGGCGGCACCATAATGGCAGCAGAACTATCTAAAAAGTTTCAATTTGCCTTTAATATGGGCGGAGGATACCACCATAGTTTTCCGGATAAAGCGGAAGGTTTTTGTTATTTAAATGATGTAGCAATTGCTATACGGAAACAAAAAGAAACAAATCCGAATATAAATGCACTCATCATTGACTTAGATTTGCATCAAGGTAATGGAAATTCGTATATTTTTCAATATGATGACAAGGTTTTCACATTTTCGATGCATCAAGGTAATCTTTATCCAAAGAAAGAAGTATCTAACTTAGATGTGAATTTAGAACCAAATACTAAAGACGATGAGTATCTAACTACATTAGAAACTTCATTAAATCAAATTCAGAAAGATTTTGATTCCCATATAATTTATTATGTTGCAGGTGCTGATCCTTATGAAGATGATTCTCTTGGAGAATTAAAAATTTCCATGAAAGGTCTGAAAGAACGAGATTTGATGGTTCGTAAGTTTGCAGAGTCGCTGCGTGTACCTTGTGTTGTGACTCTTGCGGGCGGTTATGCACGAGACTTTCGCGACACGGTTGAAATTCATTTTAACACAATCACTGCATTTGGTGAAAAGTAATGGGAGTTTTTTCCTCTACAGACAAAAAGAAAAACCAATCCGATTGGCTTGATTTAGATGATTTGTCTTTAGTAGATGTATCAAAAGAATTAAATACTTCATTAAATATGGAACCTAAATTATTTAATAGGTTCACTCATTACGAAGTAGAACAGATGTTAGTAAATGCAGGTTTAATCACTGCTGTGGAAAAACGAGGGTTTTATAACTCTATCATTGAGTTAGAAATTCTTAATGATTATGATAATAGAATTTATATAAAATCAGAAAATAGAAAAATCTTAGTTCATACACGTTTGAAAGTTTCTCAATTTCAATTAAAGGGTGACGATGAACAGTTCCCTATGATTTATATTGATTGGCTCCTCACTCAAAATATTAATTTTGAACCTGGAGATCTTAAAAAGGAATTGTACTTTGGACAAGAATACCCGGGCTTAAATGTTCTAAACGAATTTACCGATTTTATACGTGGCCTCTCCAAAAAACTTGGAACATCTGGTGCCTTTAATGTTCCCGAATACTTTCATGATGCCGTTTTGTTTTCTCGCAAATTTCGTTTTATTGATCCTGAAAAAGAAGGAACGTTTCGTGCTCTTGTGAAAAATTTTCGTGGAACAAATTTACGTAGTTTATCTTCTCAAATCCACCAGAACAGAGTTCGTTATGAAAATGGCGATCCTTACGAGTGGAAATATGGAGAGATGATTTCCTGTACCGATGTTTATTTGGAGAAAAAGGTTTTCCATGAGGCCTATTTTAAGAAAGTAGAGGAAGTGAAAGAAAAACTAAAATTCACATTGGTCTCAAAGTAAGACCGACCAAAGCCGATAATATAGTAGATGTCCGAATATTCTTTTAAACCCGAGATTCTAATCATAGATGATGATACAGAAATATGTGAAACTCTTGAACTCATCATCAATGGACTGGGTTATTTTGTAAGGTATTTTACTAACCCCCTGCAAGGTTTGGAATACTTCGAAGGGGAAAGGAATCCCATCGTATTTTTAGATGTCAATATGCCACAAACATCTGGGCTAGACCTCTTGCCGAAAATCAAAGCTTATGATTCAAAAACCCAAGTTCTTATGATGACTGGGGAACATGATATACAAACTGTCGTTTCTTCTCTTTATCACAGAGCTTCTGATTTTATTCTAAAACCATTTCATACCAAATCAATTGAAGCTGCGATTTCTCGTGCTTTTGAATATTATAATTTTTTAAAAGATAAAGAGTCTATGGATGAGTCCATTAAACGAGACCTTAGACTTGCTGCTAAAATTCAAACAAAAACAATGAATTTACCTTCGCTTGCTCACAAAATATATGCAGATATAAAACCTGTTAGTTTTGTATCTGGTGATTTTTTTCAAGTTTTACCTTTGGGAGAAGATAAAACATTGATTTTGATGGGTGATATCGAAGGTCATGGTGTGACATCTGGCCTGATTGCTATTCTTATGACAACGATTCATAAGGAACTAGCTCGAACAACAACAGTGGCACCTTCCGAGTTACTTTCTCGATTGAACGGTGAGCTTTGTAATGAAATTGGAACTCATAGTATGACAGCCATTAGTATTGTTGTGGATCATCCTAAGAAAAAAATCACTTATGCCAGGGGTGGACATCCCTTTCCCATTGTTTTTCAAAAGGAAAGTCGAGCTCCTTTGATCTTACAAGACCAGTCTGGTCAAATTTTAGGAATTCTGAAAGATATGGAATTTGCAGAAAATGAAATCCAAGTAGAAGAAGGGGACATTCTCTTTTTGTATTCGGATGGATTACTTGCTTCTAGCACCCATCCTTTGGTTCAAACTTTAATCCAGCTTCCTGGAGGTTCGACTCGTGTAGAAGGAATGAAAACTGAGATCTCAAATTATATCCAATACTTAGAAACTTCTTCTAAGGCGTCGGATGACATATCTTATTTACTTCTAGAGATTTAATATATTCTATATTAGTTTTTGTAGCTTCGGTCAAAAATTGACCGAGTGGTTCCTTGGACCTGAAAGTTCCTGTTTCAAATCCATGTTTCCATTCTTTTCTGTGTAAGTTCATTTTCCGAATGATTTCTTTTTTTAAAGGAAAATCACAGAGTTGAGAGGTAATCACTCCTCCTTTGTAAAAAAGAAAATCACCTTTAGCAAAAAACTTTTTATCTTCTTTTGGTAATCTATCTATATACGATTTGTTTTCTGTCACATAACTTTGAATTGTTGTTTTAGTTACTTCCCAAAGAATTTCTTTATTAGAATTTGTTTTGTTTAACGTTACCGCTGAAAAAATCACAATTACTGTTCCAAAAATAAAAACAGGAATCCATTCGAGAGAAACTTCTTGAGATTGGATCCAAAACTCATGAGCCAAAAACGTGATGGGTAACCAATAAAATCCCATAAGGTCCCAGTCCGCAGGGAATCCTAACTGAGGATTGTGAAAGAACCCGTGGAGAAAAAATGCAAAACTTGCGACCAAAGTAGTTTTTGTTTCCGGCCTTTTAACAAATGCCTTCCAATCTTTTTTGAAAAAGAAAAACTGATATAATAAAAACAAAGTAGCGATTGAAGCATTCCAATACAAAACACTGAGGATTTCTTTGATATGATTCAAAGATAACAATCGGCTTTTGGGATAAAAGGGAGGGTGGATCAAATGTGTGCTGTTTCTATCGATCGCCGGGTCATGGAAGAATAAAAAATATATAAACCCAGGAAGAAGAATACCAAATCCAATAAAACTACAAATGAGTAAGTGTTTTAGTTTTTTATCTTTAGGTGAATGAACATACCATACGTATACAAGTAAAATTACTAAATATCCAGACACCAAATGAAATAACATAGAGACTGCTACAAGAGTTGTGGCTCCATACAACAATAGATTGTTGTCTTTTGGGTTTTGGACATATCTAGATACAAAAATATATAAGAGAAGATGGCATGCTGTGACTAAAGTATAGTTTTCTGCATAACCAAAGGTGAGTAAAATTCCACCTGATGAAAGTAGGATGAGAATGGAAACAATATTAGATTTATGATTTTTATTTGCAGACCACAAAAAACCGAATAAGATTCCTATCCCTGCTATTTGAGATAAAAATGTATAAGAAATTCTTGGATCTTCAGGAAAACCAAGGAATGTAAAAAAGTTGGAAACCTGGCTATGAAGGACAGTTTCCAAAATTTCATCCAAGGTGAATTGGAACCCGAAGAGTTTTGTTTCTAAAAGATTGGTTTCCAAAAGGAGGAGTCCATCACCCCAATCCATATTCCTAATAGGAAACAACACCAAACAAATAAAAAAAAGAAAAGCTAGAATCCAGTTGGATGGAATATGGGTTTTCCACTCGGTCACAAAACGAGGATTAGTTTCCTTTTTATAAAGAAAGAAGGATTGAAGAATGATAAAGAAGATAGAAATGATTATGTAAACAATCGGCTCTCCAGGAAGGAACCAAGGTTTTGTGGGAAAAAATTGGTAACCTAAAAGGAAAAGGTAAGGAAGATATAAAAAAGCTGTTTTCATAAGGATTCTTTTAAATAATATTCTTTTGGTATTTCTTCTGCAGCAATAAAAGGAAAATGTCCTTTACGGATATTAAAAAACACAAGTTCAGGAAGGCTATAAAATACAGTCTCTGTTCCTTTGGAAAACCGACTACCTTTATCAAAGGGAGCACTGAAAACTCCTATTCCTGTATAGCCAATCCCAAAAACTGTATTTGCCAATCCCAAGAGGGGACGGTTCCAAATTGTTTCTTCAGTGAAAAATAAAAAGGGATGATCCATTGGGTTTTGTTTATAAATTTTAGAACTCAGGACAAAACTTTCTTTAAAATGTTTTTCTGTAAAGTTTGCGATTTTTTTTCTCTTTAGGTTTCTGTAGGAAGGATAAACTTTTCGTTGTTTGGTGCCGGAATTGGATGTTAGTTTCCATGCGGCCACTGCTGGAATAAAATTTAGGCTTACTACCTGACTTGACAATGGATCCCAGAATGTTTCGTTTCCTACACGTCCCTCTGGAAACATTTCATTCATATAACGAAAGAGTTCCGATGTACAATTTTGATGTGTCAAGTGGTAGGAGTAGAGATTTTGGATTTCCTTTGTATAGGTTTTATAATTTTTTTCGGTTCGTTCAATTTCTAAATTGTCAAAATGGTTCAGGTTTCGATCTGAATTTTGATAAGGATTGTATCCTACCCAATTGAATTCAATTCCCTCTGGTGGCACTCCCGATTCTAAAAATCCTTGGTAACGAACAAGAAACGATTCCCAATTGAAAAAATGGATAGGATCATATCCAGAAGCAAAGATTTTTTTGTTCGAAGCAAATAACAAAGCATATTCTCTCTGTTTGGTGTCCATAACCGATTCCGGTAATTCGACAACAGGAAGGTATTGGAAACCATCCATATTTTTTTTTGGAAAGACAATGGTTTTTTCTGTAATGGAATTTTGTATGTAAAGGATTCTGATGAGTAATGTCATCTCTTCCCATTCATTACAATCCTCTTGAAATAGGCAGGATCGTAAGTCTTGGACCAACCGGCCAAGATAATGATTCCATATTTTTATTTCTGGTTCACTAAGTTTAAATTCAGACCCATCCAATTGTAAAAATGCTGGTTGATAAAGTAATACAGGATCTAAAAGAAATTTACGAACAAAAATTTTTTTCTGTGTGATATCGAATTGGTCAGTTTTGGTTTGAATAGAACGGATCAGTTGATATGGAGAGTCTGTATTTGGTAAAATAGGATTGTTATTGGTTAGGTGAATCGTCTTAGATTTTTCATTCCAAATGGCAATTGACTTTTTTAACGTTTCTTTTTCATTTTTGGATAAAGAAAATAACATTGGAATTGGGGATTCAGGATCAAAGATATTTGTAAAATAACCAAATCCAGAAATTGGCAAAGCGTTACGCTGATTCGCTAATGAATTTTCGGCGATTTCCCATTCCTTTTCTAACTTTTTTTGGTTTTGAATATGAGTTTCCTGAACCAAATAAAGTTCATTCCATTTTTGTCTTAAAAGACGTTTTGAAGAGTCCGATAATTCCCACTCGTAAAACTCTATATTTCGATTTTGGACTACTCCATATTGGAATCGAAAGTCATGCCAAGGTTCTCTAACAATATGGAAGATTTTATCTTCAAAAGAATATTGTAAATGGTAAACTCTATCTCCAAACCGGAGTGCAGAATGTCCGCCACTGGATTGACCAGAATTAGAATCTATATATAAAAAACCATAAGGATTTGAATTAGTTTGAGAATGTAGGGGAAATAATAAAAAGAAAAAAGTTAGGTAAAAAATAAAGGAATGGGCGGTTTGGTTCCGCCCAAAGACGATCTGGATTATAGATTGTACCCGTTTAAGATTAGTTTTGCGACTACTGCATTTTGTTTTGCAACGTCAGACGCTACCATCTTCATTTCAGAAGGAGAAAGATTAGCTTGTTTTAATCCCTGTCCAATAGCAATGTAAGTTGCACTATTTGATCTCCATGCTACAACACCGTGTGATTTAGCAATTGAAGATAGTTGGTTTTCCAATTCTTGTTTTTGGTTTTCGTAACGAATTTGTAATGCAACACTAGCAATTACATCTTCTTTGTATTGGTTCATTGCTTTTTCTTTTCCTTCATCAGAAATAGAAGAGATACTGTTCGATACTGATTTTACAAGGGCAGATGCAGAATCAGAAACAGATACACCTAATCGACTCACGCTACCTGAAGCAGAATCCAAGAAAGAACAGTTGTTAAATGAAATAAGTACCGCAATTACGGAAACTACACTCAAATGTTTAATCATACGCATAAAAAACCTCTTACGACGAATTGCAAAGATTCTAAGCCAATTCCCTAAACCGTCAATTAATTTTCTCGATCAAACGGCAACAACGACAGATCCAAAGGGAGGTAAGGTGATTTCAAAATGACCACCAATGATCCTTAGGTTGACCATTGTACCTGTCCAAAAGTCCAAAAATGGTTCTTTGGTTTTTAATCCTTGGGGAACTGCGGCACGAATGGTTTGTTCTTCTTCCGTTGGATTCCAAATACCAAGGTATCCAGCAGGATTGTACATGGCTGGTGGGAATTCATCTTGAAAAATACCAATCGGAACTGGGGTATAGGCTTGGCATTCCCGATTGAGTTGGAATGCCTTTTTTAATAGATCCAAACGATCTGTTTCTAATTTAGTTAAATCATCGGATACGAGTAACATCCCACCTGACACTGCCATGACGGAAGCCATCAGTTTTGTTTGTGCTTCGTTCATTTTATTTCTTTTTTTGCGAACAAGAAGGCAATCGGGATCATTCAACCAAAGATGTCTATGCATAGAGGAACGAGTGATGTCATTGATTAGAGCTGTTCTTGTGCAAAGGGCATTTCTATCTTTTAAGAAAACACGTAACTTTTCTGGATACCAAAATGGTGCGACATCACAAGAGATACGCATCCCATCAAAAATTCCAACGGAAGGCAACATGGGTGCACCGCATCCGAGTAAAAAGGTATTTTTACCAACTACTTTTCGAATGAGCTCTAATGCATTTCGATACCTAGCTTGTGGCGATAAACTTTTGTTATACACATCTCCCGGAAGAAGGCCAGCATAGAGAAAGTCCAGTTTTAAATAAGGATATCCCCATTCTTTGACTATAGTTGAAAAAACTTTTTCTATATAAGCGAGGGCAGTGGGGTGAGTGATGTCGAGAGCATAGGTATACCCTCTTCCCCAAAGTGGTTGGTAGATGGCAGGAACAGGTTTTCCATTTTGGTCTTTGAGGATTGCTTCTGGATACTTACGAAAAAATTCGGATTTTTTTCTAACAAGAAAGGGTGCAAGCCAGATCCCAGGTTTGAGTCCTACTCGTTTGATTTCATCCGCAAGGATTCGCATCCCACCGGGAAATTTATCGTTGGGAACAAGCCAGTCTCCAATTTCCTTTTGGTACCCATCATCAATTTGAAAAAATTCAAAAGGGAGGTTTAATTCTCTAACTTTTGCTAGGTTGTCTAAAATGGTTTTTTGATCAATTTTAGTATAATAATAATACCAAGAACACCAACCCGTGGGGACTTTTTTAGGTAAATTGCCTGGGCCTTCTTTAATTCCTAATTCTTCAAAGTATTTTGCAAGTTTTGCTTCCGGTTGTCCTTTGAAAGGAAGGACTTTGATTTTAGCAATGCTTAGTTTTGCATTGGGACGAAGGTCTGGCAAACAATGTACATCATAAATGACTTTAACGGATGTTACATTTCCTGAATCACCTAAAACAACTTCAAATTTGGTTCCAAATTCTCCTTGTTCGATGGGTGCATATAAAATTCCATTTCCTGTTTCTTTGTTAAAAACAAGTGTTAGGTATTCGGAAATAAACTTTCCCACTTTGGATTCGTGTTTGGAATAAATATTCTCTTGTGAGTATTGTAAAAAGGATAAAAACGGAGGTTTGTCAACGTTTGTACTTTCCACTTTCCTTGAGATGGACCAGGACTGGTAACCATGTTGGAAGAGGGAATAACCGCCGCCATCGGGTAGAATCGCAAGCTCCAATTCCAAATGGTCAACAGAAAATCCGACTTCGGGCCTTGTGGATTCTCGCCAAATGAGTTTAGGACTGAGGACCGTACCCGTTTTCGGATCGGAATTGGACGTAAGTAAAAGTTCGAATTTTTTACATTCGGATTGGTAAACCCCCGCCTTAATAGGAAGGAAGTTCGAAATAGTGACTGAATTATGAACTCTGTATTGAATTTTCATCTTGGAAAAATCTATTTGATGATTTTGATAGGGTGGTTTCCATAGTAAGCCATTATGACCCAAAAACGTTCAACTATAAAACCAGTCGTCCTCCAAGGAGATCTGAACGAAGATTTCTTTGAAGCCTTCAAAAAGGATGACCGGTTGGCTGTGGATTGTGAAATGATGGGGCTCAATCCCAGAAGGGACAGACTCTGTGTCGTACAAATTTCCGATTCCAAAAATAAAGTCGCTCTCGTTCAAATTCTCCCTGGACAAAAAGAAGCTCCTCATATTCAAAAATTATTTGAATCCAAAGACATCACAAAGATCTTTCATTTCGCAAGAATGGACATGACCTTTCTCCGAGCAAGGCTTGGTATCAAAGTACAAAATGTATTTTGCACAAAAATTGGAAGTAAACTTGCCAGAACCTACACCGACAAACACGGATTAAAGGAACTCATTCGCGAATTTTTTGAAGAAAATATCGATAAAAAAAATCAAAGCTCCGATTGGGGCAAAAAAATTCTTACCAAAGACCAAGTGGATTATGCATCCACAGATGTTCGGTTTCTCATTGCTCTCGAGTCTATTCTTACAGAGATGATGATTCGAGAAAATAGGTTTGCTCTTGCGGAACGTTGTTTTGCTTTTTTGGAAACACAGGTGGAACTGGATCTTTTGGAAGTGCCAAATCTTTTTGAACACTGATGGCAAAAAAACAACTTCCCCAATACCAATGTAAGTCTTGTGGGGATACCTTCAGTCGTTGGGCAGGAAAATGTCCATCCTGCGGGGAATGGAATCAAATCGATGAAGTGGGGATCACCTCTACGGGTCGATTTGATTCTCCTGTATTTGAAAAACCAAAAGACAGAAGGTATACCGATCCCAAATCCATAGGTTCTGTAGTGAGTGATGCTCACATTCGTACCACTACAGGATTTAGCGAACTTGATTTGGTTCTGGGTGGTGGGATTGTTCCCGGAAGTTTGGTGTTAGTCGGTGGGGAGCCAGGAGTGGGTAAGTCAACCCTAGTTCTCGAAATTGCCAAAAACATTGCAAACGAAGGAAAGGTTTTGTACATTTCAGGAGAAGAGTCGGCTTCCCAAATTGGACTTCGTGCCAAACGGATGGGTGTCACTTCAGAAAACATCCTCCTTTCTTCGGAAGTATATGCAGAAAATATTTCCCAAATGATTTCTGACTTAAAACCCAGAGTGGTTTTTATAGATTCTATCCAAACCATACTCAAAGAAAGTTTAGTCAACCAAGCAGGGACCATCACTCAACTGCGTGAATCTTCACAAATCTTTTTAGAAACTGCCAAAAGAACTTCCGTTCCCATTTTTCTTATTGGTCACATCACCAAAGATGGACAAATTGCCGGCCCCAAAGTGTTAGAACATTTGGTAGATACTGTTTTGTATTTTGAAGGAGACAGGTTTAATTATTATCGAATTTTACGTGCTGTCAAAAACAGATTCGGGGCAGTGGGAGACACTGCGATATTTGAAATGGTATTTGGTGGTTTAAAACAAGTTTTAGATCGTCATCGATTGTTTATTTCTCCTGAGTCCGAAGAACGTTCAGGGAGTGTTTTATCTTCTGTGATGGAAGGGTCACGTGCCATTAGCGTCGAAGTACAGGCGTTAGTCACAAAATCCTCATACGGACAAGCGCGTCGTATGGCGGAGGGTCTAGACAACCGCCGTGTGATTTTACTTTCCGCAGTCCTCGAAAAGTATTTGGGATTTCCATTATCCGAATCAGATATCTTTAGCAATTTAGCTGGGGGCTTAAGCATTGATGAACCAAGTCTCGATTTAGCGATTGCGGCATCGATTGCTTCTTCGTTTAAAGACAAACCGGTCTCCAGAGAAATTGGATTTTTAGGGGAAGTAGGTCTTTCAGGAGAAGTGCGTAGTGTGGGTCAAATTAGCTTACGATTGAAGGAACTTGCAGGAATTGGAATCTCCAAAGTCTTTATTCCCCAAGGGAACTTCAAAGAAGTTGAAGGAGTTTTTACTTCTTTAGAACTCACTCCTGTAAAACATTTAAAAGAATTAGGTTTTTAGTTTTTTATAAAATAGATTCATCGGTAAGCGCCTGTTTTTCTATCTAAATAGAATCTTAGATATTTATTTAAAATTTAACATTTCCCTATGGGCAACTTGTCACTTCTTCTATACGTAAGTCATCATTATACACTGAACCAGAACTCAAAGTAGGAGAGGCATACAATCCAAAGTGAGCTTGTTCCAAAACACCACACCCACCAGACACGGTAGCAGTGGAAATCAAAGTTCCATCCATCCAAACTTTGGCCATTCCGCCTGTGGGAGAAAAGTCAAGGCAAGTCGTTAGTTTGGTCCATTGGCGCTGCGGAAAACCAAGGGTTGTATTTTGGTAACTGTGTTGGCTTTGGTTATGAAAAGGGACATGCATCAAATAGGCATAATTTTTTGAATCCATGTTGATTAGTACCACTCGCCTCCACTGGTCACTCGGATCAGCAGAGTAAGTAGCAAAACTAAACCAATCAGAATGACTCTGAAAATTCATATCCAAATATACATAAAACTCGATTAACACTGGGGTTTTAAAACCACCTGACGGAAGTTTGTTCAGCTGAATTGTGGGATACCCTCTATGGTTACAATTTTGTGGGTAAAGGCAAGTAGGTCCTAACCCAAGTATCGAAGCCTTATGAGAATAAGTTCCAGTACGTTTTTGTTCAGTGCTTTGGCCGTGGGTAGCAACAGACTGGTAGGGAGAGGGAACTGAATAAAAAGAAGCAAATTCTGAAGAGGACTCGAAACTAGTTTGGAAGATCCTTGCATTTTGGGTTTTATTCAATTGGTCGCTGGTACAGGTGATGGAAGTGGCCGCTTGGTAAGCAAGGGCAGTACCAAATAGAATGTCTGTCGTTTGGTCTTCTACTTTCTTCTGGCACTGGAAAAATGCGAAACATATTCCGAGATAGATCCCTAAAGTCAGGAATTTAAGCAATTGGGTCTTCATGATCCTCTCCTCAGGTTGTAGACGAACTAAGTTCACAAATCCATCCGCCATTTTTCAAGTTTCCTTTTCGTAGAGAAATCCCTAAAGTGTGTCTAAAATGTTTCTAAAACTTCAGTATATGCACTAAATATATCAATTTAACACAAATTTAACACAATTGGCTTGACAAAATCCGTACATTTTGTACTGGTTTGTAGATTGTTCAGAGGTGATTTATGAACTTTAAAAAGAGAAACCTTGTTTGCCTCATCGCCCTCCTTGTCGTTTCGACTGGGTTGCATGCTGGTGCAAGGAAAACAGTATATCCGGTGGTATTTGCTCATGGGCTTTCCGGATTTGACAACTTACTTGGATACTACTACTTCGGTAACGATTACGGTACCTTTGTTGGTGATCCTTGTGACGAGTTTTTGGAAACAGCGTGTAACGGTAGCATTCACTCCGGTCAAAAGGCATTAGCCGCCAGTGTCACTCCCTTCCAATCTTCGGAAGTACGTGGAACTCAACTTGCTGACCGCATACAAAACTATATGACTTCCACTGGAGCTACCAAGGTAAATATCGTTGGTCACTCGCAAGGGGGAATTGATGCAAGAAAAGCTGCGGCGGTATTACGTGCAAGATATGGAAGACAAGTGGTCCATGTGATGATTTCTGTATCCAGCCCTCATAGAGGATCCCCTACGGCAAAATACATTTTGGATTTAGGTCCTGGTGTGACTTCTGTGATTGATGCACTTGCAAAACTATTCGGAAATACCATCTACGGATCGGGAAACGACGGAGTTGCGGCTGCAAAACAATTGGTATATAATGATTATTCTTCTACAGATGGTGTTACCACTGGGATGAAGGCATTTAACAACAATTATAATGTAAGTGCCGATACTGCAAACTATTGGGCATCGATCATCACAGCACAAGACAGTCTTAATACAAATCCAGCATTGTTTTTATTGAAAGAAGGTTTCTACAATATTGATGGTGATGGGTATTGTTTAGACGACTGTGACAATGATGGTGCTGCAGGGAAAGGTGACGGAACTCGTGGGAATGGTGATGATGATGGACTCGTAGGGATCAACTCCCAACAAATGGGATATCGTTTGCAATACAACGAATGTGCAATTTGTTTCGATACCATTACCGTAAATTCTACATTAGGTTATGTAAGTAACTTAAATGCACCAACTTCCGCACAGATGACTTCCAAATCTTCTGTTGTGAGCCAAGACCATTTAGATGTAGTTGGTGTTCCACCAGATACATTTGATGAAGAAGAATTTTACGCATCCATCTTAGAGTTTATCGTAACCAAAGGCGGTTAACTTAAAGATCATTAGCGGCATATCGTTGCCGCTAATGGATTCCAATCCATCGAAAAAAAATAATACCTTTTAGTTTCTTATTATGATCAAAAATAAAAAATTCTTATACATTGTTCTGTTATCTATATCCTTAATTTTTCTTATCATTCTTTTCCTTCGACCAGGAAAAGACAAAAACCAAAAAGACTTTGAATCCATTTTGACGGAAGGAAAAACCTTTGAGAGCCGTGAGCTTCCTACTTTACCGGAAGACTACGGCGACCATAAACTTATGGAATATTCTGTCGAAGAGATTGCGCGGATTCTGCAGGAAAAGTATGGAAAGAACATTGAAAACCCTGCCGCGCAAATTGCTATGATTGAAGAGTTGATGAAAGACCTTCCTAAACTCTATCCTAACGATTGGGTAAAAGTTTTAAATCAAATTCTTGGTTATGCCTTTCCTGATAAAGTATTAGAGCTCATGAGAATGTCAGAAAATCTTTATAATTATAATAAATTTAGAGAATCAAACATGAGTAAGGTGGGTCTTATGTCGGACGAGGCCCGAAGACAAATGGTATGGAAAGAAAGATACCGTTTGTTTGGAGAAAAGGCTGATCAAATTTGGGCAATGGAAAAGAAAATGACTGCCATAGGAGATACTTTGAAACGGATCAAAGAAAGTCCGGCAGGGAATTTAGATGCGAAACTAAGTAACTATTCACAAACTTTAAGAGAACAATTTGGGAAAGAATATCCTCGGATTATGGAGAACAAACGCCAACAACTGACAGAAGGATTTATGGTTTCCGTGCAAAAAGACTTAAAGGTGCTTTCTTATGGGGAAAGGAAATCTGCCCTCCGAGAGATCCGTTCTGCTATGGGAATGGACAGCGCTGCCCTCGGTCGATGGGATGCTTTGGAAGAAGAAAGGGAGAAGGCTTGGCAAAACCAACAGAAGTATTCCGACAAACGCACCCAACTCTCCTCAAAAAAGGGAGGTATGACTCCTGAGGATGAAAAGCAGCTAGATAGTTTACGGAAACAATACTTCGGAGAAGAGGCTGAGATCATCAAAAATGAAGAGGCAAGTGGCTATTTCCGTGCCCAGGACGAGAGAACGTACGGTGTTAATTAAGAACATTGTTCCGAAACATTTGACTTAATATTGCCATAAGTTATTGACTCATGTCATTCTTGTGAGCAAATATTGTAAAAACATAGAAAGTTCAGGTGAAATATGAAAAAGAAAATCTTGATTGGGGTTTTAGCGACCCTCCTCTCCGTCCCCACCTCCGGTCTGTTTGCCGGTCCTCTTGATGGTCAGTGCATTGCACTTGTCCATGGAATCCTTGGTTTTGATGATACACAGGGACTTGCTGGTGGACTCGTAAAGTATTGGGGAGGCCTTGACGGTTACCTTCGCAGCCAAGGTGCAAAAGTCACCACTCCTGGAAGTTCTGCGACAAACTCAATTCCTACTCGTGCAAGCCAAATCCAATCTTCTGTTTCCTCTTGGATGACAGCAAACGGTTGTTCTAAGGTTCATTTGATGGGCCATAGCCAAGGTGGACTTGTCATTCGTTATATGGTTTCCAATTTAGGATTTTCTGGAAAAACACAAACAGTGACTACTATCAATTCCCTTCACCAAGGGGCTCCAATGGCTGATATCGTTCTCGGAGTGATTCCTAGTTGGTTGCAACCTTTTGCAAACTCAGCTCTTAGTTTGCTTGCGAAATTAGTTTATCGCGATGGTCGTCCGCAAGATGTAATCGCTATGGGAAAATCACTAACAGTAAGTTATGTGAAGACTTTTAACGCAAATTCACCTAACAACTCTGGAATTAAATACTATTCTTATGGAAGTCAAATGGCTTGGGCTGACCTCATCCAACACCCGATCATGGCACTCACTCACCCGATCACTTGGGCTGGTGGATTGTTTTATGGATTAGGTGGTGCAAACGATGGTGTGGTTCCATTGAACTCTCAAAAATGGGGAGCTTGGAAAGGAACACCTTCTTCTTATTGGTTTGCTACTGGAATTGACCACTTACAAGCAACCAACTTGGCTTGGAGCGGACAAAACTATTACGATGTGCAAGGTCATTACTTGAACATCGCGAAAAACGCAAAAGCTGGTTTATAAAAACCCTCTTCCAAAAGCCGGATACCAAGTCCGGCTTTTTTCTTTCCAAACAATTTTTGTCTAAACTCCTCATTAGGTTTCAATCATAGTCAGTATGGATTTCAAAAAAATTATTATCATCGTTGTATTATTTCTTATTTTTTTCTTAGGTTTATTATACTTTTTAAAACAAGATTCCTCCACAAACCAATCTAAAAGCTCACTCAGTCCAGAAGAACAAATGGCAATGGAACGAATTTCACCACTCGGAACAGGAGAAGGATTTTGGGAAGAAGCAATCTCTCCTTTTCGTGAAGATAAGGCTAAACCCTATTTAGAGTTGTTAGACGATCTGAAATCTGGAAGGGTCAACTTCGTTTGGGAAGTTTGGGCATTACGTCGTAAGTGCAAAGCAGAATACACTCCAGACCAGTGTAATGCAACAATCCTTGCCTATATTGATTCCGAATATGAATCACCTGATAAAGAAAAAGTAAAAGATCTTTTCCTCGCATACTTTCGTTATGAAGAAGAATATAGAAAATGGGAGCAACCAACTGACTTATCCTTTGTCGAGTTGTATGAAAAAATTAAAGCAAAACGAAGAGATGTCTTAGAAGACAAAGCAGATTTGATTTTTGGTATGGAAGAGTCCCAAGTTTCCTTTTTGGAAGGAAGTCAAAATTTTATTAAACAATCAGCAAACTTACCGGCCGAACAAAGGGTAAAACAATTTGAAGACTTAAAGAAAAAAACATACGGAACCTATTACGATTCTCTCGTTTCCAGAGAAGACAAATTTGATCATTACCAACTGGAAATGAGCCTTCGGGAAAAAGAATTCAGCGCCATCAGTGATCCCAAAGAAAAAGAAAAGTATCTAAACCGGATCGAAACAAAATACTTTGGAAAAGAACGTGCTGCGAATTTGGCAGAAGAAAGAGCGAAAGAAACTAAATTCAAAGAATCGATTTCCAAATATGAATCTAAAGAAAAGGATTTTTTGAGAGATAATGCCAATCTATCTGCTACGGAGAAAGAAAAGAAACTCAAAGACTTAAGAATTCAATTTTTGGGTTCTGAAGAAGAAGCAGATGCCTATGTTAGGCGAAAAAATATTGAAGAAGCGGGAAAATAAGTTCCCGCCTGTTTAGTTTTTTTAGGTGTTTATATGGTTTTGTAAAAAACTATTCTTCGTTTTTGGTAACTTTCTGGTTGTTTGGAGTGGGCTCTGATTTGTATTTTTCATAGGCATTCATGGTGTCTTTATATTCATTTCCAGCATTCCAAACAATAAATCCATGACCTAAAGAATCTTTCGCCCCTTGCATTTGTACTTTGATGTAGTCAGTATAACTGAGTTTACTTGGTCCTACCATCATATTGAATCCTTGGACCCAAGCAATGGCTTTGGTACCTTGTTTGGCACGTTTGACTGTTAAATCGAGTCCGTCTTTGATCGTCCCATAGGGATCTGCTACTCGTTTGGTAAGTCCGTAAAAATGAGAGGGATAAAGCATTGGATAAAGTCCATTCAACTCTTCGCTAAAAGGTTCTACTCTTTGGCCAATCACATCATTTTCGATAAAGGGAACTCTACCGAAAATATCGGCAGTCCAACGAGTGTCTTTGGAACAACTCTCTTTGGTTTTTTCTTTATGTTCCTTGATGATTCCAAGGATTGATTCGTAACGTTTTTCGTAACTCATACTGAAGTTGGTTCCACCATCAGCATAACGAATATAATCCAACTGGATTTCTGGAAATCCAAGTTCACAAGCCTTTCTTATGGATTTTTGAATTGAGCTCATTAAATTTGCGTTAGGTGATTTTTCGATCAGTCCACCTTCAAAATTGACAACTCTTGCAACCATATAAAATCCAAGTGCCTTTGCTTCAGTAACCTGCTCTGGAGTTGGTGGATGGGGTTGCATATCCACAACGGCAGTGTTCATACCCGCATCTTTCATCACTTGGAATAACAAACTCCAACGTTTTTTGTCTCTTATGGTTTTGGTATTAATATATAGCCCTTCGATAAAATCGGGAGTGATTCCAGAGGAATCTGAATTTTGTCTTTTTTCAATCTTTGACGCAGATTGACAGGAAACTAAGAATAGTATAAGGACCAAAAGCGTGAGTTGTTTCATGGTAGTAATGACAAGATTTTGATTTGGTTCGGAAATTTCAAATCGAATCGATTGACGAAAATAACCAACCCCAGGAAAATTTGGGCATGTTAGAAATTTCCAATGACTTCAATTTGAAATCTTACGGTCGGTTTCCAGAAGAACTATCGGATCCAAAGAATTTTAAAGACCGTATGGTGGAAGTTTCCCGCCTTTTTCAAGCAATGGGTGAATCATATTTACAACATTTAGGCGATGATTCCAAAATTAGTGGGTCAGAGAAAAAGAGTCTGATAGAGTTTTTGGAAAATATTCTCCTCATCCTTGTCATGCTTCGAAAGATCGATTTTTCACCTGTTGATGAAGAAACTTACATCCGGAAAGAAAGAGGATTATTTGAACTTCGATTGCGGTTTACCGATGGATCTGTATGGGAACTGACTGGTTCCATCAAACCTGAGTATAAAATGAAACAAAGATTGTTTAAGGAATGGTTTAATTCCACTTTTTCTATGGAAATCAAAACCTTCTACGCAGTCTATGGAAATGCCAGTATGGATAAAGTCATTACACCAGATGAAAAAGTGCAAATCACAAAACAAATTGACCGCATCATTGCAGAGATTGTAGAAATGATTGTATACATTGAACGATTTATGTTATTTCAATAATTCGTAAATCTGAGGGATCAATGGAATCTTTGAAAACAGGCATCACCTTCCATGACGAATTTCTAAAACACAATACAGGGCCAGGGCATCCTGAAACTCATGGAAGATTGGAATCTATTTTAGAACATCTAAGTGATTTACCGTCCAAAAATTTTCTTTGGAAAAAAGATTTTAAAGAAGCTCCCTTATCGATTATTTCCACTATCCATGATCCAAATTACATTCGTTTGGTGGGACGCACCTGCGAAGAAAAAGGGTCTGGTTATCTGGACGGTGACACAGTTTTTTCTCCTCATTCTTATCTTGCGGCAAGTTTAGCTGTGGGTGCCGGTCTTTACTTAGCGGACCAAGTCCTTTTGGGGAACTTAAAAAATGGAATGGCACTGGTTCGTCCCCCGGGGCATCACGCGGAGTCTGACCATGCAATGGGTTTTTGTATTTTTAATAATATTGCGGTCACTGCAAAATACTTACAATCCAAAGGAATCAAACGCATTTTAATATTAGATTGGGACGTACATCATGGAAATGGCACCCAACACCAGTTTTACGAAGATGATTCCGTTTACTTTGTTTCTCTCCACCAATATCCTTTTTATCCAGGTACCGGGTCTTTTTCCGAACGAGGTAAGGGAAAGGGAATTGGGACTACTTTGAATATTCCATTGGCTCGTGGGGCAGGGGAATCGGAATACTTTCCGACATTTTCCTCCATTCACCGTGAAATGGAATGGTTCCAACCGGAGTTTGTTTTGGTTTCTGCAGGGTTTGATGCCCACCGGGCTGATCCGCTTGGTGGAATGAACCTATCTACATCTGCCTATGAAAACTTAACCAAACAAGTGATACAAATTGCTGATACATACTCTGGCGGGAAAATCATCTCCTTTTTAGAAGGAGGGTATGATTTTAAGGCATTGGCTGAATCGGTAAAATTACATTTGGAAACATTGGCATCTTAAACTTAGTCTGCTTGTGCCACTCCAAAGACTACCTTTACCCAATGAATGAGCGGTCTTGCACTAATGATAGAAAAATGATTTTGTTTGTTTAGCTCTAATGTCCGTAAGGCGGGATTTGTTTTTTGGTTAAACACTTTATCAGTTAAGTAAGTAAGACTTTTTTTCTCCACAATCCCATCGCCAAGGAAATTTTGTAAAGGATTCTCCGATCCTTCCATGAGAGCATAGGCTTGATAAACATCCATATCATCCAACTCACCAAAATAAGTTTCCCCGAAGTAACCAGAGATTGTTTCCATCCATCCCTTTTCCTCTTTGCGAATCAGTCCAAAAGATAAGTCTTTTATGGCATCACTACGGAGGTTTCCAATCATTCCAATAATTTTAAGTGCCACATTCGGGCTTTTTTCAAATAAGAATCCGAGCCAAAATCCGATTTTTTCTAAATACGAACCTTTGTTTGGTGCCGCAATAAGGACTATTTTACCAAACTTATGGATCCATTCTTTGTTTTCTAATTTCGCATGGTAAAGACAAGACCGAAAGATAAGACATCCCAAACTATAACATACAATATCTGGATTGGCATCTGGATCTTCATTAAAAAATACATCAAGTAAGTGCATCAGTTTTTTCCCATTTTCATGTATGGGAAGACCGTGGTTGTATCTCAAATAAAATGGAAAGTATCCTGCTTCTTGTAAATCTGTAGCAAGGCCAGGAGAAGTGATTTTTCTATCTTTGTATTCTACCGTTTGTTCCTGCCAAACAGTTTCATCAGTAAAAAGACCTGGAAGGAAAAGAACAGATTTTGTTTTTTTAGAATTTTTAAATTCTGTTATGGTTTCTTTGGCCGATATGTCTTTTCCAATCGTACGAAAACTCATATCAATTTTTGTGAGTTTGAATTTTTGATTGTGTGAGCTTCCGAGAATACTCGATACCATTCTGTTATCAAAAACCATATCATCAGATTTTTGTGCTGTTAGTTCCACTTTGAAGAGTGCTTTGTCAAAGGCTTGGTTGGTTAGCTCTATGGTTTTTTGTAAACTTTCATTGGATTTGTGACCGGTTTCTTTGACTTGGACTCCCGCCTTTTGTAGAGCTTCTCTCCATTCCGGTTTGTAAAAAAAAGCATTGGAAAGTAGATCCAGTCCACCACCTGTGCTTGTTAGACTCCCTTTTACTAAAAATTGAATTCCTTTGAGAAGTGAGTCGGTTGTCTTTTGTGTGAGAGAAACTGTTTTTCCAGCAAGAGAATTGATTAGGATTTGGATCACGGGGAAAGATTGTAACTCAGATTCTCTGGAAAGCGAGTGAAAAAAGTAAGTGAGTTACCTTTTCTAGTGGGGTTCAAAGTTGAATGGGTAGAGAAGGTAACTCTGTGAAAAAACCAAACCACTGGATTTGGCGCATCACTTGCTAATTTAATTCCTTGGGAAATTTGATTTTTGAAAAATATTAGCGTATCGGAGGGGTTTTCTTAACTGACTCTTCTATGAGCGAGTGATTCGTTAAGGGATACTTCCATTTCCTTCGGTGAGTCTAAATTGGAATTTTTATTGTTCTACACAGACAAGGTAGTATAAGGAATCACAACTTCTTCCGCTTCCAGATCGAAAGGCACTATAGGTTGTGCTGTTCGAAGCACCAACGCGTCCCCCGTCACCTGTAGGAGAAGTAGTGGTTCCATCGGTCCAATCATTACAACTGTTTTGAGTTTGGGCTGTAGCTTCTTGCCAATAGTTGGTTTGGGCAAACCCAGTCCAATATTCCTTTAAGCTTCCCGAATCAAAACTGTGATCTAAATTAGTGCTAGGTGCTACTTTGATACCTGCTGCAGTTGGCGTGAATAAAGAAGCGGAATCACTTGATCTTATATATATCCTACCAAATTGGAAAACCCAATCAACATTTTCACCTACGTTTGCACCAGCCCCACCGCAGTTATCAGATGTACAGGCATTCCGATTCGTTCCGTCGGTGATCATCGCTTTGTATGTCCCGGTGGATGGTTTATTTGTATCAGCATTGCATTTTGCATCGGCACCTGCGGGTCCATTTGCTGCAGCACCTTGTAAGTTACCGTTATATGTGGCAGCTGTAATAAAAACCTTATAAACCGTGGGTTCTATTTGGATGGTCAAGTTTTGCGTATCTGATTCTGAACCGTTGGTTGCCGTTACTGTATAAGTCGCACCTGCTTGTGGATTTGTAGGAGTTCCAGAGATTACACATGTACTTGTATTCAAACTTAGGCCAGTGGGAAGGGAAGGAGCCACCGAACAAGATGTATGTGTAAAACTAATGGTTGGTGTGAGGTTGGGAGCCACTACATTTTGTTGGAAAATAAAGGAAGTACCTGTATACACAATATTTACATTTCTATGGGTGATCGAAATACTCCCTGTTACGTTGTTGTAATAGGTGTCTGCGCTTGTGGCTGTAATTGTGAGTGAGGAAGAATCTATGATTTGGGTAGTTGAATTCAAACTAATGGTTTGAGGTACATTGTAATTTGCTGGAGTGAATGTAAGAACCGTTGGACTGGGTGAAGTTGCAGAACCATTGATAGTATATTTTGATGTATCCGTATAGGTGAGAGTAATTGTAACATTCGCCGTTGGTAGTTTGACAAGAGAGATTCCGAACAGTTGCGAAGTACCATAGGTTAAAGTTACACTCGCGCTCGAAACATTGATTTTTGCTGAGGAACCTACAGATACTGAAGTGGTGTTTGTGCTTACAGGACTCAATCCACTGATAAGTGTGAAAAGTAATTCATCTCTCGGATTCACTTGGTTACAAGAAAGAAAGCAACCTAGACTTAGGACGGAAACAAATAGACTGAAGCGCATGTTCCCATCCCCCATAAAATAAAACAAGTCAGTGACTTACCTTTTTCAATTATCGGAGAAAGAAAGGCAGTTACAAGTGAAATTCTTGGCTTAAGTAATTGGAGGATCTTTCTTTCAGTACTTCTCCCAGAAGATTACGTCCCATTTCGTTGTCCTTGAAACTGACTACAGTGCGAATGGAAAAAACACGTAAAGCGTCCGAAACAGAAAGGGTTCCATCTGCGGAGTCTTTGCGCCCAGAGAAAGGAAAGGAATCGGGTCCACGCTGGCACTGAGCATTCCAATTCACACGGGCCACTTGGTTCACAAGAATATCAATGAGTTTGCCTACTGTTTTTGGGTCTTTGCCAAAGATACTGGCTTGTTGGCCCATATTGGAATGGAAGATATATTCTAAAGGTTCGTCGATAGAAGAAAAGGGAACAATGGGAACCAGTGGACCAAATTGTTCTTCATGATACAAACGTGCGTTTGGTGATACTGGAGAAAGAATTGCTGGAACCATAAAAGATTCTGTTACTTCACCTCCGCCCGCGTTCAAAATTTTTGCACCATGAGCGATTGCATCATCCAAAAGTTCTTTTAACCACTTTGTTTTTCCTTCTTCTGGGAGCGGTGTAAAATTCACGTCCTGATCCCAAGGCATACCCGCTTTCCATTTTGAAAATTCATCTAAATAGAGTTTAGTAAACTCATCGATAATATCTTTGTGGACAAAAAGAATTTTTAAGGCCGTACACCTTTGTCCATTATAAGCAAGAGATCCAGAAAGAATTTCGGGAATCATAGTTTTTAAGTCTGTGTCGGGCAAAATGATGGCTGGGTTTTTGGCATTGAGACCTAAAACAGATCTTAGGCGATTGAGTTTGGGATGTTTTTTTGTGATGAGGTTGGCAGTAGAGCTGGAACCAATGAATGCAAAAACATCAATTTTTCCAGACTCCATAATCGGGGAGATTACTTTGGCACCATCACCATACACAGTGTTGATTACACCGGGTGGAAATGCTTCTTGGAAACATTCTAGTAGTGGCTGCAAAAGCAAAACCCCGTATTTTGCTGGTTTGAAGACTACAGTGTTTCCCATAAGGATGGCTGGGATGAGAGTACAGAAAGTTTCGTTTAAAGGATAATTGAAAGGTCCCATACAGAGAACCACTCCGTACGGAGAACGTTTGATTTGTGCAATGAGGCCACCTTCTTTAACATAATTGGCGGAACTTGTTTCTAACTCTTGTAATGATTCAATGGTATCGACTAAATATTCGATAGTTCGCTCAAATTCTTTTGTAGCATCCTTTTCGGTTTTTCCAATTTCCCACATAAGAAGTAAGATGATTTGGTCTCTTTTGGCTTTCATAAGTTCAATGAACTTTCGAACGGCTTTGATTCTTTCGTTTGGTGTGGAAATGGGCCAAACGCCTGTTCCGTGGTTGTAAGCTTTGACAGCAGCATCTAAGGCAAGTAAACTTTGTTTTTCATCAAAATTGGGATAAGAACCTAAAATGACCTGTTCCAGTTTTCCATTTTGATTGAGAAATATAGGAGATTTTACGATTTGTGATTCTCCCTCCCAGATCCGGATTTCTCCACCGAGTAGGTATTCTTTTTGGTGGATGGGTTTTGTGCGGTACTTTTCTGGAATGGAATCTTCGGAAGGAAAAACAAAGCTCATGATCCAGAATCGAACGGCGACCCGGCTAAAAAAGCAACATTTTACAGAAACGATCGGCCGATATAAAATTTATGGAACCATGGATGGACCAAAACAAAGAAGAGTGGGAGGCATTGACCTTACGACTTTTCCGCCGCGTGGAAGAATTGGAAACTCTAATGATGGAAGTGCGGACTGATTTGGTTCGTTACCGTGCTATCCGTGAAGAATGGTATCATTGGCATAGTATCTGGAAGGAGGAATACGCCAAACGAGCGACCGGCTGAATCGGAAAAATCGTTTTCCGTAGGACCTCTCTTGGAAAATTAGTCCTATCCCATTCGAAAAAGGAATTCCCATGGCCGAAAAACCTATGTCCCCCTTTGGTGAGTTAGCTCCAAGCACGCCAGCTTCTCTATCTGATATCAAAAAGAACATTTACGGACGATACTTAGAAGAATTTAACGTAGGAGATATTTACGTCCACCCACGCCAATTCACAGTCGACAGAAGTTTTGCTCAAGAATTTGCCACTGTGTTTATGGATGCAAACCCATTGTATCTTTCTGCGGAATATGCAAAAGCCCATGGATTTTCTGACTTACTTGTCCATCCTCTGATGGTCTTCAATTTAGCCCTTTCGATTGGTGTTCAAAATAACAGTGAGAAGGCGCTTGCCAACCTAGGTTATTACAACGCACAATTTTTACTTCCTGTATATCCAGGAGACACTCTCTCTTCGCGAACAAAAATTTTAGCTGTCGATGACAAAGGCCCAGACAAACCAGGAATCGTCCATGTAAGAACTCTTTGTCTCAACCAAAAAAACGAAGTGGTTTTACAATACGAACGTAAAATTATGATCTACCAATCCAATGGAAAACCAAAAGGAAATCCAAAACCGGGTGATTCTTCTGCATATTTCCCAGAATCAAAAACACCGGCTCTCAAACTTCCTAATTTAAAATTTCCAACAGAGATGAAAGATGTGACTTGGGGACATACTTACTTTGAGAATTTTAAACCAGGTCAAATTTATGTACACCAAAACGGAAGAACCATCACGGATGAACACGTTCAGTGGACATTCCGCGTAGGAAACACTCACCCACTTCATTACGATAAATTGTATTCTGCAGGAATTTCTGGCCCTATGGGTGGAGAACCAGTGGTTTACGGTGGGCTCGTCTTTGGTTGGTTAGCTGGCATGGCATCTCGTGATATTTCAGAAAATGCAATTTGGGAACTTGGTTTCACAGAAGGTTACCACACGCAACCTGCTTTTTCTGGTGATACAGTGACTTGTATCTCTAGAATATTAACTACAGAAGACAAAGGAACAGAATATGGAATCCCTGCAGGTGAAGTACAAATTCAGTTCATTGGTTTAAAAAACATCAAAGCAAATGATGCTTTGGATAAGTTCGGCGCGGATTTATTCCTCAAAGAAAACGATAAAAAGAAATTGGGAAAAGAAAAAATCCCTGAGAAAATCTTCGAAATTGAAAGAAGATTGATCATCAAAAAACAACCATAAGGTGAAAAAGTGAAAGTAACCGTCCCCAAAAGAATTCCGGACATGGAAGACATCGGGGACGGTGTCTTTAAAATTGTTCTTCCCCAACCATTCTACGCACCTAACAACATATATTTGTATCAAGGGAACGATGGGCTTACCCTCATTGATTCCGGTTATATTGAATCCATACCTATGTTACAAGCATCCCTAAAAACGAAGGGATTTTCTTTTAAAGACATTCGCCATATCATTTATACACACAACCATTTGGATCATATTTCTTCTTCCTTAGTTCTTAAGTCCTATGCAAAGAATGTAACTTACTACGGTTATCGTTCGATGGCGGATGGAGTAGGGAATTATTTAGAATCGATGATGCTCTTTGAAGAAGCAACAGAAGACTTATTCCATAAAGCCTTTGGAGACAAGGAGGAACTAAACCGAATTTTAGAAGAATCACGCAAAGGTTGGAGACAGTTTTTTAGTAAATTTAGCGAAACCAAAAAAGGAGATCCGGTTTTAAGGATAGATGTTGCGATCGACCACAACGACAGTTTGGAGTTAGGTGGAAGACTCTTTCGGTTTTTGCACACTCCGGGTCACAATTTATACCATATAACACCTGTAGATCCATCCACTGGGATATATTTTTCTGGAGATCTTATCATCGCAAATCTTACAGCCATTTATTCGGAAATGGATGGAAGTTTAGGCGATTATTATTTTACGCTTTCTAAACTACTGGAAGAGCCCATTAAACGTATGTTACCTGCTCATGGGAGCGAAATTGAAGATCCTAAAAAGACTATCACTCTTGTAAAAAAGACTCTCAGTATTCTCGAAAAAGGAGTGCTTCGCCGCCTTAGGGAAGGGGAATCCGATTTGAAAGTGCTCATGGAAGCGGCCATTGGAAAAAAAGTTCATAATGGAGGCCATTTGCCAACGGCTCTTGGACTTGTCTATAGTATCATCCAAAAACTAGTGTTAGAGGGACAAATTCGTATCGAAAAACGAGAGAATGGATACGAAGTCTTTCATATTGTTACTTAGTTTTTTTTGGGAAGTGATTGCCTTTTCCAAACTTCCAATTGTTTTCCTTTCCAAACCAATTCCCCCTGTTGGTTTTCCCATTCATTACGATATACTAAAATTCTAGACTTGGGCCATAAGATTTCATCGGTAAACTCTGGGGCAAATACCGCATAACATAGATTTGCATTTTTGCAAATTGTTTCTGCATTTTTGATTTGTTCTAGAGGATAAGTTTTTGTTTTGTCTGAAACAAAGAAAGATAAGTTGTATTGCGAAAATACAAAAATTCCCTCAGTGTTTTTTATTGACCTTTCGGCTGGGTGAGGGTTAGTTTGCGGAATATGATTCGTTTTCTCCTGTACTAAAGAACTTGCCTCTTGGATTTGGGAAAAAAAGATCTGATTGGCTTCTTGTAAATCGGACCGAATTTCCTCCTGCATCGCGGCACTCGTCCATGGGCTATTTCTCTTTGTATCTAATGGAAAATTTTGATCGAGTGAATTTTTCCAGAATAAGCAGGCGAGAATCAAAAATGCGAAAGATACAGAAATTCTTTTTTTCGATTGGATCCACAAAATTCCAGTGTAGAGGACAAATGGAAGGAGAGTATAACTGTAATACGTATAAACCTCATGATGCCATGGTCTTGAGGAAAATAGATGCGTGGCATAGACTAAACCAATTCCTAAAACTTCCGGGATCATTTGAAAAATACCAATTCCCCCACTGACGATAAGCTCTAAGAAAATCTGAAATGATTTTTGAACCCCAGTTACCTGTTTGAAAACAACATGGTATTCTTGTGTGAGAACTTGAGTCCAGGAAACTGAATTGTTTTTCTCACCAAACATTGGATAAACGAAAAATACAAAAACTAACCATAAAAAAACAATACTAAAAACCAGGCATAATACTTTAAGATTGTTTTTATCCAAAGAGTCATCCCTATCCAATTCACCATTCAGTTTCCCAATTCGACTCGTAATCCAAAGTCTGTAGAACTGGTGGAAAGCAGAAGGAAGAAAAAATAGAATTAAATAGATTCCAATATCTTCTTTTTGTATTAAATAAAGAACGAGTGTTACGACTAAAAAACTATCATAAATCCAAGTATGGAAAGTAGGTAGGTTCTCTCTCTTTTTCCTTTTTTCCCAAAGATAAAAGAAAAAGAGACCAAAAAGAACGACTAAAACTTCGAAGTGATAACTCGAACCAATCCTATAAAGATAAAGTTGGTTTGTGAGAAGAACCCAAAATAACAAAAATTTGATTCCGAATTCTTTTGGATTTTCTTTCGTGATTCGATATGCCCAGAGAAGCCAAATGATGGTACCTAATTGGTATAGGAAAAAAACTCCTACGGCTAGTCCCCATCGGCTTGGAATCATACTGACGAAGGGAGATAGTATGGCCATGCCGGGAGCAAAATGGTGGCGGAGATAACTTCCTTGTCCCGATTCCGAATAATAAGCACTGGTAAAGCCATCTCCTTTCGCAACAGAGAGAAGAATATCTGAAATACCAATATAATCTGCATCCTGGAATAAAAAACTATCGGCAATTGCCTTTGTTAGGTGAATCGCATGGTATGTACTGCTAAGTAAAAATGCAATACAACTGAGACAAAGTAAGTAGGGAAGGAGCGTGATTTGATTTTTTGATAACCAATTCGAAGGATAGAGTTTGTTTTTGGATTTTTTTTCTTTCCAAAAACTAAAGATTAAAAGTAAGAAGGAAAAAAGAAATACCCCCTTTTGAAAGGGGGCATGAAAGTTTTTAGGAGAAATAAAGAGAAAAGGAGAAACTAAACTGAATAAAAAAAATAAATAAACCACTTATCGAATGAAGTAAAGAACCTTCCTCTCACCGATTCGCTCCCGATTGATTTCTACTCGGTTTCTGTAGTAGTAACCTTTTTCCGGAAATGTTTTAGAGAATAATTCGAATAAATCCATTTCAAATAACAACATACATTCCGCTACATCCACTCCACCAAGAGACATCGCTTTTTTAGTATCTACCATCACATGACGTGAGTTAATATAATCTGGTTCGATTTCGTTTGCAATTAGATCGAAATTTGTTTTAGTAATAGTCCCACCAACAGAAGTTTTTTTCCCTCTGCTTTTTGCTTCGGAAATGATCTTTTTGGCAACTCTTGTGACTTCTTTGTCATCCGGTTTTTTGTCCATAGACGCACTTAAATCAGATCTAGCAGCTGTTACTTGCTCTAAATCTTGAAAGGAAGCGGAATCAAAAATATCCATCAGGTTTCTATACCCAGTGATGGTTTCCATATTAATCGATTTATTATACGATTCATATTCAGAAGGAGTGAGGAGGTTTTTCATCGTTTGGATGAAGTTTTTCAAAGCATATTCTGACTCTACCATAGGTGCAGAAATCCCTGAAATACCTATCCTTTGGCAGATCCGAATATCGTTTCTGGCTTCCGGGCCACCGATTTTGACATAGATTGGTAAAATTCCGGCAGTGATCGTTTTTAGGAGGGAGATTTCCTCCTCGCCCATATCCTCAGTTTCCGTTCCTGTTTTGATGCAGACAAAAGCGTAACTTTCTTTCATCTCCAGTAAGGTTTTTCGTAAAACGTGGATTGATGTTTCCATAAGCAGAAGATCTCCATGTATGGTATCGTCGATTCCCGAAAATAGTACAAGTCTTTTGCGCTTTTTTTCCCCCTTTCTTGACAGAAAATTCCAATTCCCTAGCTTCGAACCTATGGGAATATTCTCCTCAATCTTCCAATCCAAACCAAAACAAGAATCTAAGGAACCTGCAAAAGAGGGAGCTGCTGCTTCCGGAATTTCTTTCGGAATCATTGTGGTTCTTGTTTTCGCCTTCAAATCATCTATATTAGATGCTAATAATATTCCCTCAGGTTCTATGATCCCTACGTTAAAAATCGGGGACTTTTTATTTGTAAATAAAATGCGTTATTCTTTTCGTATGCCATTTACTGAGAAAGAACTCTTTCGGATTGATGATCCGAAACGTGGTGATATTGTAACCTTTATCCCACCGGCAACAGCCCTTGCCCAAGAAGAATCTAGAACAGGAATTTTTGCCAAACGATTTGTAAAACGTGTTGTCGGCCTTCCTGGCGATACCATTCGAATTACAAGAAAGTACATTGATACAAAAGATCGTGGTAGGGTACACTTTGCACTTGTTGAGTATAAGGAAGCTGGTGCCACCGATTTTCAATCGTATTCACCAAAAGAAGTTCCCATTGGAAAAGAATTATCCGATTTAGATAACTTGGAAGCCACACAAAGAGCCTTGTTTAAAGAAGTAAAACCTGGATTTGAACATTTCATACTGGAAGGTTTTGAAGATGATCGTCGTGCGCATATCTTTGAATATTGTGACTTCCTACATGGTTGTGTGATTCCAGAAGGCCAGTATATGGTGATGGGAGACAATCGTGATGATTCACATGATTCTCGTGCTTGGGGTTTTGTAAAACGAGAAGATATTTTAGGTAAAGCACTCATCATATATTTTTCTATTGATTGGAAAGATTCCACTTGTGAATACAAGGATGGTCAGGAGTTGGCTGAAAAAGGACCAGAGATCGCTGAACGGTATGAAGGCGAATCTTTAGACAATCGATGCCACTATTCGGAAATTTTTTCATCACATAACGCTCGCTATCGTGATGATGAATCAAGGTTTGGATGGATTGAAAGAACCATTCGTTACCGTTTGTGGCGACTGGGTGTTCGGTGGGACCGAATAGGCCGCATCCTCCAGTAACATGACAAAAGAATCAGAGAAACCATCGGACAAAAAACAGGAGAAGTCGCCCATGGCGATGGCTGGTGCTGGTTTCGAATTTGTAACTTCTATCGCACTTTTTGTGGTGGGAGGATATTACCTAGACGAATATTTCAAAACAGAACCTCTTTGGCTTCTCGTTGGTTTTTTCTTCGGATTTTTCTTAGCGTTTTATTCACTGATCAAACGAGCCAAAGAAAACGAGTGAGGATCTCGTTTTCTTTCTCTAAGATTTTCTCACACAATCTGACCATTGTCTTAATTCAAACTCGAGTGTGAGGACTCGGTCCGAAATGTTTCCTTCTTCCTTCTAATAAAATCTTGACGGCACGAATAAATACAAAAAATCTTGGATCCAATGGCTATCGAGACAACCAAACCATACGATATCATGGATTCCATGCCCGTTCTTGGATTGTCTAGTTATGTCCTCTCTACTCTCGTCGTCGTAGTCTCCTCATACATACGTAGCTTTCTGTCATAATCTTCCTTAGTTTCCTCGGTCGACAGAAAGCAAAGTCGACGGGGAAACCAAATTGGGAGGATCTTATGCGGGAACAAATCACCGTAAGTCAATATATTATACGTTTTTTAGAATCGAAAGGAATCCAGTGGATACCAGGCGTTCCTGGTGGAACCATATTGCCATTGTATGAAAGTTTAGCTGAGTCTAACATTGAACATGTGTTAGCTCGCCATGAGCAGGGTGCCGGATTCATTGCCCAAGGTCGAGCTAGAAGCACTGGCGAAGTAAGTGCTGTCTTTGTTTCCTCAGGACCAGGTGTTGCCAATCTCATCACAGCAATCGCCGATGCCCAAAGGGATTCTATCCCAATCTTAGTATTTTCTGGACAAGTTCCTTTGGCCTTAACTGGTACAGATGCCTTCCAAGAATTACCCACAGCAACGATCGTATCTCCTCTCGTTAAAAAAGTTTATAAGATAGAAAAACCGAACCAAATTATAGAAACCTTAGAGGAAGCTTACCATCTTTCGGGTTCTGGAAAGATGGGGCCTGTTTGGATTGATTTACCAAAAGACATCCAAACAGAAATGATTGAGATTCCCAATGATCTATTTAGCATCGATAGGCCAACAGAGGAACAGCTTATGGAAACCAAAGATATTGGAAATGATGATACTGATGAAAGTTTAGATTTGTTTTTACGAGAATTCAAATCACTTCTTGAAAGGTCTAAATTTCCCTTACTTTATTTAGGTGGGGGTGCTAAACATGAATATTTACGTCTCCGAGATTTTGTTTCGCATTTTCAAATTCCTGCAGTAACCACCCTTATGGGTTTAGGAATCTTTGAAAAAGAAGATCCAATGAATTTAGGTTTGATGGGAATGCATGGAACTGTTGTTGCAAATGAAGCACTGGGTGTTTGTGATCTTTTGATTGCGATTGGTGTTCGATTTGATGATCGTGCAACAGGAGCCATCCAAAAGTTTTGTAATTATGCTACCATCATTCATATTGATATTGATGCAAAAGAAATTGGTAAAAACAAATCAGTACATTTGAGTTTACAGAAAGATATCTCAGCGATTCTTCCCTTTCTCATTGAAGAAGATTTTAGCATTCAAAATACAAAAGCATTGGAACAAATTGAAGTTTGGAGACAGATTCCAGAACAACATCCAATGAAAAATATACTTTTGGATTTTGTTTCTGCAATGCCCGAAGGAGAACACTACATTTTGACAGATGTAGGACAACACCAAATGTGGGTTGCTCAGTATTTTCCTTTTTTAACTCCTAAATCTTGGATTACCTCTGGGGGACAAGGGACTATGGGATTTGGTCTTCCTACATCCATTGGTGTGGCATTAAGTCACAAAGAAGCTAATGTGTATTGTTTTTCCGGTGATGGATCGATTATGATGAACTTACAAGAGTTATCTACATTAAAAGAACAAAATCTCAATGTTAAAGTGATTCTTATCAATAATGAGCATTTGGGTCTTGTAAAACAACAACAGGATTTGTTTTATGGAAGTAAACATTCTGGCTCTAAGTTTCATTTTCATCCCGACTTCTCGTTGTTATGCCAATCTTTTGGAATTGGATATTCGGAATGGGATTGGAGTTTAGGAATAGAAGGGCTGCAAAAGGTTTTGGATAGAAAGGGGCCTGCGATTATCGAGGTAAGAATCCCATCCAGTTGGGGAGTGTATCCTTTTGTTCCAGGAGGAAAATCGAATCAGGAATATGTATTAGACAAAGTCACAATGTAAAAAGTCCATCCGAGGGATTTGGTTCCCTCGGACACCATACATTAGTTAGATTGCTTTGTTTCCTCGTTCTCCACTTCGAATGCGAATCACTTCTTCCAACGGCATTACAAAGATCTTTCCATCTCCAATTTTACCTTCTGGTCCGGTTTTTGCTGCTTTTAAAATCGCATCCACGGTGGGTTTGACAAATTCATCGTTAACAGCGATTTCTAGGCGCACTTTCCTAAGAAGGTTGACTTGGTACTCATGGCCACGGAATACTTCTGTTTTTCCTTTTTGTTGGCCATAACCTTGGACATCACTTACGGTCAAACGATAGATTTCGTTTTTGGTAAGTTCGTTTTTAACTTCTTCTAATTTGTGGGGTTGGATGATTGCGATGACTAATTTCATATTGATTACCTAATGTCATATCCTTTTTCACCATGAATTTCTTGGTCAAGTCCGGTGATTTCTTTATCTTCTTCAATTCTAAATCCAATAGTCTTTTCGATCACAAGTGCTAGTATATAGGAAACAACAAAAGAATAGAATCCTGTTGCCACCACACTGATTACTTGTGCTGTCATTTGGTTTCCTAGCGTCATTCCTTCTGCTAACTCTAAAGCGAAGAGTCCAGTAAGGATGGCACCGAAGGCTCCACCAACTCCATGGATACCAAAAGCATCGAGTGTATCATCGTATTTGATTTTCCCTTTCAGTAAAATGGCCATATAACAGATAGGTGATACCAAAACACCCATAACAAGTGCACCTTGAACTCCCACATAACCGGAAGCAGGTGTAATGACTACTAGTCCCGCTACGATTCCAGAAGCGGCACCCAGTGCTGTTGCTTTTTTTGTATGTAGCCATTCAATGAGTAACCAACTGGCTCCGGCAGCTGCAGGTGCAATCAGTGTTACTAAAAATGCTCTAGCGGCAAGTCCATTCACCGCTAGTCCTGATCCTGCGTTGAATCCAAACCAACCAAACCACAAAAGGCCCGAACCAAGTAACGTATAAGTCATGTTATTTGGATGAGTCAGTAATCCAGCATCACCTTTACGTTTCCCGATGACAATAGCTGCCGCAAGACCAGCAATACCGGAGATCAAATGAACCACAGTACCACCTGCAAAATCGAGTGCATTCATTTTTAATAACCAACCTGAATCTGCCCAGACCCAATGTGCCACTGGGTCATAAACTAACGTTGACCAGACGAGAATAAAAACTACATAGGCAGAAAGTTTGATTCTTTCGGCAATTGCTCCTGAAATCAGGGCAGGTGTGATGATTGCAAACATTCCCTGGAATAAAAAGTGAACATAGGTAGGGATAGAACCTTTTACAGAATCGATATCAATGCCATTGAGAAATGCTAAATCAAAATTTCCGATATAAGGATTCTCTCCGGAGAAAGCAAAACTATATCCAAAGATAGTCCACTGCAATGTCATTACGATGATAGCTACAAAACTATGCATCATCGTTGAAAGAACGTTTTTTGAACGGACAATACCTCCATAAAATAAGGCAAGCCCCGGAATCATAAAAAACACGAATGCCGAAGAAACCAACATCCAAGCCGTATCGGATTTATCGATGGCTGCGGGAGAAGGAATTTCTCCTTCGGCTGCTAAGAGTCCTGGCAAAAGGAAGAGTAGGCATACCAACAAAGGCCGTAAGACCAATTGTATTTTCATTGTTTGCTCCAAATATCTTTTTTGAAATGAGAAATAAAATTCGTATCATTACGAACGGTTTGTCTCTGAAAGCGAGTCAATTCTGCAAAACTAGGAACTTTTTTGTAAAAAATCTCTTAGAATCTCGAAGGTGGTGGCCGGATATTTCCGGTTGTGGTAAGGCGAAAGTATTGGGTGGTGGGTCTAGTTCCCCACCCGAGTCTGGGCGGGGATACATAAATTCGTCTCCTTATCCACCGCTACCACGCAATTTCGCCAAAAATAAAAATAAAAAGATTGAACAAAATTAAATTGTGCACAATCTAAATGGCATAGGGAGACCAAACATGTCAGATGAATTTTACAAAATCAAGGTGAAACGAGGTTCCGAGGAAGTTCCCTTAGAACAATTTAAAGACAAAGTATTGTTGATTGTGAACACAGCTAGTGAGTGCGGATTTACCCCTCAATACAAAGGTCTTCAAGAAACTTATGATCGTTGGAAAGGTAAAGGTTTAGAAGTATTGGCATTTCCATGCAATCAGTTTGGACAACAAGAACCAGGAACAGATGCAGAAATCAAATTGTTTTGTGAAAGAACATTCTCAACGACTTTTCCGATATTTTCAAAATTGGAAGTCAATGGTCCAAATACAGATCCACTCTACTTGCACCTCAAAAAACAAGCACCTGGAATTTTCGGCTCGCTGGACATCAAATGGAATTTTACAAAATTCTTAATTGATAAAAATGGAAACGTTGTGAAACGATATGCACCCATCACAAAACCAGAAGATATAGAAAAGGATATCGAAAAACTTGTCAAAGGTTAAGAATCCAACAGATGAAGTTCTTCTTTTGAAGAACCAAATTTGTTTCTCATTGTATTCTTCGATGCACCGATTGATGAAAATCTACCGTCCGCTCCTTGCGACGGTGGGTCTTACCTACCCCCAGTACCTTGTGATGTTAGTGCTTTGGGAAGATGAGGAAAGTACTGTCAGTGGGTTAGGAGAACGATTGCAGTTGGATTCTGGAACTTTAACACCCTTACTCAAACGACTAGAGCAAAATGGATTGATCCAACGAAAAAGAAATCCATCCGACGAACGGATAGTTATCGTATCTCTCACCAAAATTGGAAAACAATTGCGCGAGAAAGCAAAGTCTATCCCTGAACAAATTTTTTGTTTTTCAGGTATTGAAGAAAAACAAGCCATCCAACTAAAAGAGATCTTGGATCATTTAGGCAATCTCTAACAAGAAATACACTAAAAAGTAAATAATTTACCTCATATCTCACTTGACGTTTTAAAAGAATGTCTTAAACGATATAACATCATTTAGGTTTAAATATCTATTTCATATAGATTAAATATATTTCACGTATGCTGACTCCATTGAAACGCCAATTTTATTGGAGTATTTTCTTATTATTATGCTCCTGTAAAAATATTTTATCTGAAAACCCGTGTGATCCTATTGGCAATAAGTTTAAAGACACTTTGTTATTAAAATGGGCAATATCTGATACCAGCGCCACCTGCGGAAAAATATACCTTTCCACTATCGCAAAGGAAATCACAGAATATTCAATACCGAGCCTCGGAATTGCTGGTATCATTAAAGGAAACCAAATCGTCATTACTTCGGAATCTATTGTTTCCATTTCATCTTATGTTGCTAACTTTAAGACGAATGGAGTTTCGGTTTCTGTCAATGGAGTTCCGCAAACCAGTGGTGTGACTTCCAATTCCTATCTTTCACCTTTAACTTACATTGTGACAGGTGCTGATGGCAGTACAAATGAATATACCATACAAATGGTAGCACCAAGAGTTTTAGGTGGTGGGTCCCTTCGGCTTTGGTTTAAAGCTGACCAACTAACACTAAATGATGGAGATCCAATAGCAACCTGGTCGGATGTCAGTGGATACGGGAATCATATAGCGCAGCCAAATGCGAGCTTAAGACCCGTATTTAAAAAGAACCAGATTAATGGTTATCCAATTGCTGAGTATAGAAGTGCAACTGCCTCGCGAATGGATTTAACTTCCGGAGCAGTTGGGTTGTATGTAACAAATAGCGGAAGTGTATTTTTTGTGATGAGATTAATTGATACGATTGCTGGCGGAATCACTTTATTAAACTTACATGGTGGTCAAGGAAGAGAGATTTCAATTAATCATCCTATTTCGCAATACTTAGTATGTAGAAATGGAGCAAGCTGTGCCACTATATCAGCTTTACCTATCCCCAAAGCAGAATTTCTTACTGTGGGCTCAGTCCAAGTCTTAATGTCAACGGCTCGAGAGTATTGGAATGGTAATTTAAAAGCTCAAGTTCCCTTATCGTATGATTATTCGGGAGGTTCAATACCAAATTCTCTTTATTTAGGGAATGGGAACTTAGACGCAGATTTAGTAGAGGTTTTGTATTTTAATACGGACCTTTCGGATGCGGATGTTCAGAAAGTATTTTTTTATCTTAATACGAAGTATGCACTTTTGCCTATGTAGAATGTGAGAACATAATCCTTCTCCTCAAAGATCTAGTAAAAAAGTGAACTTTCTTAAATAAAAAAAATGAGAGTCGCAAAATCCACTTAACAAACCAACAAACATGTGATATACGGTAGCCATTGGGTGGCGGGTGGATTACCCCACCCAGTTCGATTAGGGCGGGGAACTATACCATCTTATCCCCCTCCGCACCGCCATTCCTTCTTGCCCCCAATCGTCCATCTAGTAAACTGCAACTAATGGATCTAAATACCATCAATCTAAAACGGTTCCATTTACATTACTTTACTTACTTAATTGTTGTATTCATTCTAAGTCTTCCACTAACTGCTGGTTTGGTGGAGGATGGATATCGTTTGCTCTTTTATTTCGGTGGCGCCATGTCGTTTGCTATCCAAATGGCGATCTTACAACTCAGGTTCCTTCCGAGAAAAATCCCTGCTTTGTCAGAGTCAGGCTTTCCCTTTTTCACAGTATTCCTCTCCTTTTTTCTAAATCTAGGCATTCTGACTGCTTTACAGGTCCTAGAGTACCCTTTTGAGGCAACTTCTGGATTTTTAATTGCCTATTTCGTCCACCTTCTTTTCCTTGTATTTGCGAGCTATTTCAGTGGAAAATAAGTCTAAATATCGGTTTTTTTTATCTTTTTTATTAGTTTTTTCCCTTAGTTTTACGAATCTTTTTGCGAATGATTCGGAAGGGCACAGCTCTGACGAGGGCTTCGACTTCAGTGAAGTTATGGCGCACCACTTAGGGGATGCTCCTGTGTTCCCATTAAACTTTGGTGGATCCATCGTCACAGAAGGCCAACCAGGATTCGATGCAGAAAACCATGATGTCTTCGTAAACCACGAAGGAGTAAAGTATCACTACTTAGGTGGACTTGACCTTCACATTACCAAACGAGTGACCATGATGTGGATCGCTTGTTTTTTTATGTTCATCGTATTTATCCCTGCAGCGAATTTGATTTCTAGAAATCCTAAAAAGGTTCATAACAAATTCACATCCGGTGTAGAGGCATTCGTTTCTTACTTAAAAGAAAACGTAGTGGATGCCTCTCTTGACCACCATGGGCATTCTTATTACCACTATATCTTTTCTTTGTTTTTCTTTATCCTGTTCTGTAACCTTTTTGGTCTTGTTCCTTCTGTGGGCGAACTCTCTGTTGCGGCATCCGATGCACTCGTTGCTGTTGGATTGTATGAACACACTCCGCATGCACTTCACACATTTGGTCAAATCTGGTCTGGAATCACACCAACGGGTGATATTAGTGTCACTCTTTCCTTAGCATCCATTACATTACTTACTATTTACGGAACTGCTTTCTCTTACCAAGGTATTTCCTTCGTAGCACATGCAGTGCCTAAGGGAGTTCCCCTCCCACTCTGGCCACTCATGTGGGTTCTTGAGTTTATTGTAACACATATCGCACGTTCCTTTGCGTTAACGATGAGGTTACTTGCCAACATGACTGCAGGACACGTTATGATCCTTGCGTTACTTGGTTTTATCTTTATGAGCGAAAATTGGTTCATAGCACCTGTGTCTGTTCTCAGTTCAGTGCTCATTTACTTTTTAGAACTACTTGTAGCTTTTTTACAAGCGTTCATTTTCTCTCTGCTCACAACCGTGTTCATCGGAACTGTGATGCATAGACATTAACATTGGTTTTATTTATATTATAAAACACACAGGAGTGAAACGAAAACAATGGAATTCGGTTTAGGATACATCGCAGTAGGACTCGCAGCAGGACTTGCATTACTTGGTGCAGGAATCGGTATTGGTAGAATTGGTGGATCAGTGGCAGAAAGCATTAGCCGCCAACCAGAAGCAGCGGGAAAGATCCAACTCGTTCTTTACGTAGCAGCAGGTATGATTGAAGGGGCAGCACTTTTCGCAGTGGTGATCGCTCTTCTTATCGCGCTCAAACTCAATGGCTCAATTGACAAAACAATTGGTGCTGGTGCCACTAAAGTAGAACAAGGACAATAGTCTTGGTTATCCTCGCGGCTTCCGGCTTCAATTTGCTGAAAGTCAATCCGGGTCTGGTTATCTGGACCCTGGTCACTTTCTCAGTTGTTGTCTTCGTTCTTAAAAAATTTGCATGGGACAAGATCCTTCATGCTCTCGAAGAACGTGCGTCCGGCATCCAAGGCGATATCAACAAAGCGGAAACTCTTCGTCTAGAAGCAGAAAAGTCTTTAAAAGAATACAAAGACCAACTCTTCAAAGCGACGGAAGAAGCGCATAAAATTGTAGATGAAGCTAAAAAAGATGCAGTTGCTCTCCGCACAAGGTTGACGGAAGAAGCGCACAATGAAGTAAAAGGCATTAAAGACAGCGCAATTCGAGAAATCGAACTAGCGAAAGGCAGAGCTTTATCTGAAATGCAACACCAAATTGTGGAAATGTCCGTTCTCATCGCGAGTGAGATCTTGGAGAAACAATTGAAGAAGGAAGACTATGCTTCCTTTGTCGAAAAAGAGATCGCAAAACTCGATAAACTTAAAATCAAATGAGTCTGAACCAAATTTCAAAGGTTTACGCAACGGCACTTTTGGAGTTAGCTCAGGAAGCTAACTCGCTTGAGTCAACGGAAGAGGAACTTTCAACGCTTGTTGATATTTTCTTTTCCGATGAATCAATCCGCCATTATTTCCTTTCTCCGTTAGTTGATCCTTCCGAGAAAGAACGAACTGCTGAAAAGTCAGTTCAAGGGAAGGCATCGGAAATCGTTGCCAACTTCATTACACTTGTGGTTCGTAAGAATCGATTTCTATACCTCAAGGATATTTTGGAAGATTTTAGAACAGGGGTGGACCGACTTAAAAATCGCAGTTCTCTTCGCATTATTTCCAAAGATTCTCTTGGCAAAGAAGCTGTAGATCGAATCACCAAGTCTATCTCTTCCAAGTTCGGACGCGATGTTCGTGTCACAGAACATACGGATCTTAACCTCATCGGTGGATTCAAAATCTATATAGACGACTTTTTAATCGATGCCTCGATCCGTGCAAAACTTGCAGGAATTGAAGAGGCTCTCCTCCAAAAGAAAATCCCAGTCGGAGCATTTGAATGAAAATTAAAACAGACGAAGTAACGTCGGTACTAAAACAAGAAATTAAAAACTTCAAAAAAGACCTTCAAGTTGAAGAAGTTGGAACGGTTCTCGAAGTAGGGGACGGGATTGCGAGAGTTTACGGACTCACAAACGTAATGTCAGGAGAGCTTGTTGAATTCCAAAACGGAGTTCGAGGACAAGCCTTCAACTTAGAAGAAAACTCCGTTGGGGTTGTAATCTTTGGTGATTATATTAAAATTGAAGAAGGTTTTTCCGTTAAACGAGTAGGAAAGATCTTCGAAGTTCCGGTAGGACCGGAGCTCCTTGGCCGTGTGCTTAACCCTCTTGGGGAAGTGATCGACGGGAAAGGACCACTGAACGCAAAAAAAACAAGACCTGTCGAGTCACCAGCTCCAGGGATTGCGATGAGAAAATCGGTTCATGAACCAATGCAAACAGGAATCAAAGCAATTGATGCGATGATCCCAATCGGTCGTGGGCAAAGAGAGCTTATCATTGGTGACCGCGGAACAGGAAAAACATCCATCGCGATCGATACCATCATCAATCAAAAAGGGAAAGGTGTGATCTGCGTTTACGTAGCGATTGGACAAAAAGCATCTACTGTTGCTTCCACTATCGAAATGTTACGTGAAAAAGGTGCTCTCGAGTACACGATCATCGTATCTGCAAACGCATCGGAACCTGCCCCAATGTTATACATTGCACCTTACTCTGGTGCGACTATGGCTGAATACTTCATGTATGAAGAAGGAAAAGCAACACTTGTTGTGTATGATGACCTTTCCAAACAAGCAGTAGCTTACCGCCAAATGTCACTCCTTCTTCGCCGCCCACCAGGTCGTGAAGCTTATCCTGGGGACGTATTCTACCTTCACTCTCGTTTGCTTGAAAGAGCAGCAAAACTAGATGATAAATTTGGTGGTGGGTCTATGACAGCACTTCCTATCATTGAAACACAAGAAGGGGAAGTATCAGCATACATTCCAACGAACGTAATCTCCATCACAGATGGTCAGATTTACTTACAGTCCAACCTATTTGCATCGGGCCTTCGCCCAGCGGTGGACGTGGGGATTTCTGTATCACGGGTAGGATCTGCAGCGCAAATCAAAGCGATGAAAAAAGTAGCGGGAACACTTAAGTCCGATTTGGCTCAGTTCCGTGACTTGGAAGCATTTGCACAGTTGGGAACAGAATTAGATCCAGTGACACAAGCACAGTTGGATCGTGGTTACCGAGTTCTTGAAATTTTAAAACAACCTAACAACTCTCCCACACCTGTAGAAGAACAAGTAATCTCAATTTTTGCGGTTACCAAAGGTTTTATGGATGTAATTCCTACGGCAAAAGTTCGTGAATTCGAATCTTTCCTGCTTAGAACCATGAGAGAACAACACCCGGAAATTTTAGAAGAAATCAGAACTGCAAAAGAAGTAAAACAAGAAGCAGCTCTGCAAAAAACAATCAAATCGATTGCTGAACATTTTCTGACAAAGAATAATTAAGGGGAAAGATCTTGGCGACACCGCGTGAGATAAAAAAGAGGATTAACTCGGTTAAAAACACGAGAAAAATCACTCGAACCATGGAGATGGTCTCCACGGCAAAGGCAAAAAAAGCGACTAACAAGGTCAATGCGGCAAAACCATATGCTGACTTGACTCGTGAGTTAGTTTCTTCTTTGTCTAGCCTGGCTTCGATCATCCACAGCCCTTACTTAAGGAAGCCGGACAAAATCCGAAAAGTTGCTATCCTTGCAATTGCCGCTAACCGTGGGTTATGTGGTGGATTTAACTCCAACTTACTTCGTATGGTGAAAAACCGTATTGAAGAGTTGAAGTCCAAAGGTGTGGAAGTGGAAGTCCATGCTGCTGGAAAAAAAGCGATCGCCTTCTTTAAATTTGCAAAAATCGAATTGGTAACTTCACAAACCAATATTGATGATAAAGCGGGAAGTAAAGAAGCCAATGATCTTGCAACTTACTTTATGGAACGTTTTGCAAATGAATCAGTGGATTCTGTTGAAATTATTTCCACTCATTACTATTCGGCGGCCACACAAAAACCAGAAATCACTACGGTTCTTCCTTTAAAAATGGAAGAAACTGGATCGAAAGGTTCTTCTGGTCCAGATGTATTGTATGAGCCAGATCCAAAAACCATTTTGGAAAACTTACTTCCTATGGTGATCAAAACAACTTTTGTTAAGATCATTTTGGAGTCGGTAGCTTCCGAACACATTGCACGAAGAGTGGCGATGAAAGCGGCAACAGACGCTGCAGGTGAGATGATAAAACTTCTGACTCGCGGTTACAACCGAGTTCGTCAGGCAAAAATCACGCAGGAAATTTCAGAAATCGTAGGGGGAGCGGAAGCCATCTCCTAACAAAGGTCTTTCGGAGTATATATGAATAAAGGTAAAATTAAACAAATCATCGGTTCGGTATTGGACATCAGTTTTGATTCCGGGAATATGCCTGAAATCTACAATGCCGTAGAGATTCAATCTAAAGTAAACGGCAAGGATGTAACGATCACAGCCGAAGTGCAACAGCACATTGGAGACAACACGGTTCGTGCCATCTCCCTCCAATCCACTGACGGATTAAAAAGAGGACTTGAAGTTGTCGATACAGGATTACCAATCTCTGTTCCCGTAGGAACAAAAACTCTAGGTCGTATTTTTAACGTGCTTGGTGAGGCTATCGATGAATTAGGTGACCTTCCAAAAGACGTAAAAAGGATGCCTATCCATAGAAATGCACCTACTTACGAAGAAATCAAACCGAAAACTGAGATCTTTGAAACAGGGATCAAGGTAATCGACTTACTTGCTCCTTATATCAAAGGGGGAAAAACAGGTCTATTCGGTGGTGCCGGAGTAGGGAAAACCGTACTTATCCAAGAGCTTATCAACAACATTGCTAAACAACATGGTGGTTACTCTGTGTTCGCTGGTGTGGGTGAAAGAACTCGTGAAGGAAATGACCTTTGGAACGAGATGAAAGAGTCAGGAGTCATTGACAAAACAGTTCTTTGTTTTGGCCAGATGAACGAACCTCCGGGTGCTCGTCTACGTATCGCACTTTCCGCACTCACTATGGCGGAAAACTTTCGTGATGAGTCAGGATCTGATATCTTACTATTCGTAGATAATATCTTCCGTTTCTCCCAAGCAGGATCTGAAGTATCAGCTCTTCTTGGTCGTATGCCATCAGCGGTAGGTTACCAACCAACTCTTTCTACGGAAATGGGTGGACTACAAGAAAGGATTACATCCACAGTTCGTGGTTCCATTACTTCGGTGCAAGCGATCTACGTTCCTGCCGATGACTTAACTGACCCTGCACCTGCAACTGCGTTTGCCCACTTAGATGCAACGACAACTCTCTCTCGTGCTATCTCTGAAAAAGGAATTTATCCTGCGGTAGATCCACTAGACTCTACATCTCGAATCATGAACCCACAAATCGTGGGAGAAGAACATTACAACACGGCTCGTGAAGTACAAAGAATCCTTCAAAGATACAAAGACCTTCAAGATATCATTGCGATTCTTGGTATGGATGAACTTTCTGAAGACGATAAAATTCTAGTATCTCGCGCACGTCGTATTGAGAAGTTCCTCTCACAACCTTTCCACGTAGCAGAACAGTTCACTGGTCGACCTGGAAAGTATGTGAAATTGGAAGATACCATCCGTTCCTTCAAAGGAATCATTGAAGGTAAATATGACACACTTCCAGAGCAAGCGTTCTACATGGTCGGATCGATTGACGAAGTAATCGAAGCGGCGAAACAACTCAAAGGTTAATCAGGATGAGTAAAGAACTGACTTTAACGGTCATCTCTCCTGACAAAATCCTTTACCAAGGCAAGGCAGAGTCTGTGATTCTGCCTGGAGCTGTCGGTTATTTTGGAATTTTACCAGGACACGCCACTCTTGTGTCCCAGTTAGAATTTGGGCTCATCAAATTGCATACAGCGGGAAAAGAATTCCGAATTGCGATCGATGGGGGATTTTGTGAAGTGAGAAACGACCAAATCCGAGTCCTTACCGAAGGTGGAGATTCTGAGGATGATTTATCCCACGACCATGCTGTGGAACTCCTGGAAGAGGCGGAAGCACTTCCCGTCTCCAAAGACAAAGAAATTCTTCTAAAGAAAGCAAAAGTTCGCATTTTACTGCACGAACGTTAATTTTTTTCCCCCCTTCTTGCCGAAAATATACCAGAGGGGGATTTCCTTTGGCTGTAGATTGGATTCGTCGTTTTGTATTGGTATCGATACTATTTGCCGGATTCTATTACTTAAAGGAAAACCCTGATTTGCGAAAAAGAATCTATTCTGAAGAGCCAATTCGTGTTAAAATTGAGGGACCTGTTTTGAATCCCGGGTTTTATTCATTGGATGCGGGTTCGAATGGAAAGGATTTGATTGAAATAGCAGGTGGGTATTTACCTGGAACGCAAATCAAAATGGAGGACAGTATCTTGGAACAACCGTTAGAGGATGGCCAAGTGCTAAATTTGGGAAAACGGTAACCGAGGCGAATGGCGGATCAAGAACAGAATAAAAACGAAGATCTAGAAAACATCGAACCTATACTCGATGAAGACTCGTTTTCCTTAGATTTGGATGATTTTGATATGGGCGATGATGACTTGGATGTATCGCCAGGGATTGAAGCCCCAAACCTAGAAGATATCTCTGCTTTTGACGATGAAGACGATTCCATTTCAGATATGGTTGCCTCTTCCGATACCTATGACGATTTATTAGATATAGATTTAGATTCTGACCTTAACTTACTTGGGGAAGAAGATCCTATTCTCCATGATGAAGACATTCATGCTGATTTTTCTGATTACGAAGAAGAATCAGAAAAAGAACAAACCAAAACTCCAAATAAATCCAAACCAACTTATAACGATGATGATGATCTTGAGCTAGAATTTGATGATGATTTGATTGATCTTGATAAAGAAATCGAATCAATCCTAAACGGCGAAGATGGAATTTTAACTTCTAAAAAATCAAAACAAGTTATAGAAGAAGAAGAAGAGGAAGGCCCAATCTCTCTTTCTTTAGAAGAACTCGAAAATATTACGGGTGATTTAGAAGAAGAAGACCATTTAGGAGAATCGGAACGCTCTCACTTTGATGAAGAAGAACATGCTTTAATTGATGAAGATTCCGATCTTGATTTAGATTTGGATGATTCCGAAATTGATACAAACCTTGCCTTTGATGAAGAAGGTAAACCTCAATTTGATTTAACCGACCATGATGCTGAAGATACTTTCATACCGAAAGATGATTTAGGACCTGGGACGGCAGAAGAGGATACAAGTTTTAAACCTCTTGTTGACCCTGAAGAAGAAGAGTTATTCGGTAAAACAAAAGAAGATGAGAATTTAACTTTATCAGATGAAGAATTGGGTAGTATACTCGGTGCAGGTGGTGAAGCCAGTTTAGAAGAAACTCTTGGTTCTGAGGACGAGTTCTTAACATCTGATGATGAATCAGAACTTCCAAGTTTTTCTGATGAAGAAGAATCCTCTTTTGATTTGTTAGGTGGGGAATTTGAACCGGACGAAGAAACTGAATCTTCTGATGAAGAAGATGAAGGCCCTCTCACTCTATCTTTAGAAGAACTAGAAAATATTTCAGGTGGTGCCATCGAAGAAGACTTCGAAGAGCCAACTTCCGATATCCTAAATGAAGAACTAGAAGACGAGTCGATTACATTAAGCCCTGATGAACTTGGGAATATCATTGCTAGTGATCCAATAGAAGAGTCAGACGATTCTGATATAGAAGAAAGTCACGAATTAGAAACAGACTTGGGTGATGACTTTGGATTTGATTTAGGAGAATCTGAATCTGACCTAGATGAATCAGAAAGTTCTGAAGAAGGCCTAGAAGGTCAAATGGAAGGATTCGAATCTTCAGAGGAAGAAGACGAAGGTCCTATTGCACTTTCTATGGAAGAATTAGAATCCATTGCTTCAGATGCAGAAGAAAGTTCTGAAGAAGAACTTGTAGATAGTTTTGATCGTGCCCCATTACCTTACGAAGAAGAATTAGCTCCGAAATCCGATTTACTTGCTGAAGAAGAAGAAGACGAATCCATCGCTTTGTCAATGGAAGAACTTGAAAACATCACAGCTTCTGAAGAAGAGGAAGTTGAGCAGGAAGATGTTACCCTTTCTTCTGAAAGCCTCGATGAAATTTTAGGTGAAGAACTGCCAGGTGAAGGATTAGAAGACATTGCTGACCTCCCTGAAGAAGAAGAGTTTACTCTTTCAGAACAAATTGGTAACGAAGAACCATCAGAATTCGATCTTACTACAAACAATGAAGATGATTTAGTAGAACATGAAAATGAGTTTGATTTTGGAGACTTAACTTCTGATGCCACAGTTGATGATAGTTTTGATTTAACAATCAATGAACCTAAAGAAACAAGAATTCCTACTCTAGCTTCTGATGATTCAGAAGAATTTGAAGTTGATTTAGATGAATATGCAATGGAAGGAAAACTCTCTCCATTGGAAGAACTCCGTAAATCAGATGTAACTGCACCAGATCCAAAACAATCATCTGCAGAAGCTTTTGCTGATGCAGGTGGTGAAAATCTATCTGTTGGTGATCGTAAAAAAGTTCTAGGTTATTTAGACAACCTACTCGGAAATCTTCCTGATGAAGTGATTCGAGAATTTTCGAAGTCTCAATACTTCGAGTTATACAAAAAAATGATGAAAGAATTGGAGTTATAAAGTGGGACTTCTCGATAGAGCCGAAGAAATTAAAAAAACTTCGGGTTCCTCGACTCCAAATTCTCTTACAAATACCAAAGACAGACCTTCTTTATTGAAAAAAGCAGAACATTTCCGTGAAGAAACAGTTCCGCAAAAGAAAGAATCCGTTCCAGTAGCAGACTCCGACTCAGAATGGTTAGACGATAGTTTTCCGGATGCACTTGCCACGGAAATTGGAGACCTCCCAAGTCCCGATGGAGAAGAAGAATTTGATTTAAGCGATATTCCTGAGTTAACAGATGCCGACTTTGGTGAGTTAGCGGATGATACTTGGGATGAGAATCCACTTCCGCAATTAGAAAATGATTTGGATGACGGCCCGAGCGACTACCAACCCATTTCAGATGAAGATTCGGAACCAGAGGCATTAGAAGAACCTGATTTAGATTTTGATTTACCTTCTTTTGACGAGCCGACTCCAGAAGAAATCTCAGAAGATTCAGAACTACCAGAAATAAATCTAGAACCATCACTGGAAGAACCAAAACTCCCTACTGCAAACAAATCAGAGTTAGATGATGATTTGGTTGACCGTGACTTTCATGATGATATTTCGGAACCAGATGCTCCACTTCCAGAAGTCAATATTTTTGATGAGTGGGAGAATGATGCTAAAAAAGAAGCAGCAAAACAACCGCTTAGACCCACAAAAGAAGATCCAGCTCCCATTGGAGAAGACGTACTTTTTGACGATGAATCAGATTTTGGAACTGCTCCTATGTCATATCATCTGGCTTCTAAAAAACGCATCGAAAACTACCAAGCTATCTTTGAAATCACAAAGGAAATCGCTTCTTCCAAAGAGTTCTCTGATTATTTTGATAATTTAGTTTATAGTTTGATTGGACAAGTCGGTTGTAATTCAGTGGTGGTCCTTACTTCTACAAACCCTAAAAATCCTAAATGGGAAGCAGTTGCTGCACAAGGGATCCAATCAAAAGACAGTTGGTACCTTTCTCCAAATGATGAAATTTATTCTCGAATTTCCGATTCAGAAACTGTTATTTATGCAGGGGAATTTAAATCCTCACGGTTACCCAATCGAGAGTTAAAGTTATTAAATGATATGGGTTCTGAAATCCTTGTTCCCATTCGGCATGGTCAAAAGTGTTTTGGCGTATTGTCACTTGGAAAACTAATCAATGGCGAAGAATACATCACTGATGACTTAGAATTTGCAAAAATTGTCGGCGATATTGCCGGTTCTGTGTTTGAAAGAGTATCTGAGTTTGAGCAAATGAATGACAATTTAGTTCAAGCAAAAGAAGTCATTGAAATTAATGAATCTGTTTTGCAATCAGCTCGTGATTTTGCACGTGTTCGCAAAATGGATGAAGCTTACGATCTTCTAGTTGATAATATTAAAAACAAGCTGGGTGTAAAACAATTCTCATTCTTAGTATTAGATTCTGAAACTAGATCCGACTATATCGTGTTTGGTTCCAATTTTATTTTACCTGAACGTGCCAAAGACTTTAAACTAAGTAAAGACTCTGATATCGTCGGAATGGTTTCGAACGTTCCAGGCGTTTATAAATTGGAAAACTTTAGAGAAGATTCCGAATTAAAATCAATTTTTACAAATGATGAATTGGGAATCATGAGTGAATTTACAATCCTTCCAATCATCAATTTGAATTGGCTTGTAGGTATGGTCATTGTGCACTCAACTGGATCTACTTGGACTGATACAACAAGAGATGTTGCCGTCGCTTTACTTGAAACCTCCGCACCCGTTTTTGCCAATCTTCTTATCTTGCAAGAAAAAGAAGCATTGTTTAGAAATCCATTCAATCCATTAGAGTCTCGAATTTTGAGTGAAATTGAAAAAGCTTCACAAATGAATTTAAATTTTACTGTTTCTTTATTTAAAATTCAAAATGTTTCCAGAATGGTTCATTTGGTCGGAGCTGGAACATTTGCTCGTTATGCGGATGCTTTACGCAAAACTATGATGGATCATATCGGGGAGTTGGACTTTTTTACCCGCGTTGGACAAGGCAAGTTTGCAATGGTTCTTCATGGCAAGGATAAAGAAGAAACAGATGTTGTGATCAAAAAAATCAAATCGTCCTTTGCAAAAAAAGAAGAAGCCATTATTGGATCTTTTCGCGCAACTTTTAGAGTTTTAAATTTATCCTATCCGAATGACACGAAGGATAAAAACCAATTTTTGGAAATGGTTGAAGAAGCCTAAGTAACGACTCGTGTTATTTAACTCCATTTCCTTTCTCTCTCATTTTGTATTTTTTTATCTAATCTATTATTTTGTTTCGGATAGGATCAGAAAACATTTACTTTTGCTTTTCGGAATTTATTTCTATTCACAATGGAATTTGAATGCAACAGTATTATTGTTAATCTCAGTAGTATTTAATTATAGTTTGGCGCGATATCTTTCTTCAATTGTAAGTAGTAAACGTAAAATTTTTTTTGTATTCGGTGTAACTTCCAATTTGTTGTATTTGGGAGTTTTTAAGTATTTTGTTTTTGCTTGGGAGTTGTTCTCTGATTTAAAGATTGGCTTTGGTTTCCCTGGATTGGAATGGAAACCGGAAATTTTGTTACCCATTGGGATTTCTTTTTATACCTTTCACAACATCAGTTATTTGATTGAGGTTTACGATGGACGCATTTTGCCATGTAAGAACTTCTTTACATTTGCCATCTATGATTTGTTTTTCCCTCTATTGTTACTTGGTCCAATCGAGAGACCGGGTAATCTCATTCCACAAATAGAATCTAAACAAACAATCGCAAGTGAAAATATTTGGAATGGGGTCTCCCTTTTTATTTGGGGGGTTTTTATTAAGTCCACGATTGCCGATCCATTCTCCAGGTATGTGGAAATTCATGCCTTATCATTTGAAACTTTGGAACCAGGAATTTTATGGGTTGTGGCTCCAGTGATAGCATTTCAAGTTTATGCAGACTTTTTTGGTTATTCCCTTTGTGCCATGGGCCTTGCAGAAATGATGGGTTTTCGTTTGATGAATAATTTTAAACGCCCATTTTTTTCTTCAAATCCATCAGAATTTTGGTCCAAATGGCATATTTCCCTTTCCACTTGGTTGCGTGATTACGTTTACATTAGGTTAGGTGGTAATAGGCATGGTTTCTTTCGGGAAAATGCAAACCTAATGATTGTATGGTTTTTGGCGGGAATTTGGCATGGGGCAGGTTACGGTTTTGTTATTTGGGGAGTGTATTTGGGACTTTGTTTGGTCCTATATCGTTGTTTAAAACAGTATGGATTTGTAAAAGAGAATAGTCGCCTTCAATCCATTTTAGGAACGATTTTAACCTTTTATACTTTTTCTTTAGGACTTCTTTTATTTCGCATTCATTCTCCTTCAGAAACAAAGTTAATCATTGGTAATTTATCTCATCTTCCAGAGATATCTTCTATTCCTTTGATGATCCTTCTCACTTCGATCCCTTTACTTGCATTTGATTTTTGGCAAGAGAGATTACAAACGGAACGTCCCACCTTTTTTATTTCATCGAAACCTTATCCATTTCTTTTGATGTTCTTTATTTTGTTTCTTTGGTTTTCCTTATTTTCTCCTTTTGGGAAACAGGATTTTTTCTATTTTCAGTTTTAATGACCATGATGAAGATCCGTTTTCTAATAATCACTCTGACCATCCTTTCTCTATTTATGCACATTAGTTTAGAGTGGGTTGTACCATTTTGTGAAACTACTTCTTCCTATTGGTATTTTGCAAATAAACGAAAGATATTCAATGAAGCAAAGGTGTTGGTAATAGGTGATAGTCAAATTGTCAGTGGCATATCACCCGATCTGATTGCCGAATTAGAAGGAGTGTTAGTGGAAGAGGTTTTATACCTTCCCAAACCCAGCCAACAACCAGAGGGAATTCTTGCCGACTCTTTGGATGTGGTATACAAACTTCCTAAATTAAAAAAAGTTTATGTAAATCTTTCTCCGTTAAATACCAGTAAAAACTCTGTAACTGATGCCAGCAGACAATTGTTCTATTCATTTGGAAATTTTTCCTCTCATACAATCACTCATCCTTTGTTACAAAAGGCGTATTTTTCTAACCTAACTGATTTTAGTTGGAAATTGATTATTTCTGTATTTCCTTATTTCGGACTCAGCTCTAATCTAAATCGTTTGGTTTATGACCCCATCGCTCAAACAGATGTCCCGCGAAGGAAACAAGAATTTAAGTTTATTCAAGACAGTATGACAAAAAACCAAGGATCTTGGGTTTGGAAGTTTATCGGTGAAGATCCGACTTTAAAAGAATCGGAAGAATTTTCAAACTTAAACACACAGGTTTTGGCAGGTAAACGAGATCTTTCTATGCAAATATGGTGGGAATGTTTGCGATTGTGGGAAAAACGGAATCTAGATGTAGTTATTTTGCGAATCCCATTTTCTCCAAAGATGGAAAAGGATATGATGCAAACAAATGCAAACTTTGTAGCTGATATGTTTTTCAGGGCAATTACAACCGATCCTAACAAGAAGAAGGTGGTAGTTTTTGATTTTAAATCTGTGTTTTTAGATGACTATCAGTATTTTGCAGATCTGACGCACCTCAACCAAAAAGGAAGAGATGCGTTTGCAAAGATGTTAAAAAAGGTTCTATTTGATCACGCCCACTCTACGTCCCAGGGCATGTAGGTTGATTCCCCAACCAAGACCAAAAAATTGTTTTGGTGTTAGAATTTCTTCAGTACTTGGATCCCAAATGTCTTTTACAAATGCTTCTGCAGTGATTTCGGTTCCGTATGGGATTCCCCAAAAATTTTTATCTTCGTTGTATGACATGAATTGCCTCACTTTTTTACCAAATCTTACGATTTAGAGGATTCTACCATAGTATAAAATTCTTGGAAATGATAGGCTGAGTCATGGGGACCAGGGCATGCTTCTGGGTGGTATTGGACTGCCATCACAGGAAGGCCTGCGATTTTTAGACCGGCTACCGTTTGGTCAAATAAATTGATCCTCGTGATTGGCATCTCACTAGTTGATTCACCTAATACATGAAACCCATGGTTTTGGGATGTGATTTCAATTTTCCCTGTTTCTTCGTTTCGGACAGGATGGTTCCCACCACGGTGACCAAACTTAAGTTTGGCTGTCTTTTTCCCAAGAGCAAGGCCTATGATTTGGTGGCCTAAACAAATTCCAAAGAGTGGCTTTTTTGCCTCCATAATGGCCTTTGCTGAAGCAATGGCATAATCTAATGGAGCAGGATCACCTGGACCATTAGAAAGGAAATAGGCATCAAAACCTTCTTTCAGTAAATCTTCCGCCTTTGTTTTTGCAGGATAAACATGGACATTGAATCCGGCTGCATCCAAAAGTTTTAGTATATTGCGTTTGATCCCGAAGTCGTAGACCGCCAGTTTGAATTTACTAGGAGAATGTGCTCCGTATTCATACGGTTTTTCACACGTGACAACTTGGGCTAAGTCTTGTCCTTCCATGGATGGAGCGTTTTTTACTGCCTCGAGAAAGGAATCTTCATAAGTTTCGCTGATAAAAATACCACAAGACATGGCACCTGAATTGCGTATCATGCGCGTTAGTTTACGGGTATCGATTCCTTCAATGGCAGGGACCCCAAACCGAATTAAAAACTCACTTAGTGTTTCTTTGGATTGGAAGTTGGAAGGTCGTTTCACGTATTCTTTGACAATCAGACCCGAAGCTTGGATCCGATCGGATTCCATATCGTCTGGATTGATACCGTAATTCCCAATCATGGGATAAGTGAGGGTCACCAGTTGGCCTTTGTAGGAGGGATCAGTAATGATTTCCTGATAACCTGCCATAGAGGTGTTAAAGACCACCTCACCAATGGAATTCTTATTTGCACCGAAGGATCGGCCCTTCATGACCGTTCCGTTTGCTAAAACTAAAAAAGCCTGCATCAAATCCATTCCAAAGAATCGGGCCCTAATGACGAACAAAAATTCATCAATCTTTTGTGTAATAACGTTTTATCCTGTCATAGCGGTATTCTCCATTGATTTCTACCGTTTGCATTTTAGAGAGGGCTTCCGCCATTTCCTTTGCCAAAGCAGGCTCAATGGTCAAATAGGAACGTTTTCCACGGACTAGGTAAACAATTTGACCCGTTTCACCATCGGATTCAATCACTTGGCCTTGGATCCGTTTGGACTGGGATGCAGGGGAACTTACCGAAACCTGGTACTTTTGGAAAATATGGGGGCGTCCTACACAAAGCCAAATATCGGAGGTGGGATTCAGTTGGGTGGCTTTTCCTTCAATATGGTGTTTTTCAAAAGACTGGTTTCCAAGGACCAAACGCATGGTTTCAGCATCACAATAGATGGTTTTTTCTCGGAGGCTTGTGCTATCGAGGAAACGAAACTGAGGTTCGGGCCCGACTGCATCCCAATGCATCAATTCGCCTGAAAAACGAATGACCTTTCGCTCCCGCGCAAACTGATCGCTTGAAAACAGAACAAATAGTAAAAACAATCTGCAAATAAGGAAAAGTTGTTTAGACGGCATTAGACTCATTGGAATTACCACATTTAACACAATTTTCGTTTAGATTTAACAATTTTATTTGACAAATCCTAGAAGAACGACTAGTTTCATTGCAATTGTCGGTATGAACGACTGCTCACTTGCATTCGTTTGTCCACAGGTACGAAAAAAAATTCAGGAAAAACTCACTAAGGAGTAATCATCGCATGCTGAAATCTCTACGTTTTGGAATGATGGGGTTCTTACTTTTGTGCTTAGCTGGTAGCTTAAGCGCACAATCTGGTCCTCGTTCTTATTTTATGATCGGTCTTGGAGCACAATTTGACCTTGCTCAACTCGGTGGAACCATTACAAAAGATGGTCTCGATTCAAGAAACCCACAGTTATCCTCTACAGGTCAACCTACTGGTTCCCTTCAAAAAGCAATTTATTCAGAAAACACTCTGATCAGCTTAAAGAGAACTACTGGTGGTGCTGTTGGAGCAAAAACTAATGGCGCAATGGTGGGTGGTAACGTTAACGTAGGTTATGAAAAAGAAGGGATCTTTGGAATCAATAGCCTTTTTTGGAGAATCAACGTAAACTACACTACCAAAATCGCTGGTGGTGATACTTCTTCTACAGTTATGGGTTACAAATGGTTAGACCAAGAGTGGCATTACACTGCTTGGACTGTTCCAACTTACCTAGGTATCAAACTTTACAACGCTGCTAACGACACTGCTGTTTACGTTGGTGCTGGTGTGAACTACTTCCAAGGATGGTGGGGAGTTTCTGGAACTATCAACAACCCAGGACTTCAAACTTTTGCTCCGGGACTTCTTGGACCAGGAGGATCTTTACTTAGTGATGCTCCAAACCCAGGAATTCATAAAGAAAACGTTCGTTTCGGCGCAAGCGGAATCGGCTTAAACTGGTTAGTGGGTGCGCAAACAAAAATCACTGACAAAGGTCACCTTTTCTTTGAACTCGAAACTATCCTTTCCGCAGGAATGGGAGTGGGTGGAGTTCAATCTATCGGTGGAGCTTCTGCTCTTGCTCCTTGGGTTGCTTACCCAGTGGTTATCGGTGGACAAACTTACCGCGTAGGTTACAAAATCGAGATTTAATCAGTTCTTTACTGATAAGTCAAAAGCCGGTGTTGGATTCCAACCCCGGCTTTTTTTATACCATTACTTGGGTGATCCAATCTTTATCTTTTGTTGTAAGGGAGTTTGTTTCATGGGTGAACAGTTTCAGACGAACCTTGTTGTATTCATTCCAAATTTCTGCGTGGTGGTCTAATTTTTCTGAAACTAATGCTAGTTTTGTGATGAAAACAAAAGCCTCATTAAAGTTTTTAAATTCTTTGTAAAAAGTAAAAAAAGAAATTCCTTCGTTGGTTTCTAGTTTCCAATCATCTTCCGTTTGAAGTAAATTTTGGATTTCTAAATCAGTGAGGATTTTTGGAAGTTCTCTCATGGTTTTGCCTTTTGTCTGTGAAATACAATTAGATATAGTCCAGTGAGAATGATTCCTGCACCAGCAAGTTTTTGACTGTCAATAGGTTCCTTCATAAAAAGAATTCCCACAAACATTAAAAATATAGGTTCGATCAGAAGTGTTGCATTCAGTTTACTAATGGGCAGATAATTATGCGCTTCAAAGTAGAATGCTCTTCCTAAAAAATATCCAAGTAATGAAAATAACCCAAGGATCACAATGATAGAAATATCTGGAATTTGAAAACTTCCGATCCACAATGAATAAAGAAAGAAAAATACACTTAATAGTAAAAGACGTAAGTATGCATATTCTAGACCTAAAATTTCGGGAACATATTTTTTAATCATATAACTTTGAATCGCAAATAGAAAGGCACTGAGTAAAATACAAAAGGCAGATATAATTTTGATTTGTCCTTCTAATGTGGAGATCATATAAATTCCGAGAATCGCAATAGCGATACCAAAAATTTCTATTTGCTTTAGTCTTTCTCCAAGGAATAAAACTCCGAGCATTACATTATATAATACAGTAGTTTTGATAAGGATCGCTGCTGGTCCTAAATCAGTTTGTTTTAGAGCGTAGTAATACAAAACAATTCCAAAGGCATTGGAGATGGTTCCCAACGTAAGAACAATTCCATCTCGCCTGACAGTGATGATTACCTTGGATCTTCTTCTTTTAGAGGTTAGAAAGTAGGGAGTGACAATGATAAAAGCAAATCCAACTCCAAAGAGCGCAGCAATCTCTGGCTCTATATTGTAGTTTCGAAAAATTTCTTTAAATCCAATGACTTCAAGAGCAAAAAATACTCCTGTCAAAAATACAAAGAAATACCCTTTTTTTTCGTTACCAGTCAATGGGTTCTTTTCCTTGTGAAATTAAGTATTCGTTAGTTTTTGAAAAATGTTTGTTTCCTAAAAATCCTCGGTAAGCGGAAAGAGGGGATGGATGTGCTGATTTTAAAACCAAATGTTTGTTTGGTGGAATTAGTGTTTCTTTTTTCCCGGCAAAGGATCCCCATAATAAAAATACGATGTTTGTTTTTTTTTCTGCTAATATTCGAATAGCAGCATCGGTAAACTCTTCCCAACCTTTGTTTTGATGAGATCCTGCTTTGTCCTTTTGAACAGTGAGAGTCGCATTCAAAAGGAGTACTCCTTGGTTTGCTAAATGGGTTAAGTTTCCCGACTTTGGAATGGGTTTTTGCAGATCATCGGCAATTTCTTTGAAGATATTTTGTAGTGAAGGGGGAAACGGAACTCCATCGTTTACAGAAAAACAAAGGCCATGGGCTTGTCCTGGTCCATGGTAAGGGTCTTGTCCGAGGATGACTACTTTTACATTGTCAAAAGGGCAAGAGTCAAAGGCATTGAAGATTAATTTTGCGGGAGGGTAAATGATTTTGGATTTGTATTCTTCCTTTACCCATTCTCGTAATTTAGCAAAATAAGGTTTTTCAAATTCCGATTGTAGGACTTCTTTCCATCCAGGTTCAATTTGTACGTCTTTCAACTCTCCCCTCCGAATGAAAGTATAATACTCGTAAGTCGATTCCGCCATGAGTGACATGGATTGTTTTTTTTGAAAAGTTTCTTAACTCTCGCATACAATCACTCCATTTTTCCTCAGTAGGACAAAGAACAAATCCAATGAGCTTTGGACTATTTTTGGTGAGTTTTAAAAGTTCTTCTAATCGTTTTCCAATTTTTTGATATAGTTTTTCTTCTGACTCAGTTCTTTCATTTTTTCGTAGTCCATAGGGAGGGTTTAGTGGAAGAAAATAGTGGGAAGTTTCTTCTTCGGCTTCTGGCAAAACAGGAAAAGTTCTAAAAAAATCTGAAATGCTATGATCCCAATTGGTTATTTGTATTATTTTTCTCCAACGTTTGAACTCCTCTAACCAATAATTTTCTAACGCGGGGTCAGTGTCTTGGATGACTATGGGAGTGGAATAAGAAGTGGAAGGCAAAGAAAGTTTTAGTTTCTTGTTGTAGTGATCCAATGATTTATCGGGAAACAAAACCATTCGTTTGAATAGAAACTCTCTTGGTAAAGATAGGAGTGGGATTTTTTCGGATTGTAACGCCCATTCTGTGGCAAATGTCAAGGTGCCGGCAAAGGGAATGTATAAGGCAGATACAGATTCTTTGGGAACTAAAAAAATTTCAAAACATTGTTGGATAAGAATTTGGCTAAGGTCTTCTGGAACAGGAGCACTGGTAGGGAAGTTTGCTTTAATCCCGCGTTTGTAACCTGGCTCTCCAAGAATTGAAAGAGAAACAGTAATTTCATCTTCAAAGTAACTGATATGAAGGTTCTCTTTAATTTCATAAAATTTTACTTCAGGATCATTGAATAAGGGTTTTGCAATGGAAACAGCCTCTGTTAAAATCCTGTCCCATTCTTCTTCTCTTACTTCGGCAGAACTGTCCCAATCCTTTGTCCTTGCAATGACCAAACGTATGTCCCGCAAGAAGAGACCATGAAACAAAAGATAGGTGATTTGGTGAGAGTTTGTATTTTCTAATTTGATTTTTTCCGAAAAGATACGAACGCTTGGTTCTGGTTGGTTTGGCAATGGTACCGAACTCAAAATTTCTTTGATTCTTTCGCCCACTTGTGTGGCTGTACCAGGTGGAAAATAAATCTCCCAACTGAGAGTGGTTCCGGTCTGTGGTTTTCGGATTCTAAATTTCCTATTCATCTTTTCCTTGCTCTGGACCTTTCTTCCTTTGAGATTGGCACATATGTCCAGGATCTTCACTCCGGAACTCTTTTTGGTGATTGCGGCCATTCTTTGGGGTGGAACCTTTGTGGTCATCAAACTTGCACTCGATTCGGTGCCTCCCTTCTTATTTTTAGCGGTCCGATTTTGGTTAGCTGGAATCATTACCTTACTCCTCTACCGTAAGACTTTGTTTTCAAAAGAAAACCGAAGGTGGGATTACATTCTTCCAGCCTTCTTTGTGGCATGTTCTGCTCTTTTGGGATATGCTTTCCAAACCATAGGTCTTGTGTATACCACTGCGACACAGTCGGGGTTTATGACCGGTGCTTATGTAATATTTGTACCTTTGTTACAAATAGTTATCGAACGAAAGTTACCATCACTTCGCACTTGGGTTGCTGTTTTGATTGTAGTGATTGGTTTGTTTTTGATTTCACAAAATGGAAAGTCTTACGAAGAGATCACTAAGACAGTTGGATTTGGTTATGGTGATGGACTGACATTGATAGGCGCTTTTTTCTTTGCTATTTACATCATCCTTATTGATATTTTTAGTAAAAAAATTCCTACACAGATTCTCGTTTCTTTTGAGATTTTGCTGATTGCGATTGTATCTACTACCTTATTTCCTGTTGAATCTATTTTTTTAAACCAACAAATTTCCATTCAGTTTGATTTGAAGTTTTGGATCGGAATTTTATATACTTCTATCTTTGCTACGATATTCACAACTCAGATTCAAGCTAGATACCAAAAAGCTGTTCCACCGGCAAGAGCGGGACTACTCTATAGTTTGGAGCCTGTTTTTTCTTTCTTTCTCGCTTATTTAGTATTAGGTGAGAGATTGGAAATGGTAGGAGCCGTTGGCTCCGGACTTACCCTTTTCGGAATTGTATTTTCAGAAATGGGTAAGTGGAACAAACGAGAAGAATAAACTAAAAAACACTCAAATCTTTCATCTTCAAATTCGATTAAATGATTTGGTGTTCTTTTAGTGCGTGGTATAAAATTCCAATCGTTACTTTGAGAATAGATAATACTGGAATGGCTAATAACATCCCAAAAATACCAAAGAAATTTCCTCCCACAGCAATCCCAATTAAAATTGCCAAAGGATGGAGAGAAACTGCGTTAGCGATCACCACTGGTTGCACTATGGCATTATCCACTAATTGAGCAACAACGACGACAGAGGCGATGGAACCAATAGACGGTGACATCTCGGGAAAGAGGATAGAAAATAGAATTGGTGGAATGGCTCCTACTAATGGGCCAAGATAAGGGATAGAATTGGCTACTCCTAAAAACACTCCAAAAAGAATAAAAAATTTAACTCCCACGATATAAAAACCAATGGAAGCAACAATTGCCATAATCCCGCATTGAATCACTAAACTTTTTAAGTAACTTGTTATCTGTTGGTTCATTCTATAAAAAACCATCAGAAACATTTCAAAAAATCTGTTGGGAATAAAACTGATTACTGTTTTATAAATTAAATTTGCATCTAATAACAAAAAGAAACTGATGATTGGAATGATAATCATCCAACTAATAAATGTTGGGATCATTACAACGAGACTTCGCAGAAATTCCTCCAAATTGGTTGTGGCCATTTTTGCGACTTCTTCTGGATGAATGATTTTTTTCCATAACTCTGGATTTTGAGAAACAACGGGAAGTTTATTGAAATCTAACAACTGAAAGTTGGGATCATCCATCTTCATAGACCATTCTGAAACAATTGGCTGAGCTTTTTCGAAAAGGTTGGGTAAATAAAAAGCTAAAAACCAATAAGCACCAGCAATCAGAATTGTAAAAATGAAAATGATTGTAATGGCTCTATGAATTCCTCTTGATTCAAAATAATCCACAATCCCATGGAAGATATAAAAATGGATTCCTGAAATAAGTAGCGGGATGGCCAAAAATTTGACTCCCACAACTCCAATCAAAACAGTTAGTGCGATGAGACCAAAAAAAGCACTTCTTAAGATAAGAGATGATAGATTGAATTCTTTTAAATTCATTTGGTTTTATTTTTTTTACTTTTGAAGTAAGCCGCTTCTAATGTATCGTTTGTTTTGCGAAGTCTATCTGCAATGATTGATGCAAAACTGAGGAGAAGATCGTTTCCAACTCTTGGTTTCGTTTCTAAAAGAGTTTTTAATTCTGGTTGGAAAAAACCGAGTAGAATAGAATCTACGAGGGCAACTGCAGTTGCAGACCTTGGAAAATCCTGGAAGAGGGCAAGTTCACCAAAAAAAGCACCTTTCTCTAGTTCGGCGAGCTTTAAGGTTACTCCTTCTCTTTCGGAAAAAATTTCCACCTTACCTTGTAAGATCAAATACACACCGGTTCCAGCTTGCCCTTGGTAGAAAATGGTTTCGCCAGCATAATACTTACGTTTGTGAATCAGCCTCGCGACTTCACGTAAAGTCCTGCGAGACATACCTTCGAAGATAGCAGTTTCGCGTAAAAAATGTGAAATCTCCGTTATCGGATTTTCGTCACGTTTGAGAATGGATTTCCAAAGGGGAAGTTGCATAGAGCCTCTCTTATATAAATCGGATAGACGGGGCCAAGAATTGATAAAACTTGATCCGTATGGGCCAAGCTTTTTACGTTGCAGGAACCGGAACGGATATAGGGAAAACTTTTTTTTCCTGTCTATTTATGGCGAAGTATGCAGAAAGTTATGGCTTCCGTTACTGGAAACCGATCCAAACGGGACTTTCTGGAATGAGCGATACAGAATTAGTCCAAAAAACAGTGGATTTATCCGATTCCCACTTTCTAAAGCCAGTTTATGAATTTTTGACTCCTGCAAGTCCGCATTATGCCTCCAAACAGGAAGGCAAAATTTTAGATCCAAAATTTCTTCTTAGTCTCATTACCAAGGAAAGAAAAACCAATACTTTGATTGAAGGGGCCGGTGGAGTTTTTGTCCCTTGGACAGAGGATTACCTGGCAATCAAAGGGATCCAAGAAAGTAATTTGCCTGTGGTTGTGATTGGATCGACTGAGCTTGGAACCATCAATCATACATTACTCACCTTGGACGTACTCACGGCACGTTTTATTCCTGTACTTGGATTCTATTTAGTTGGTCCGAAAAATGAATTACAATCTGATAATGCTGAGATAATACAGAAGTTAGGTGGTGCTCCCTGTCTAGGTGTTACCAATTTTCCTGAACAAAAATTACCCCCAACTGGGTTTATTACTTTTGCAAACGAACATTTTGATACCCATCGAAATGTAATCGATACTGTACTTAATCCCGATGATGAATTATAATCCGATTCAAACACATACCTGGGTTCCTTTAACCATCCAAGAGGAAGGTGAATTACTCATTCCGATTGTCAAAGCCGAAGGAGAGTTTGTTACCGATTCCGAAGGAAATACCTGGATTGATGCAATCAGTAGTTGGTGGACAATGATTTTTGGACACCGCCATCCCAAGTTAGTTGCTGCCTTAAAAACACAAATTGAGAAACTCGATCATATCATGCTTGCGGGTCATATCCATGAAGCAGCAGAATCCTTATCTAAAGCTTTATTAGAATTAACGAACTTTGACTTTCACAAAGTTTTTTATTCCGATAACGGATCCAATGCGATCGAAATAGCATTAAAACTTTCCATCCAATACTACCAAAACCATCCAGACTTCAGACCAAGGTCAGAATTTCTTGTTTTTTCCAATTCCTATCATGGGGATAGCATTGGGGCTATGAATGTTTCGGGAAAAAATTACTTCAACCGAATATTTTCTGAATTAAGATTTCCTACCAAAGAATTTCCTGCACCTAATTGTATGAATTGCCCTTGGGGAAAAAAACCAGATGTTTGTTCTACGGAATGTTTGAATGCTTTAGAATTGGAAATCAAGCAGAAGCCATACGCAGGGATTGTCATTGAACCACTGGTATTTGGCGCCAATGGAATGTTGTTTTATGATAAAAAGGTTTTAATTAAACTGAGAGAGTTAGCAACAACAACTCAAACCCTTCTTATCTTTGATGAGGTCTTTACGGGAATGGGACGACTTGGCAAAGCCTTTGCTTACCAAAAGGCAGAAACAAAACCAGACCTCCTCGTGATGGCAAAAGGACTCACGGGAGGAATGTTGCCCCTCGGGGCCACTCTTGTCTCTGAATTTATTTACAAACAGTTTTTATCGAAAGATCCGTATCGTGCTTTTTTTCATGCTCATACAATGACAGGAAATCCACTAGCGTGTAGCGTCGGTTATGCGTCAGTGGAATTGTTAAAAGAGAAGGGACTAAGCCAAGTCAAACAACTCGAAAACTTATTACAAAAACAAGTAGAACCATTTCAAAAATCTTTGGGGAAACGAATTGAAAATGTGAGAGTGATGGGAGGAATCTTTGCATTTGAATATAAAGAAACCATCGCCGAAGATGAATATTTGAACCCTGTGGGAAAAAAGATCCGTGAAAAAATGAAAGAATTTCGAGTTTTAATACGACCCCTTGGTCGTACAATTTATATCACTCCTCCCTATACCATCACTGAAAAGTCCCTAAATCAGATTTTTTTGGCTTTGGAATACACTCTCCTAAGTTTTCCAGAATCAGATTGAGACTAAATATACGAAGAGATTTTCTTCGTTTACACAGGTTCGCGCACCCCGAAACCTGTTCTCATGATTGCAGAAGTCCAAGAAAAAACAATATCTTCCGCTCCCTCCTTAATTACGGAAACGGAAGCCCTGGAAATCCTAGAAGGAAAAACTCCCTTGCTTACGGTGGTCGCTCGGGCATCAGAAGAAAGGCATCGTTATTTTACCAATCGTGTTCGCATTCATATATTAGATAATATCAAAAATGGTTATTGCCCGGAAGATTGTGGGTACTGCGCCCAAAGGAAGGGGGGAGACTCGGGAATCCAAGAGTATTCTTTAAAGTCACCTGAAGAAATTTGGGAAGATGCCAAACGTGCAAAGGACAATGGTGCTTATCGGTTTTGTATGGTCACTTCTGGCCGAGGTCCGACTGACAAAGCTGTGGATAAACTAGCAGAAACTATCTCCAAAATCAATGGCGAGTTAGGGATGAAGGTTTGTTTGTCTGCGGGAATTTTGGACGCAAAAAAAGCAAGAGTTCTGAAAGATGCAGGACTTGATAGATACAATCATAACCTCAATACATCCGAATCCAAATACAATGAAATTTGTTCGACACATACTTTTAAAGACCGACTAACTACACTAGAGGCGGCAAAAGAAGCCGATATAGGGCTTTGTTCTGGAATCATTGTAGGTATGGGCGAAGAACTGAAAGACCTAGTCCAAGTGGCATTTGAACTCAAACGACTGGGAGTGATTTCCATTCCAGTTAACTTTTTTATTCCTATTAAAGGCCATGCCATTCAGAAGTCGTCGCTCACTCCTGAATTTTGTATTCGTGTGTTGTCCGTCTTTCGATTGGTCAATCCAGATTCAGAAATTCGAATTGGTGCGGGAAGAGAAGGTCACTTGGGTTCATTACAATCCATGGCTCTCTTTGTAGCCAATTCATTGTTTGCTGAAGGATACTTAAATGTAAAGGGTAGTGAAATGGTTCAAACCATGAACTTGATTCGTGATTGTTCTATGGTACCGGAATTTACAGAAGGAGTACCAGAAGGATGGGATGAATACGAGGCACAGTCCCTATACGACGAGAAAAATTTTCCAGAACTCTATAAACATAAAAAGTAGTTTGCCTTTTTTACTTTTGGCGGTATGATGCTCCTACTTTACCGCCTCTAGTGAGAAACATGCGAAAACCTTCTTTACCTTTTCGAAAGCAGATGAGTTATGCGATCGGCCAATTAGGTTGGTCCACTCTCATCAATATCATTGGTCTTCATCAAGTTTACTTTTATCTCCCACCAGCACCGAAACCTGGTCAGGAATGTTTTCCAGACCTCATTGAAAAAATGGCCTTTTGGGGTCTTTCTACGATTGGAGTGGTTGCTGCTTTTGGCCGATTGTGGGATGCTTTTACAGATCCTATCATTGCTAATTCCTCAGACCGGTTTTCCTCTAGGTTTGGTCGTCGCATTCCTTTTCTATTTTTAGGTGGATTGCCGGCAGCCGTCTTTTGTTGGTTAATTTTTGTTCCCCCTCACAACTTTATCTCTTCTACCAACCTTGTTTGGATGACCGGATGTATGTTGCTTTTTTATCTTTTTTTAACTGTGTACGTGACTCCTTTTTTTGCACTCATTCCTGAGCTCGGTCATACTCCAGAAGAACGTTTGAACCTATCTACTTATATCTCTGTTACTTATGCTTTGGGGATCATTGTGGCATCCACAGAACCGATGATTGCCAATGTATTAAAATCTAATTTTGTTTTTGATGCGGATCTTTCTGTTCAGACCTTAGTCTCTCGCCAATATGCCTTGGGAATTCTTTGTGTGTTTGCCGCAATTTGTATGTACTTTCCTGTATTTACGATCCATGAAAAAACCTATTGTGAATCAGAAGCATCCAGTGTTCCTTTCAAGGAAGCTATCTTCCTTACATTCAAAAATAAGAATTTTCTATTCTTTGCTTTATCCGATCTTTGTTATTTCCTCGCTCTCACCATTCTTACAACAGGAATCTCTTACTATGTGACCGTTCTTTTGGAATTAGAACGAGAATTTGTCACACAACTACTCACAGTCATGTTACTCGTTTCTTTTGCCTTTTATCCTGTAGTCAATTGGATCGCAAGGAAGATCGGTAAGAAAAAAACGGTATTATTTGGTTTCTACGTCTTTCTTGGATTGTTTCTTTCTATCTATTTTATCGGAAAAGATGAATTGCCATTGCCACCGTATATTCAAGGTTATTTGATCGTTGCAGTGGCAGCTGTTCCCATCGCAATCCTTGGTATATTACCCAATGCTATCCTTGCTGATATTGCTGAACTTGATTCATTAAAGACAGGTTCGAAACGGGAAGGATTGTTTTATGCAGGAAGAACCTTTATGCAGAAGTTGGGACAAACACTGGCAGTTCTTATTTTTAGTTCTGTCATTCTTCTTGGATTAGATCGTGAAACAAAGAAAAATGTGTCGCCTTCAGTCACGGGAATCATAGCACCTTCTGTGTCGGAACCGAAGTCTGAATCAGAAAAAAATCTAAAGGGAGAGACAAAAATAAGTATGGAATCTACCATTTGTAAAGTCGAAGAAGTAGAAGCAGGCGGGGAACTAGGTGTCCGCTTGACTGGTCCACTGGCTTCTGCATTCTGTCTACTCGCCATCTTTCTCTTTGGAAAATACAAGGAAGATGAAACTTTAGAAGAGATTGCAAAGATACGTGGAAATTAAATCCTGGTTTTTGGAGCTATTCAGATGAGATATCGCATTGAGACAACCAAGTTAAAGAACGGGTATATCGAAGCCAAACTCATCGAGACAACCACAAATAACCCGATCGAGTTTCGGATTTGTGACACGGAAGAATATGCGCAGGCCCAAATCAAAGATTGGCAAAAGCGCTTCCGAATGAATGAACCGCAAGAACAGGACTAAATTCTTCCTCCGATGGGGCATGGTTTTTGCCCTAGTTTTGAGTGTAATCGATTGTAGATCTTCCTCAAAACGTGATTATTTCGATACCAGTTTCCAATGTTTTGCTGAGCCGGGTTGGCGAGATGACTCTAACTTTAAAAAGTATATAGAGAAAGCTTGGATCCCCACACGGCTGTTATACGCAGAAGAAAATTTAAGAATCAAAAGAACGGATACAGTTTTTGCCGGTGATAGTTTGGTGCATTTGTTTTTACCAGACCTAATGGCAAAAGAGTTTCCAGGTCAATCGGTCACCAATCGTGGGATAGGTGGGGACATGACAGAAACCCTCCTGACAAGAATGGAAGAAGATATCCTTATCCTTCATCCAGAAAAAATTGTGATCGAAATTGGTGGGAACGATTTTATCCAAGGAAAGTGTCTGAGTTTGGTGCAAAATAACTTACTTGCTATCATACAAAAAATTCATTCAAAAAATAGAAATACCAAGGTTTTTCTTATCGCAGTTCCCCCTACGAGAGTTAAGGAACTAAACCAAATTGTTCCTGTATTCAATTTGTTCTTAAACCAAGTGGCGAGGACTACAACCAATGTGGAATACATTGAAGTTTGGGACAGTATGAGAAAAATAGATGCACCCACGCTTCGAGAAGAATTCATTCGTCCCAATGGGGACAGTCTCCATTTTAATGAAAAAGGATATGAACTTTGGGGTAAAAAACTAAGACCCTATCTACAAAAGTAAAATGAATTCACTGTTACTCATTTCTCGTTCTCCTATTTCCGATTCACTTCTTTCAAAAACTTTCCCCAATCTAAATTCTGATTTTACTAACAAATCTACTAACAATCTAAAGGAAGTCTCAGATTCCCATTCCCAAATATTACGGGCAGAAAATTTTGGGTTACACTGTGTTCGCCTTCTTCAAAAGGAATCGCTAACGAGAGACCAAGTGGTAACAATTCGTAACCAATTGGCTGAAAACAAAATCGATTTTATATTCGTTCGTTCATTGTTACCAAAAAAGAAAGAGTCCCTTTTTGTATTCGATATGGATTCCACGGTCATCAAAGAAGAGGTCATTGATGAATTGGCAAGAAAACATGGAGTGTATGAAGCCGTAGCGACGGTCACAAAACAAGCCATGGAAGGTGGGATGGGATTTGATGAAGCCCTACGTTTAAGAGTAAAACACTTGTGTGGACTTTCTAAAGAGAGTTTCAAAGAAGTTTATGATTTATTAACGCTGAATGAAGGTATGGAAAAGGTATTTCAGTTTGTAAAAGGCAATGGATCGAAGTTGGGAATTCTCAGTGGTGGTTTTACTCCTGTACTACAATTATTCTCTGAAAAGTATCCTGTGAGTTTTTATCGTGCCAATGGATTAGAAGAAGTGAATGGGAAATTTACCGGCGAGATTTTTGGTGAGATCATCAATAGAGAAAAAAAAGAATTCTATTTAAAACAATATGCTAAGGATCTTAACATTCCTCTCGAACAAGTGGTGGCAGTGGGTGACGGTGCCAATGACGCATTGATGTTAAATGCGGCAGGAATTGGTATTGGGATTCACGCAAAATCTGGATTAAAAGATCAAATTATCAATTGGATTGATTTTACCGATCTATCAGCGTTAGTCTTTCTCTTTGAGGATACGTTTTAATTCATCTAAAATTGACAAAGCTTCCAGCGGTGGGATTTTGTTAGGATCAATTTGTTTGAGTCTTTTTAAAACCTTTTCTTCGTTAGGTGAAATACTGGATGTATTGTGATCCATAAGACCTGCAAACAAACTAGGTTCCTCGTTTTTGATTTTAATTTCTCTTTTTTTGGATTCGAGTCCTAAAAGAATTTCTTTTGCACGATCCGAAACGGAATGAGGAATCCCTGCTAGTTTTGCTACATAGATTCCAAAAGATTGTTTTGATTTTCCACGTTTTACTTTTTTAAGGAATAAGATTTCACCTTCCTTTTCAAAAGTATCTAAATACAAATTAAAGATTCCATTTCCTTTTTCTAGTTCGGTAAGTTCATGGTAGTGAGTGGCAAAAATGGTTTTTGGTTTTGGAAATTTAACTGTTAAAAATTCTAATATCGCCCAGGCAATCGACAATCCGTCATAGGTGGATGTCCCTCTACCCACTTCATCAAATAGAATGAGACTGTTTTCCGAAAATTGATTCAGGATGGTGGCTGTCTCTTTCATCTCTACAAAAAAAGTAGATTCTCCTTTCGTAAGGTTGTCTCCCGATCCTATTCGAGTAAAGATTCTGTCCACAACAGAAAGGGAGGCCTTTTTAGCCGGAACATAAGAGCCCATCTGGAATAGGATTTGGTTGATCGCAATTTGACGCATAAAGGTGGATTTACCGGCCATATTGGGACCAGTTAACACTGCTATGGCGTTTTCTTTGGGATTGAGTTCCAAACTATTGGGTACAAAACGTTCGCCTATGGGTAAAAATGTTTCTACTACAGGATGACGAGACTCGGAATATTCTAGGATTCCATCACTTCGAATTTCTGGCCTTATCCATTGGTATTCTTCTTTAGTTTCAGTCAGGGAAAGGTGGTAATCTAGAGAAGCTACTTCGTTGGAGAGTGTCAGGAATTCTTCGTAAAGAGAAATGCAATGTGCTACTAATTCATCAAATTTTTCTTTTTCAATTCGTTCTATGATTTCGTCGGCTTGTAAAATGGCTCTTTCTAATTCTTCTAACTCTGGAGAAGTGAATCTTTCTCCTGTTACCAAAGTTTGTTTTTTAAGAAAATGTGCCGGCACTTCTTTGGCTTGTGCTTTAGAAATTTCAATAAAGTAACCAAGTATTTTGTTGTAACGAATTTTGAGGGAAGATAAACCTGAACCTTTTTTTTCCTTCTCCTCCAATTCCAAAATCCAATCCTTTCCTTTTTCTCTGGCAAGAATGGCATCATCGTATTCTTGATTGAATCCAGATTTTAGAAAGGGAGAATTTCCGAGAAACACAGGCAACTCCCCTTCATAGAGAGTGTCCGAAAATAATTGAGATAAATTTGTTAGTTCTTTGGGTAGTTTGGAAAAATCATAACCTATCCCATCTAGAATTTTTTTGGTATTGGCTGTGGATTCTAAACTTTTGTCGATTCCACGAAAATCCCTGGGGAGAGCTTTTCCAACACGAAACCGAGTGAGGACTCTTTCTAAATCGATTAAATCACCTAACAATTCTTTGATTTGGAATCTTTCTTTTTTATTTGCCGAAAGGATTTCAATTTTATCCCAATGGGCTTTGATTTTATTTTCATCGCGAGTTGGGAAAAGGATTCTTTGTTTCAAATACCGTTTGCCAGTGGCAGTGATGCAACGGTTGAGTACTCCAAATAGCGTATGGTTTTTGTCGTTTGGATTTTCAACAAGTTCCAAATGGGAGACTGTTTGTTCATCTAAAACCAAATATTCGCTTTCATCAATTCGTCTTGGAGTTTGGAAAACGAAGTTTTGTTTACGATAGTTGTATTGAAGGTAGGCATCTAAAACATGGACTACTGTATCAATTCCTGCTCCCTTTTTTTTGGGAAGATAGTCAGGAGGTATCTTTGATAAAATGATTTTGGATTCTTTGGCCAAAGGGGGAATTTCATCTGTAAAGATGATTTCTTTTGGAGAAAACCGTTTGATGGTATCATTGATACGTTCTGTTTCGTTTTCCGAAAAAAAGAAATATAAAAGTTCTGAAGTGGAAACATCAGCAAACGCTAGATATACGGATGTTTTTTCCTTATAATACAAGGATAAATAATTGTTTTGGTATCCGCCGAGTAAATTGTCTTCTACCACAGTGCCTGGGGTGATGATTCTCACCACTTCCCTTGACATGATTTTGGCTTTGGGATCGTCCGGTTTTGTTTGTTCACAAACCACAACTTTTTTCCCAGCAGCGATCAGTCGGGATATATAACTTTCTGTGGCATGATAAGGAATCCCCGCCATTGGAATTTGGTTTTGGCGTTTGGTGAGAGTAATGTCTAAAATTTGCGCGGCAATTTTTGCATCCTCTAAAAACATTTCGTAAAAATCACCCATACGAAAAAATACAATTCCATCAGGATGTTGTTCCTTAACTTCCATGTACTGACGCATCACAGGCGTATTTAATGCTTCATAGTGTTCGGACATTTTGTACCAGTGTTTTTATCTTATTAGGATCTTTTTTCCCATCGGTTTCCACACCACTTGCAACATCAATCCCAAAGGGACGAACTGTATCTAAAGCAGATTTGACATTATCAGGAGTGATGCCGCCGGCGAGTAAAAATGGTCGCTTTACGGATGTTACATACTCCCAAGGGAAACTATGTCCAGACCCACCACCCAAATCTTTATGATAACTATCTAAAATCACTAAATCAGATTTTGGTTCTAGGTCTGCGTCTGAAACTACTTTCTCTTGGATCCGAATGGCAGGTAGTAGTGATTTTTTTTCCGTCAGGTGATCCCATAGGTCTTTTGTAAGAAACTTATCTCCGCGAATGAGTTGGATTAAGTCAGGTTGGAAACGTGCCGATAGGTTTTGAATCTCTTGTACGGAGTTTTCAAAGAACAAAAATACAAGTTTGGGAAATCCAGGTCCTTTTCTAATTTGGAGTAGAAACTCTGCTATTTCTTCGTTAATGGCACGGGGGGAACGAGGTGAGAAGTTGAGGCCAACAAGATCGACCTGGAGATCTACACAAAGTTCCAGTGTAGCCAGGTCTTTGATTCCACAGATTTTTATTTTGTATCCGGTTCCCATCGAGAACCAGATTGATTCAACTCAGATCAGAGGCAATCGATCCTTTGTATCCGAAGTGTAAAAATTTAAGGAAACTATCCTGATAAACCAACATATCCTGTTTGGAAATTCCTTGTCTTACCATCTGGACAAAAATATTGAGAAAGAAGGAAAGGATGTTTCGCACTACAAATTCACTGACTTCCCCTTTGTAACTTGGGGTTTTTTCTTTAAAGGCACTGTATTGGTCAAAATTGATTTTGGTAAGGCGAGTGAGAACTGTGTCAGGAAATTCTTCTAGATGGGATCCTTGTGATTTCGTAAGCAAAAGGATAAAGTCATCGCGATTAGAATCTACATAGTCAAGAGCAATGTTAAATCGTTCCTGCCATGCCTCATAACTGTCGTTAAACCTTTTTTCAAAATAATCCGGGTGAGAAACGTAAGCAAAAGCTTTTTCCATTCCAGAAAGAACTGGTTGTAGGATTTCTGTCAGAAGGTGCTCTTTGTTTTCAAAGTAATTGTAGATATTACTCGTGGATACCTTTGCTTTTTTTGCAATGGTTCGCATACTAGCCTTCTCAAAACCGAGTTGAATGAATTCTTCTCGAGCCGCTTGTAAGATTTCTTTTCGTGTATGTTCTTTGGGAGTTTGCATGGTCCTGAACGATGTTTCCTAAAAGAACAATGTCGTTCAGGATTCATTTGTAAAGTCCAATTTTACATGTTTGTTGTATTTTGTATTAATTTTGCCACAATTCCATAGAGGCGAAAACTTCCTAACACCAATACCGGAAATCTGCCTTGGAATAGGGAGAGGAGCTCTTCTTCGTTCTGGATTCTTTTTGTGAGGGGCTTTAGGGCTAGAGGAAGTTCTGGGAAGGTTCCAAACCCAGTTCCCTCCCAAAGATAAAGGGACTGGAGGGGAAGGCCTTCTAGTTCTCTCAGAATTCCTTCCCGGTCTTTGTCAGGAAGACTTCCCAAAACTAAGGAAAAGTCAGAATGTGACCTTCCAAATTCACGAGTTGTAGTCGCAATGGCATCTGGATTGTGAGCTGGATCAAAAACAATTTCAGGGGAAAACTTTAGGACTTCCATCCTCCCCCGGGGACGATCTATTTCTTCCCAGGAAATGGATTGGATCTCTTGTTTTATTTCAGGAACAAACTCTGCGAGTGCCTTCTTTGCAAAAAGAAAGTTGGTTTCTAAATACGTTGGCTTCCCTACTAGAGGGATGATCCGCACGGGCATTTGGTTCTTTGGGAAAGTTTCGATGATGGATGTTAGGGAAGGATCCATTGGGTCCATCGCAGCCAATTTTCGGCAAACACTAGTTAGGATTCCTAATTTCTCTTTGCAAATTTTTTCTTTGGAATCCCCCAGGATTTCAGAATGGTCCTTTCCAATTTTAGTTAACACGGCATAGTCGGCTTGAACAAGTTTAGTGGCATCGAGCCTTCCGCCAAGACCGGCTTCCCAAATTTCAAATTCAGTATTTTGAAAGGAAAAGAAAAGATACGAAAACACTGTGAGAAATTCAAAATAGGAGAGGGACGAAAATCTCTCGAGATCTGGAAGGATGGATTGGACAAAGAACTGTTCCACTTCTTCTTCCTTCGGAATTTGGGATTTGCCTTTTTTAAACACCTGGAATCTTTCTAAAGGACTGAGGAGGTGGGGAGAAGTATAAAGCCCTGTTTTGTAACCTAGGATTGACAAAAGAGAGGCTAAGTAATGTGAGGTGGAGCCTTTTCCGTTGGTACCGACAACGCTGATGCGTATGGGTTTGTTTACTTTATGTTTAGAATTGACAAAGTTAAAAAGGTCATTCAGTGCATCCAGTGAATACGATTGGAAGACATTGAAGTTTCTTGTTTTTTCAATATTCTGCAAACTATATAAAAAATCTAAAAACTGCATTCTCTTCTCTATGATTTCCAACGGTTCGTGTTTGTAATGATAAAACTTAATTTCTACTTTTTAGTTGTTTTAAAAGTAAAGATTCCACTTTTTGAATCCATTTTGGTTTCACTGTAACATTTGTAAATAGTTCAAATTGTCTAATTCCTTGGTAGAGTAACATATGATACCCTGGAATGATTTCTGCTTTTTTTTTCTTTGCTTCTTTTACTAAGTCAGTTTCCAAAGGATTGTAAACAATATCGAATAACGTGTGTTTTTTGGTGAAAAATTTTGAATCGAGTAGGGGTTCACCACCATAACCTTTCATTCCTACAGGTGTTGTGTGAATGATAAGGTCATATTGATCCACTTCTTCCAGACATTCTTTTTTCGAGGTAATGGTAATCCAATCTGGATTTCCTAAAGCAGTTTGTATTTCTTTCGATGTAAATTCATTCCTTGCAAGTAGTTTGATCTTTCTTTGGATCTTTTTGTCACGAGCGTTATTTTTAAGAGTCTCCGCAATTTCATAAACAATCCCTTTGGCACTGCCTCCACTTCCAAGGACTAAAATTTGTTTTTCCTTTTTCGGATCTAATAGATCGGGATTGGATTTGGAGATCGCAAGAACGGCTCCCGTTCCATCGGTGTTCACTGCATGGATCCCGTCACGAAAAAGTAAGGTATTGGAAGCACCCATTGTTTTGGATGCGTCACATACCGTATTTGCTTGCCCATAGGCCCATTCTTTAAATGGAATGGTAACCGAAACACCCTTTACACCTAAGTCAATGATGGGGCGTAGTCCTATCTCTTTCCATTTTTCGTTTTCAAATACCAGATACACTCCATCATATCCGGAGAGTTGGAATAATGTATTATGAATCCACGGGGATAGGGTATGGCCTAAGGGATATCCCAAGATTCCGAATAGTTCGGTATGTTTTGAATACAAGGAAAACCTCTTTTTTTATCTTATGGACTAAACAATGGCTTACCGAAAATAGGTATTAGACAGGTACAAGAACAATGATTTCATTACCGCTTGCCGCACCATCGGAACCATGGACAATTCTAGTAGATATTTTATTCTTTTTTCTCGCATCCGCAGCCTGTGCCTATTATTTTTATTATTATAAACGTAAAGACTTACTAGGAAAGTTTTGGGGTTCCACTTTTGTTGCAGGTATCGGTGCTCTCATCGTGTTTGCCACTTTCCAAACTTACATTCGCGATATCATTATGTGGCTGATGTCTCCAAAAATTGGTTCCACACAATTATCCAACGTGAACTTGGTTGCCATCTTCCTTGGTGGATTTACTGCTCTTTACATCATGAACCGAATCAACCATAACAAAGAAAGAAGAGATTGAATTCGATTTTTCATATAACTTTAAATACTTAAGAAAATTATAATAAAACCCTAGAAGGGCCAGAACAAATCCTTGTTTCCCATCTAGGATTCCTAACCGAATCCAATACATATAAAATCCTTTGAAACAGGCTTTTAAAAAAGCCCAAAAAACTGAACTCGATTTTCCTTTTCTAAATTCTTCTTCTGCAAACAAACTTGAATATCGATCAATGAATTGTAAATGGTCAGAAATGTTTTTATACGAATAATGATAGAGTGGGTTTTTTAGTTTGATTGGTTTGCCTGATAATTTGACTCTTTCGTGCACCAAACCGCCGCTAAACTCACCTGCAGTTTTTTTAAACAAACGGATTTGGTAGTTAGGATAGTAACCACCAAATCGAATCCACTTACCTAAATAATAAGTCAGACGCGGAACAAGATAACCAACAGACTCTAGTTTATGATCATTAAATAGATCTGTAATTTCTTTTTGTAACCCGCTGGATACCACTTCGTCGGCGTCAATGGCAAGCACCCAATCAAATTTAGTTTGTTCGATAGCAAAGTTTTTTTGATCAGCATAGTTTACAAACTTACGAAAGAATACTCGAGCACCAAATGACTTTGCAATTTCGACTGTTTTGTCTGTGGATCCAGAATCGATGACTACAATATCTTCGATAAAGGAAAGGGCTTCGAGGGTGCGAGAAATATTATCCTCTTCGTTGAGGGTAATGATGGCACAGGATAAAGAGAGGGGCATAGTTAAATTTGATTGGGATCGCGGACAGAGATAAACTTATCGGAGAGAGGAATTTCCAACCTTGCGATGGTGGAATCTTCTCCGATAATGATGCGAAAGAAATTGGGATCAATACCTTCCCCTTTGAGCATAATGAGAATCAAAGCAAGTCCAAGACCAGCACCTTCTGTGGTGTCAGCATTGTCCATGTAGAATTGAGCGATGTCATCATACACCATTCCTTTCTCCAATCGTTCTCTGATTGCTTTTTCTTCTTCTTTGGCAATGGGTGTGTTATTGATGACTTCGATGGTGATTCCATCGTCATTGAATTTGAAGTTAATTAAACAATAGTATCCTTTCTTTTTTGCTTTGATTCCAAATTCGTTGGACATCTCTTCTGAAAACATTTCACGGTACTCTCTGACTCCCCTTGCATATTCGGAAGGGTTTAGCATACTGTATCCACGTTCTTCAAAAAAGACACGTTTTTGGTTGGCTTTGCAGGCATTGATGGCCAGCTCTTTGATGATCGTATAAAGGGTAGGGACAAGAGTGGGGTAAGTGAGGCGATCTAAAATAAGACCTACGGCCTCCTTGATGTGTTCCTCAACGGATTTGGAGACCCGGTGAGTCTTAAGCGAGAGAATTTTCCCATTTTCGATGTGTAATTTGATGTGATCAGAAATCTCGCTTGTTTCCTTTCCCATACCCGAAATCTTTTCCATTCTAGTCCTTACTGTCAAGGTAACTAAGACCGCTAGTATGAAAAACCGCAGGCTTCTATTCCTCTCCTTATTTATATCGGCTTTTGCCCCTACTAACCTTTTGCCTCAAAATTTGAAAATGAAATCGGTTCGGATCTGGGAGAGTGAAAAAGCCAATTTTGGCAGAATTGTCGATCTAGAGGTAGTCCAAAGCAAAATCATTTCCATCAAAGAAGGTACACCTGTTGTACATCCTAAGTACTTATTGCCTGGATTTTGTGATGCCTCTGTAACATTGGGTTCCAATGCCCGCGGAGGTAAGACCGGCCGTGAAGAAATATCAACCTATCTTTCTGGGTTTCTCGCAGCTGGATTTAGCCATATCGAGTCAGTAGGTGATCCTAATCTAACAAACTTACAAAATGAAATCATTAAATCGAAGTGGTTTTCTCCACTTCTCACTCAGTCACAAAAACCAGCTCTCTATTCGGAACTTGCTTCGGGTAAAGAAGCTCTTTATTCTTCCGGCCTAAGCTTTGCATCCGATTCCAAACGCAACCGCCACCTTCCTATTTTTCTGAAAGAGGTGGAAAATCGCGGGTTTTCGCAAACAGAACTTTATGCCAAACAGAGAGAAGCAGAGGAAAAAGGATACCTTCCTGTTGCTTATACTTTTTCTGACAAAACGAGTTGGGAAGATGCTTTGGATACCGGTTTTCCAGTGATTTTCCATCCCATGCCCGAGGGAACCAATCTTTACCGGGCCCAAAAACGTGACTTTCGTTGGGCTCCCCTATTGTCTATTTTGTATCTCCAGGACTTAAAGAGGAACCCAGAACTTTGGAAAGAAGAGATCCAAGTCTGGTCCCGCCTTCATCCGGTTTTTGGTTCCCTTTGGAAGGATTTATTATCCATAGAGCCGGAAGGCGAAGAGGAAGGAACAGAAGAAAATCAGTCTTTTACCCAATACCAATCTACTTTCCAAACGGAAGCGGAAGCCAGAAAAAACCTTCTTTTTGCGAGTGGGGCTGGGTATTGGGGACTGTTTCCGGGGCAAGCTGCCATTGTCGAAGTGCGGCTTTGGGAGTCCCTTTTGGCAAAACCTGTCGTGAGAAAAGTGGAATCTACTAAAAACAAACCTGGGTTTTGGGCTTCTCTTTTTGGTTCCTTTTCGCCTAGTTTGCTTTCCACAAATGCCGACCCGGAATCCTTACCCCAAATCCGGAGAGAAATCATTCAAACTTTGACTCTAAGAACTTGTTCCTTTATCGGTGCCGACCATGAGGGGAAAATACGAGTCGGAGGACCGGCCCATTTCTCAGTCCACGATGAAAATCCTTTGAAACGCGCTTCCGGAATATTTCCAATTGAATCCATGGTATTAGGAGGAAAATTGGTCTATACCCCGAAACCCACCAAGGAAGGAACCGCAAAATGAAAGGCCCATCCTCAGAATTTGACCGTTTATTAGAAGAAAGTTTTAAAAAAAGACAATCCATCGAACCCGGCTCACGTCATGAAGCTAAAGTAACAGCTGTTAAGAATGATTATGTATTCATTCGCACTGTAGAAAATAAAATCACTGGAAATATACCAATTGAAGAATGGAGAGAAGAAGTTTTGCCCAAAGTAGGGGATACTCTTGTTGTTTATTTTTTAAAAGAAAACTCTGGAGATTTTTATTTTACTACCTGTCTTTCTGGAGACAACCTAACAGAAGAACATATGGAAATGGCATCTCAATATGAAATTCCTGTTCTTGGTCAGATGTTAACAGAAGCAAACGGTGGTTGGGAAGTCAAACTTGGCAGTCACCCTGCCTTTGTACCTTTTAGCCAGTTGGATGGATCCTTAAAAGGAACAAACATTGCCGGGAAACGAATTAAATTTGTAATTTCGGAGATTGGCAAAAAACAAAACAAAATTGTTTTATCGCAGAAAAAAATTGCAGATAAAGAACGAGAAACCAAAAAACAATTGTTACGCGAAGAGTTAAAAGTTGGAATTTTTGTTTCCTGCACAATCAAAAGTATTCATAAATTTGGACTCATTGTGGACATGGATGGATTTGATGCCTTGGTTCCCCAATCAGAAGCAACTTACAAAAAAAATTCTGACCTCACTACAGAATTTCGTGTGGGAGAAACCCTCCGTGCAAAAATCCTTACACTTGACTGGGCTACTAACAAAATCTCTCTCAGTGTAAAAGACTTTTTATCTGATCCATGGTCAGGCAAACTTCCTTTTAAAGAATCAGACATTGTGACGGGAACTTTAGAGTCTATCAAACCGTTTGGCCTCTTTGTTCGGTTAGGTGATGATTTTTCTGGTCTTGTACCAAATAAAGAAACAGGGGTTCCTTCGCGAACTCCGCTAAATACTGTATTCAATCCCGGCCAAAAGTTGGAAGTTTTTGTTTTGGAAATCAATCCAGAAAAAAGACAAATTGCTTTATCGATTTCTAAAGCAAGTGAGGCAAAGGATCGGATGGAATACCAAGAGTATATGTCCAAGGAAGAAACTTCTGGATCTGTTTCTAGTTTTGGACTAGCCCTTCAAAAATCTTTGGAAAAAAAGAACAAGAAGTAATTCACGATTTGGAGATCGCACTTTTTCGTCCAGAGATTCCACCTAACACGGGAAATATTGCAAGACTTTGTGTGAATGCCGGAGTCCCTCTTTCCATTGTGGGGGAGCCGTCCTTTGATCTTTCTGAAAAGGCCGTCCGGCGGGCTGGTCTTGATTATTGGAAGGATTTGGATCTTCGGCGGTTTCCTGACTTCGAAACATTTCGATCCAAAAAAGAGGCGGAAGGGAGCCGAATTTTCCTAGTTTCCAAATTTGGAACCCGTGTGTATTGGGATGTAGACTTTGAAAAGAATGATGTTTTCCTTTTTGGGAGGGAAACATCGGGTCTGCCGGAAGAAATCCACAAGTCTTGCCCTCCAGACCATATTATTTCCTTACCTATGGCAGAGGTGAGTCGTTCTATCAATCTTTCCAACGCTGTTGCCATTGTACTTTATGAAGCACTGCGCCAAGAAAAAACACGGACTAATCCCTAAAGGATAAAACAATTTACAAGTCCTCCGTTCCCCTTGAAATGGGAATATATGCCGTTCCCTCTCTCCAGAACTGAGTTAGAGAAAGAAGTGAAAACTTTGTTCTCCAATGGCCTCTCGGGGAATGTGAACGATTTTTACTCTTGGGTGTTTATGGAAACCCAACGTAAATTCAAGGATCATCCCAATACCACTTTAGAAGGAATTACTTCACTTCTAGATGATTTAATCAAAGACGGAATCATCACTACAAACCCTATCGATCCTCGTGAATATTTACTCCCTGATACATCTCCTATCATTCGTAAGATGGGAACCTCCGAACAGTTTGTAATTCTCGGTGCACTTTCCTACAACCCCATGCAGTATGTAAGGGCAAGGCTTGATTATTTTCTGAAACGGAATGGGATACAAGAAGAGTTACGCATGGACCTTTGTATTGCCACTGTGGAAGCCGTGGAAAACGCAGCCAAGTATGGTGACGGTGGCGGTGTGGAAGTGAATTTCCAAATCGATAAACACAAAACCTTTTCCATAGAAATGATCAATACTGTAAAAGACTTTAATCTAGAAGATGATATTCAGAGAGGTAAGTTTTCTTCCACAGCAACACTCATGCGTGGTATGATGGTCATGCAAAAACTTTTTGATTCCGTAGATCTTGAAATCAGCGACAATCGAAAACAAGCTATACTGAAAGCAACTCGTAAACTAACATAGGTTCCTATGGCAAATTTCAAAATGGTTTCTCCTTTTAAGGCTGCCGGAGACCAGGTCGAAGCAATTGAAAATATTGCGAAGTCCTTTGGTGAAGGTAAAAATAAAATTACTCTGGTGGGTGTGACGGGTTCTGGAAAAACCTTTACCATGGCTGAGGTCATTACCCGTGTCAAAAAACCAACTCTCATTCTATCTCATAACAAAACATTAGCTGCACAACTTTTTCGTGAGTTTAAAGAGTTTTTCCCAGACAATGCAGTAGAATACTTCGTTTCCTATTACGACTATTACCAACCAGAAGCTTACGTTCCTTCTTCGGATACATTCATTGAAAAAGATATGTCCATGAATGAGGAAATCGACAAACTCAGGTTACGTGCAACTTCTAGTTTGCTCGAACGTGATGATGTAATCATCGTAAGTTCTGTATCGTGTATTTATGGTTTAGGTTCTCCCGAAGACTATATGAACTCTGTGGTTATGTTACACGTGGGAGATAAAATCGATCGAGACCAAATCATTCGAAAGTTTCTTCATATCCAATACGCTCGAAATGATATCGATTTTAGTCGGGGAAATTTTCGAGTTCGTGGTGATACCATAGAAATTATGCCTTCTTACCAAGAGGAAGGAATCAGAATTGAACTTTTTGGTGATGAAATTGATGGTTTATCTAAAATTGATCCACTCACGGGAAAGGTAAAAACCAAACTAGACAGAGTAGTTGTTTATCCGGCAAAACACTTCATTACCTCAGGTCCAAAAATCAAAGATGCCATCGAAAAAATTAAAAGTGAGATGGCTGACCAAAAAGAAAAGTTTCTCAAACAAGGGAAACATCTGGAAGCTGAGCGCATAGAATCCAGAACCAACTATGATATGGAAATGCTTGTGGAGCTTGGGTATTGTAGTGGGATTGAAAACTATTCTCGCCACCTAACAGGAAGAAATGAAGGAGAAAGGCCTGCTTGTTTACTTGACTATTTTCCAAACATGGATTTTTTACTCATCATTGACGAGTCTCACGTAACACTTCCGCAAATTGGAGGAATGTATGCAGGTGACAGGTCAAGAAAACAAACATTAGTTGATTTTGGATTTAGACTTCCTAGTGCTCTCGACAATAGGCCGCTTAATTTTCAAGAATTTGAAACTTTGACTCCGATGACATTGTATGTATCGGCAACTCCTGATCAAAATGAAATTAACAAAAGTGAGGCGGTGATTGAACAAATCATCCGTCCGACGGGACTACTTGACCCGGTGGTGGAAGTTCGCCCGACCACAAACCAAATCGAAGATTTGTTAAACGAAATCAGACTTCGTATTGAACAAAAAGAAAGGATACTCATTACCACTCTGACAAAAAAGATGTCAGAAGACTTAACGGATTATTATAAAGAAGTGGGTTTGAAGATTGCCTACCTCCATTCCGAAATTGATACTATTGAAAGAACAGAAATCATCAGAGACCTACGTAAGGGTGTTTACGATTGTATTGTTGGGATCAATTTACTACGAGAAGGTTTGGATATACCAGAAGTTTCTCTGGTTGCCATTTTAGATGCAGACAAAGAAGGTTTTTTAAGGAATTATAAATCGCTTGTCCAGACGATTGGTCGTGCAGCCCGGAATGTGAATGGTAAGGCCATTCTCTATGCAGACAGAATGACTGATTCGATAAAAAAAGCAATCAGCGAAACGGAACGCCGCCGTCTAATCCAGGAAGCCCACAACACAAAGATGGGAATCACCCCTCAAAGTATCATCAAGGAAATTCATGATATTTTACCGCGAGAGATGGCGGAAGAAGACAGTAAAGAAGAAGCTCTCAAGGAAATGGAAAAAGAATTTACCTTGAAGAAATACAAAACCAAAGACAAGTTACGTGATGCATTAAAACGAGAAATGTTGCGTTTCGCATCCGACTTGGATTTTGAAAAAGCTGCCATGTTTCGTGATAAAATGTTAGCACTCGGCCCAGATAAAATAGAATCATAAGGTAGGATACGGATTGGAAACAAATGAATTTTGGGAAAACCCAACAAAATTGGCGAGATTGGAAGATTCTCTCCCGAAACAAATTTTCCTTCTCCCGATTAAGGTACGGCCTGTATTCCCAGGAATCATCACTCCCTTAATTGTACCTCCGGGTCGGTTCATCCAATCCATTGAAGAGTCTTCAAAAGGGGCGGGGTTTTTAGGACTGATTCTTTTAAAAGAAGATGAGTCCGAACTTCCATCGGAAGACAATATTTTTCAGATTGGTGTGGTTGCTCGAATTTTGAAAAAAATCAATCTGCCTGATGGTGGAATGAATATTTTAGTAAACACCATCCAAAGATTCAAAATCAATTCCATTCATACAAAAGAGCCAGTTCTTGTTGCCAATGTAAAATACCCAGAAGAAGAACTCGGTACAAGTAAAAATAATATCAAGGCTTTAATGAGAACCTTGCTTATTTTAACAAAGGAACTTGCACAAAACAATCCTTTGTTTACAGAAGACATGAAACTAACGATGATGAATGTAAACGAACCAGCTAAAATGGCTGATTTTGTTTGTTCCATTCTGAACTTAGAAAAAGAAGAATACCAATCTGTTATAGAAGCTATACAAATCAATGATCGTTTAGAAAAGGTATTGTTGTTTCTTAAAAAAGAAATTGAGTTGGTGGTTCTTCAGAAAAAGATCCAAGAACAAATCAACGATAAAATTGATAACCAACAACGCCAATTTTTCCTCAGGGAACAATTAAAGGCCATTCAGCAAGAGTTAGGTGTTGGCGAAGATAAAACGGAACTTAAATACGAAAAGCTCTTGGAACGATTAAAAGCGGTTCCTGTAAGTGATGAAATTATTGCCGAAGTAGAAAGAGAAATTGATAAATTTAAAAACTCAGATCCAATTTCTAGTGATTACAATGTCATTCGAAACTATTTAGATTTAGTCGATGCTTTGCCTTGGGAAAAACCAAAGGAAAAAGATGTCAACCTTCTACACGCCAAAAAAATACTCAATCGGGATCATCACAAACTAGAAGATGTGAAGGAAAGAATTTTAGAATTTTTGGCTGTTCATAAATTGAATCCAAAAAGTAAAGGATCTATCCTTTGTTTGGTGGGCCCACCAGGTGTTGGTAAAACTTCTATTGCAAAATCTGTAGCAGAAGCATTAGGCAGAAAGTTCTATCGTTTTTCTGTCGGCGGAGTGAGAGATGAAGCAGAAATCAAAGGCCATAGACGAACTTATATCGGTGCCATGCCTGGAAAACTAATCAGTGCCTTAAAGATCACAAAAGAACGAGATACTGTGATTTTATTAGATGAAATTGATAAAATGTCGCAAGGATACCAAGGTGATCCGCAAGCTGCACTCCTTGAAGTTTTAGATCCAGAACAAAATTCAAATTTCAGGGACCACTATTTAGATTTACCTTTTGATTTGTCTGATGTTTTGTTTATCGCAACAGCGAACACTTTTGAGCCAATCCCTCGCGTTTTACTCGATCGTATGGAAGTAATCCAACTTTCAGGATACATCACAGAAGAAAAAGTGCAGATCTTTCAAAAGTATCTTTGGAAAAAGATTTTTGAAAAAAATGGTTTAAATCCGGATTCCTTTTCGATGAAAAAAGAAACGGTCTCAATACTAATCAATTCGTATTCAAGAGAATCTGGTTTACGTGGATTAGAAAAAACATTCGATAAATTAGTTCGTAAAATTGCCTTAAAACAAGTGTTAAAGGACAAGTATTCCAAAGAAATCAGAGAAAAGGATTTGGTTGAATACTTAGGACCTCCTCCATTTGTTGATGATCGAATGACAATTCCCAAAGTTGCCGGTACAGCACTTGGTCTTGCATGGACCAATGCGGGAGGATCTACACTTCTTATCGAAGCTGTTCTCATTCCAGGCAAAGGTGGACTCACCCTTACGGGACAAATGGGAAAGATGATGGAAGAGTCAGCAAACATTGCTCTTTCTTTTGTGAAAAACTATATCAACAATGATGTTTTATTTGAAAAAAAAGCCATTCACTTACATGTTCCTGATGGTGCCACTCCGAAAGATGGCCCAAGTGCAGGAATTACAATGGCTACTGCGATTTTATCACTTGTAACAAACAAAGTGATTGCTCCAGGATTTGGTATGACCGGTGAACTTACGTTAACTGGAGAAGTACTTGCGATTGGCGGACTTAGAGAAAAAATTGTGGCCGCAAAACGAGTCGGAGTGAAAAAAATCATTTTCCCTAAAGACAATGAAAAGGCATTCCAAGAAATTCCAGACTATGTAAAACGTGGTGTTACTTTTTATCCAGTCACTCGTTTTGAAGAAGTGGAAAAACTCGTTTTTCCGAAATCTAAAGGTAAGAAAAAATGAACCAACAGACCAATTCCTTTTTCCTCATCCTGGAAGTGTTGTACGGCCACCTAACAGATCTTTTCCGTTTTTTTTGGATTCGTCGAGTTCAGTTTTTCACTTTGGGAGTGATTTTCGGGATCTTTTTATCATTTTTCTTTTTGGGTGGAGCCTATGTAGTTTGGTCTGGTGAAGAAGCTCGTGTACACAAATCACTTGAAAAATACCGGTCGGAAGTATCCAATTTTTATGATAGTTTCCAGCCAAAGTCAGTAAAAATTTTAGACCGCAGTGGAAAGGTAATGGGTGAGTTCTATCGCAGAAACTTTAGGCCCATTCGTACTGACAATTTAGCCAAACACAATGTCATCGTTTGGGCAGTACTTTCGTCTGAAGATAGAGAATTCTTTGCCCATTCAGGATTGAATTACACAGCCATTGGTCGAGCGGTAGTGACTAATTTAATTCAATTTCGATTGTCACAAGGTGGCTCTACTATCTCTCAACAGTTAGCCAAACTTACGTTAAATTTAGGAAAACGTAATCTATTCAATAAACTAACAGAACTCTATTGTACTTTTTATATAGAAAGCCAATACTCAAAAGAAGAAATTTTGGCTATGTATTTAAATCAAATTTTTTTGGGTGAAGGCAACACTGGAGTAGAAGAGGCTGCTAGGTATTATTTTCGTAAACCTGCTTCAGAGCTAAGTCCAGAAGAAGCAGCTCTTCTTGTCGGAATCATTCCAGCACCCAGTGTTTACAACCCGGTTCGTAATTTAGGAATCGCACTATCTAGACAAAAACGCGTGTTATATGACATGGCCAGAAATCCAGAACTGCATCCTTCACAGAAAGAAATTCCTCATAAATTTTCTGATTCCATTGAACTAAATTTAAAAAAGTTCCGAACCATATACAAAATTAAAGAATCCAAAGACGAAGAAGGAAATCCGAAATATTCTAGCGAAATTGGAAAATATGGGGCGGATAAAGATTTCCGAGTCAATTTGGCTCCTGATTTTAATTCGGAAATTCGCAGATTTATTTTAGAACGATTTTCCAATGAAGATTTAGAAGAACGTGGATTACTTGTTTACACTACTTTAGATTTAGAAAAACAAAGACTCGCAGAAGAGGCGTTACGTGTAGGAGTCGATTCAGTCAGAGCCGATTTAACGAAACAAGAAACCGAATACCAAAACAAAGGTAAGGCGGATTTAGCCGAAGTCACTCGTGCCATATTACCTCAACTCAGCGGTTCTATGATTTCTTTGGATCCTGAAACAGGGGATATTGAAGCCATGGTGGGCGGATATAAAATATCCAATGTATTTCGTTTTAATCGAGCCGAAGATGCCAGGCGCCAACCGGGATCCACAATCAAAGCTCTTGTCTATGCGCTTGCTTTTGAAAAACGAATCGTAAATCCATCATCCAAAATCAAAGACGAAAAATTAGATATCTCTGGTTATTCACCCAAAAACTGGTATAAGGGATATAAGGGTGATATCACAGTTCGGCAAGCTCTTGCTCAGTCAGTAAATACTGTCTCAGTAAAGTTACTACATGAGATTGGCATTTCTTATTTTATACAAAAACTAAGTGCTATCCTTTCAATACCGGAAGAAGAGGCAGAGATCCGGTTCCAAAGAAATTTATCTTTAGCACTTGGCTCAGGCGAACTAAGTCCCATGGAACTTTCTGTCATTTATGCAACCCTTATGAATGGGGGAAGGCGAGTGACACCAAGAAAAATTATCAAAATCACTGATTTAGACGGAAATGAATTTTATAGCACTGTTGCCAATGAAGCCGCCGAACAAATATTGGATCCAGTGGCTTGTGCTATGGCTATCAATACCCTACAGTCTGTTCTTACCGAAGAAGGTACTATGACTTTAAAGAAGAAGGAGGGGGAATCATTTTTGTATGCCGGAAAAACAGGAACTGTTCAATCTCCTAAACTCAAATCTTCAAGGTGGAAAGGTCTTAAGGGTGTTCGGGATGTATGGTTTGCCGGACTCACTCCAAGGAATGTAACAGTGGTTTGGGTTGGTCATGACGAAGGAGCCCCTTTCCCTGGTTCGGGATCTGGAGTATCTGGCGGGATTTGGTACAGGTACACTCAGAATGTAAAATCAAAATTGGGTATGGGGAATCAATTGATATCTAATTTTGTGGGAGATTTTGTTAAGGTGGATGTATGTGCTGATGATGGAACTATTTTGGAATCGACTCCAGATTACATTTGTAAGGTGCCACTTTATGCTCAGTATTATTATATTGGTGATTTACCACCGAAACGTGCCGGTTTTTTGAAACAAGAACCTCCCATCCAAAATACCATTCCTAAACCGGAACTCATCGATGATTCTGAAATTTCAACTTATGATGCACAAGGTAGCCGTATCCAACCAACCGCTGTAGACTCTGTGGAATTGGAACCTCCCCTTATAGAAAATCGACGAGCGCGTTATAACGAAGAAAATCCTTAGAGACTAAATAGTTCTCCTGGATGGACCAAAGAAAAATCCAGGGTTTATCTTCATTGATTCTTTCGATCACTTGTAAAGCATCCAAATTGTTTTTGAAGGGTTGGTTTAAGATTTTACCCACCTCAGGGTTTCTATAAAAAGACCGATTCCCTCCGTTACCTACCTTCTCTGGATGAAAGAGTGGATCTAAAAAATTCCAAACAGAATCAAAATCAGAATACCAGGTGAGTAAGGTAAGATCTCCTTTTCCTTCTCCATTTTCTTTATACAATGGTGCTTTTTCCATTGGCCTCAGTTTAATCTTGAGTCCAATATCCTCTAATGCTTGTTTGATGGCGCGGCCTTTGGCCTGGTTCTCATCATCACCTCGCATTCGAAATTCCAAACTTGTTGATTTGATTTTGGGATAACAAGTAGACTGTTTCAATTCATCTAACGCTTGTTGTTTGTGATACACTGGTTCTTTCCACGATTTTCCCTTTGCAATTTTTTCCATATATTGTAATGGAATGGGGCCGTAGGTAAGGTCTGCATGATTTTCTAATAGTTTTTGAATGATCAATGCTCTCGGGACAGATAGGTTGAGTGCTCTGCGAAAGTGTTTATCAAAACATGGATTGTTTTGATTGATCGCCACGTATTGAACTGATCTTCCTTTTTTTGTGAGTGTAAATTCTGAATTGGCTTCAGGTAGAGAAAGAAGGAAATCTGTAAGTTTAAATGCATCTAACTGTTGTTTTCGATACAAAAATAAAGAAGTAGATGATTGTGGTAAAATAAGAAACCGAATTTTTTTAGGAAAGTTCGAGTTTACTTCTCCTTGAAATTCCAAGTCTAAGTATTCATTTTTTTTCCATGTGAGGAGTGTGTATTTTCCAAAGGACTTTAAGTGGTCCTGTTTCCATTCTTCTTTTCCTAGGATGGAAGCAAAAGGCAAACTGAGTTTCTCTTTCCATTCTGATTCTAATGTACCTGGTTTGAATTCTAACTCTAATTCTGTTTCTGACCTAGAGCTTACACCCAGTAAAAAATGGTAGTCTCCCTTTCTTGGATAAGATTCAAAAACTAAACGAGATAAACTGTATTCTATATCTTTAGCAGAAGGGGCGTTTGCATTCAGATGGATTTGCCAGAGTTCTTTTTTTGGACCTGGAAGTTTTTTGTAAGAGAGAATCCAAGGAGAGTGGATCCCTTTTGCATCTTGGACAAAGAGGCCTTGGTGAAGAAATTTTGCCAATTTCTGGCCTGACAAATCGGTAAGGAACAGGGGATCTAAATGGGCAGGGTCCGAGGGAAGGGCTATTTTTAAGTCAAAATGGGGAGTTTCCTTCCGGCAAAAAGTGAGGGACAAGAGAAAGAAAACAAGGGATAAGGTTCTCATACGTGAAGATTTACCGAAAACTCTGGCCATACTTAACAAAATACAAATACAGACTGAGCCTCGGTGTTTTCTTGTCTATATTTGTTTCCATATTCAATGGAGCCTCCCTCACGTCTCTCATCCCTATCTTTGATTCTTTGGGGACTGGTGAAAATTACAAGTTCCAAATTGCGCTTACAAAAAAAGACCAGGCATTACTGTCAGAACACAAAAAACCTGACCACCTCCAAGGACTCACATATTGGGAATGGCAATTTGCCCATCTCAAACAAAATACAAATGAAGAACTTGCAGATAAAAAACCAGACGACTTAGTATATTTGTTTTGCCTCATCATCCTTCCGATTTACTTTTTAAAACTCATTTGCCTGGCAGGTACGGTCTACTTTGTCAATTCTGCAGGCCTTCTTGCCGTCAGTGACCTTAGGCAAGCACTCTATAAAAAACTCCAAGTATTACCACTGAACGAATTTTATCGTGAGAAAACAGGGGTTCTCATGAGTCGGGTGATCAATGATGTCGATATTGTTGGGAAAGTGGTTTCAAACGACCTAAAAGATGCCATTAATGATTTTTTCTATATTGTGACTCACTTAATCATCTTACTTGTGTTAAGTTGGAAATTATTCTTTTTATTATTTATTGTCATACCTTTAATTGTAGGGCCCGTGAGCACATTTGCCGATCGCATTCGGCGAACTACCAAAAACCAACAAGAACAATTGTCTGAATTGAATGGAGACCTGCAAGAAGTGATTTCTGGAATCCGGGTCATTCGAGCATTTTCGATGGAAGATAAAGAAGCAAATCGTTTTTTTAAAGTAAACCAAAACTTATCGGACAAAACATTCAAAACACATTTTTATCACCAAATTGGACCCGCATTAACTGAGTTATCTGGCTCTGTGGTGACTATGGTATTTTTAGGGATTGGTGCTTATTTGTTAGAAGATGCAAGTTTTTCTAAAGGGATGTTCATAGCTTTTTTTCTTACATTGATTTTTCTTATGCGTCCATTAAAACAGATGAGTATTTTGGTGAATTTAATCCAAGCCTCTGTAATTGCTAGTGATCGTGTATTCGAAATTTTAGGAAGAGATGTGGATGTGAAGGAACCAAAAGTCCCAAGTCCACTCGGCCAATTGTCAAAAGGTATTGAATACAAAAATGTATCTTACGTTTATCCTAATACAGATATATATGCTCTAAAAAATATTAATCTTACTTTACCACGCGGCGGAACCATAGCTATCGTAGGATCTTCAGGTGCCGGTAAATCTACGTTAGTTGATCTTTTGCCACGACTAATTGACCCAACTGATGGCGGAATTTTTTGGGATGATGTGAATGCGAAGGATTTGAGTTTAGACAACTTACGAAAAAGGATCGGAGTTGTTTCTCAAAATATCTTTTTGTTCAATGGTTCTGTTCGCGAGAACATTGCCTTCGGAAGGCCAGACGCATCTGAAGAAGAAATTCGACGTGCTGCCGAGGATGCATTTGCTTCTGAGTTTATCGAAGCTTTCGAGGAAGGTTATGATACCATCGTTGGCGAACGTGGTGTGATGTTGTCTGGAGGGCAAAGGCAAAGAATCTCCATTGCTCGAACCTTGTTAGCAAATCCAGAAGTATTGATTTTAGATGAAGCCACATCTGCTTTGGATACAGAGTCAGAAAGGCTGATCCAACAAGCGTTTGTTCGGTTGTATGAAAATAAAACTGTAATCATTATTGCTCACCGTTTATCTACAGTTAAAATTGCTGATACAATTTATTATTTAGAGAATGGAGAAATTGTAGAGAGCGGTAGCCATACGGATCTACTAAAAAACCAAAATTCTAAATACAAACGTTTGTATGATATGCAATTTTCTAGTTCTACTTAATCAAACAGAATCGTTTATGCTAGGCGACCAGTTCCACAATTGGGACAAAACTTTGCATTAGGAACTGCAACAAACGAACCACAGTTGGCGCAGGTCCAATTTTCAATAATTTTTGGAGTAGGAAGGATTGCCACATTTGCCTTTATCTCTTTTAATTCCACTTCCAAAGAATCTAATGCTTCAATATAAGGAAGGGATTGAGTTTGGAATTCTTCTTCTGTTAATTTTCCTGAATCAAAATCAGATCTGATATCTCTCAGTGAATCGAGGAGGTTACTTTTCTTTTCATTTATGGGCCTGAGATAGGCTCCCTCTTCCTTTCCAAATGGTGATTCATCAACACGGAATCGGTAATAAAACAATAAAAAAGGTGCGATCAGAATGATTCCAAAGAGCAGACAATACAGATATAATAGAAAATCCATACGTTCAGAATTTGGACTTTTTATTTTTAGGCAATCTCTTTATCTTTGGTCAAAGAAGAGAATTTACACTTATGGCCGTTACCAACGCACTCATTGAACAAAAAATTAAATCAGCAGAAGAAGTGGCAGCTTTATTGCCTAGGAATGTAACTCTAGGTTGTTCCGGATTTACACCCGCTGGATATCCAAAACTCATTCCTGTTGCCTTTGCCAAACGAATCGAAGATGAAAAAAAATTAGGAAATGAATTCTCTATCAATTTGTATGCAGGTGCCTCCACAGGTGAAGAATTAGATGGTGCTTTGGCAAAAACGGGTGCTCTCAAATTAAGAATCCCATACCAATCCAACTCCCATCTTCGGAATCTTATCAACCAAGGGGAAACGGATTTCATTGATATGCATTTATCCCATGTTGTAAAATACATCGAACATGGAATTTTGCCAAAAATTGATGCAGCCATAGTAGAAGCCATTGAGGTGACTGTCGATGGTAAAATTTATCTCTCCACATCTTCTGGAATGAGTGCTACTTACATTCAAAACGCAGAGTCCGTCTACATTGAGTTAACTGATACTCATCCTTTAGAGTTAAAAGGTTATCACGATATTTATCTTCCCAATCATCACGAAAAGGGACTCCCCATCAATATCCTTAACCCAGGAGACAGAATAGGTTTACCGTATATACAAGTTTCTCCAGATAAAATCAAAGGGATAGTGCGTTCAAACAAACCGGATGCGGCGACAGTTTTCAAAACACCTGATGAAGATTGTCAAAATATAGCAGCCCATGTTTTATCATTCATCCAACATGAAATAAAAAAGGGAAGAATTCCTAAAGAATATCTTCCGTACCAAAATGGGGTTGGAAATATTGCCAATGCCGTTCTTGCCAGTATGGCAAAAGATCCTAACTTCCATTCCATTCAAATGTATACAGAAGTGGTTCAAGATTCTGTATTTGATTTGATTGATGCAGGGAAACTTGAAATTGCTTCAACTTCAGCTTTGACATTTTCAGAAAAGGGACTTAAAAGATTTCATGAAAACATATCCGAATGGAAATCTAAGTTTGTCATTCGACCGCAAGAAATATCAAACCATCCAGAAGTCATTAGACGTATGGGCCTCATTGCAATGAACACTGCAATCGAAGTGGATATTTATGGAAACGTAAACTCTACTCATGTGATGGGAACTTCGATGATGAATGGGATCGGTGGTTCTGGTGATTTTACTAGGAACTCTCATTTGTGTATTTTTATGACTCCTTCTCTCGCAAAAGAAGGAAATATATCTGCAGTAGTTCCCATGGTTTCTCATACGGATCATAACGAACATTCAACAATGATTTTTGTTACGGAACAAGGATTAGCTGATCTTAGGGGATGCCCTCCCAAAAAACGCGCGGAACTTATCATAAACAATTGTGCTCACCCAATTTATCGAGACAAACTCCGTGAATATTATGAAAATGCTCTTCGCGTTTCCAAAGGAAAACATACTCCTCATGACTTGGAAAAAGCACTTTCTTGGCATGTCCAGTTCTTAAAAACCGGAAGTATGAAGTGATAGGTATTGTTGGCTCGGGAATCACGGGACTTACGGCAGCTTGGGCATTAAAAAAATATAAAGATGTAACTTTATTTGAGAAACATCCAGAAATTGGGATGGCAGCCTTTGGCGCCAAACAAATGGTAGATGGAAAAGAAGTGGAATTTGATATTCCGCTTAGAACCATTAAACGTGACTACTATCCCACTCTTTTTCAGGTCTATGATAAAGCAGGCATACAAACAAGGGCAGTGGATTATTCATTTAGAGTAGAGTCAAATGAAGAAACAATTTTTGGATTTCGTTCTCACCAAATATTAGGAATTTCTTTTGGTGTGCCTACAATGGATTCTTTTGTAACGGGGAAAGGGCGAAGGATTTTTTCCGATTTATTAAAGTTTTATGCCAACGCAAAAGACGATTGGAAAAAGGAAAACCCATCCATTTCCATTTTGGATTTTTTGTTAAAATATGGGTATTCCCAAGAATTTATTTATGAATTTTTACTCCCTACCTTTGCCTTAGTGAACACTTGTAAGACGGAGACTGTGGGCGCCTATCCTGCTGAAACTATCATTGGATACCATTCCCGTGGTTATTCTTATACCCCGCAAGAAACGGCAAGTTTTGGAACAAGAGATATTGTCAATCGCCTCACTGCCGGATTAAAGAACCTACAGTTAAATGCTGGAATCCAGAAGATTTATAAAAGAGGAAGTAAAATCCTCATTCAATTTGCAAACGAAGAAAAAGAGTTTGAACATGTTATCCTTTCTACACAGGCAAACCAAGCAAAAGATCTGCTAGGGGAGGGTTATGAATTAGAAAAAGAAATCCTAAATGAATTTCGTTATGAATCGAGCGATGTTGTTCTACATACGGATGAATCTTATTTTGCAAACCCATCTGTTTCTTTAGTATTTAAAATCAGAAATACATTCGACAAACCAGAAGTGACTTTGGACTTAGGTAGGATCATTCCTGAACTCAAAGGAAAAAAAATTTTTCAAACATGGAATCCGCACAAACTACCTAAAGAAACTGATACTTTAAAATTGGCGAAGTTTGAAAGGCCTGTGATGGATGAAAGAACTGCAAAAGCCATTGGTAGAATCGCAAACTTACATGCGGATCCAAAATGTAATCTTTGGTTATGTGGTTCATATTCTCTTTATGGAATTCCTCTTTTAGAGGCAGGAGCAAAGTCAGGCCTTCTTGTTGCCTCAAAGATTGCTAATCAAAAGCTTGATGACTTAATCCAAAGGTAATTCGAATTCGATTTTATTTTTCAAAAACATAGTAGTGGTAGGTAAGTCCCAAATGATTCACAAACCAATGAAGTAACTTTGCGAATGCCTTTAATGAACTCGGTAAGTTTTTAAAGTCGTTAGTAAAACCTAAAATGACTGGTTTTGTCCAATCTAGGTTTTGGACTTGTTTGAATCCAATGGATTCTAAATCCGAAATAGTCTCTGAGGATAGTTTTAAATTTCCTTTGGGGATCAGAAAAGGCAAATAGAGCCACCAATAGTTTTTAAATTTTTTATCGGATATTTGAAAATGAGTAAACGCAAAACTCCCACCTGGCTTTAAAACTCGAAAACATTCTCGATAAAATGTGGAAAGGTTTATAAAGTGATAAGAGGCATCTAAAGAAAAAACATAATCATAAGTGTTACTTGGAAACTGATCCATTACTTCCCAACTGCCTTTCAGAAAAGGTTTTACCTCTGTCTTTGTAGAGGCAAACAGTTGTTCTGCGAATTCAGATTGTTCTCCGGCTAAATTAATCGCAGAAAGAAGTTTTGGTTGAAACTTCTCTTTCCAATACACCAAACTACCCCCGAGTCCAGAACCTACCTCTAATATTTTTGCTTGAGAGTTCAGTTGGCAACCCTTTGCAAATTCGATAACAAATCTAAGTCCTGCCGTTTGGTATGAGGATTCACCATCCCAATATCCGAAATTGGAAATATAGTAGGGTGGTGATTGAGGAAGGACGGAAGCGGGAGATTTAGAAAAGGGGAAGGGTGTCATTTTTTACTTGATGGATTATTATACCCTGCCGGGTATGTAGTATGAGCCTTTCGGAAAACCAAACTAAACTGATCCACCGTATCAATCGAATCCAGGGACAGCTGGAAGCAATCAAGAATACGATCACAACGGAAGAAAAAGACTGCGAAAAAGCTATCTTACTTTTAAAAGCGGCCCACCAAGCGATGAAAAAGTTTGGGGAAGCATACATCCACGAGTATATGGACACATGTTTTAAAGAAAAGAAATCCAGCCAAAGTATCGAAACAGACGTTAAAAAGGCCATTACCGCCGCTTTCTCTCTCTAATCACCCTTACCTTTTAAAAAAAATCCATATATCGCTTGCCACATATACCCCACAGGGTATATGTGGATTTAGATTCTATATACTATAGGGGGTATGGTAATGTTTCTAGCTTCAACAAAAACTTGGTATTTGGAACGAGTGGTTTATTTCATCGCTGGACTGTTTAGTTTAGTCGGTGTCGCAATCGGAACCTTTGTTTCACCTTGGTGGTATCTTTTGAACCTACTTGTGGGTGTGAACTTGGTAGTTTTTTCCACCATTGGTTTTTGTCCGATGGCAATTCTTTTGAACAAACTTGGTTTTGAACCCAAAGTGAGGGATTAAGAACATGAAATTTATCATAAGCATTTTGCTTTTGGTTGGTCCGATGGCTCTCTTTGCAGAGAGCGTTGGATTTGAAAATCTATGGAAACGAATCGAAGAGAATTCCTCTGCAAGAAAATCGAAGTATTTGGAATGGAAAGCCGGAGAAATTGCAAGAGACCGGTCCGATAAACACTGGTTACCTAGAGTCTATACAGACTTACGTACATTCCAAACCAATGACCCAACTCTCAACTTTATGGGAAAACTAAGCCAAAGGAGTGCTACTGACTCTGATTTTTCTACCGCGTCTACAAGATACAGACCAGGAAACTTTTTAGATTCGAATAACCAACCTTATTCCACACTAAACTCGGATACTATGAATCTATTTGCAAAAGATACTCTTAATAATCCTGGAAGTCATACTTATTCGCGTGGAACACTCGGTATGGATTTACCACTTTATGAAGGTGGGTCCGGAAAGACACTCGCTGCGATGAATGAAAAAAGATCTGTGGGTCTTAAGTTTGAATGGCTTGCTGTTCGTGACAGAGAATATGCACAAACAGGTTATTATTACAGGGCCATCCAAACTTTAAATGAATACAAACGTAGATTGGAACAAATTAGAAAAATTGAATCTAGATTCCAGTCGAATTACTCTCTGGGGAATAAAGGAAACCCAGTTGGATATGCAGGTTACCTAGCATTAAAATCCATAAAAAATCAAATTTCAGTTCTTGAAAAACAATCAGATCTACAAATCAACGATTACAAAGAAACCTTATATGTTCTATCTGATCTTCCTCCATCAGAGTTAGAAATTATCGAATCAGATTTGAATGTTTTTTTAGACACTCATTTCAAACGCCCGATTGGTTACGAAAGATCCAACCAAATGAATGCACAAATCAAATATGCGGAAGGGGAAAAACTCAAAAGTGAAATGGAAATGGCAAAGTTTTTGCCAAAAATCGGTGCTTATTCAGAAGCTTATGGGTACCAAGGAAGTAGAAATACGGCTAACGCTTACCAGGCGGGAGTATATCTGCAAATGAATCTTTATAACCCAAAAGATATGGGAGTTGTCGAAGAATCAAAACTCAATGCAGAAGCAGCTTTAAAGAAAATAGAAGAAAAAACGAAAGAAGAAGAAGCTCATGTAAAATCTCTATTTCAAAAGGAAATTTCACTAAAAGAGAGCCTTGAGTTAGTAAGGGAAACTGTAAAATACCAAGACGAACAAATTGTGAATATGCAAAGATTGTTTCAAAGTGGAGCCATCAATGCTCTCCAATTTGCAGAAACATTAAATAAATCATTAGAACTCTCTCGAGTTTTGATGGAAACGGAAATCGCCGTTTTACAAGTCAGAACAGAAACATCATTATTTTCAAATAAGGAAGAATCAAATGAATCCATTGGAAGAAATTAGAAAAGGATTTGCAGGAAGGCTTGCAGAAACCTTCCTACATTCTCGTCTCACTCCGGTGATCGCAGTTGCGAGTTTGGTGCTCGGACTATTTGCCGTATACTTAACACCCAAAGAAGAAGAACCACAAATCTCTGTTCCAATGATTGATATTCAAATTCCGGCTCCTGGATTTTCTCCAGAAGAAACGGAACGTAAAGTCACTGAATTTGTGGAACGGGCTGTTTGGGGATTGGAAGGTGTGGAATACGTTTATTCCACAAGTAAGTGGCATGGAAGTTATATTACCGTTCGCTTTAAAGTGGGAGAACCGATCGAACCTTCGCTTGTAAAAATTCACCATAAGCTGATGGAGTTAAAGAATTCCCTTCCCAATAATACATTAAATCCCATCGTTAAATCTTATTCGATAGATGATGTTCCGTTTCTTGCATTGAGTTTTAGTGCGGAATCAATGAATGATTATGAATTAAGGCAAACGGTAGCACCCCTAGCTCGTGAACTATCCTCAACTCCCGATTTGGCCAGCGTACAAATGTTGGGTGGATTAAAAAAAGTGGTTCGAGTCAAAGTAGATCCAAACCTACTGAACCGCTTTGGGGTCACAGCACTGGAAGTTGCGATGAGTTTAAAACAAAACGATGCTCTCATCCCTGCTGGAAAAAATTGGTCATCTGATTCTGTGATGGACATTGAAGTAGGCGGAGTCCTTAAAAAAATAGCCGATGTCAAACGCCTTCCTGTAGCACAAAGGGGAGGACGAGTGGTTCGTATCCAAGACCTTGCGATTGTTGAAGAGGGACCAGAAGAAAGAACCAGGTCCTCAGCACTTTATGACAAATCTCTAGGAGAAGGAAAACGAAATGCGGTTACCATTGTATTTGCCAAACGTAAAGGAACTAACGTTGTCAATTTATCCAAGGATTTATTAGAAAGAGCGAACCTATTTCAAAAAGATTTACCAAAAGAAATTCGGTTGAGTGTGATCCGTGATTACGGAAGTACAGCCGAAGACAAATCTCATGAATTGATAGAACATCTCCTCATTGCAACGATCTCTGTCACAGTTTTGATCGCATTATGGATGGGTTGGCGTTCCGCACTTGTTGTTGCTATTGCGATCCCAGTCACATTAGCACTGACCTTGGCAATCTACTATTTCCTTGGGTATACACTGAATCGTGTCACACTTTTTGCTTTGATCTTTTCTATCGGAATCTTAGTCGATGATGCGATTGTGGTTGTCGAAAACATTGAAAGGCATTTGGAAGAAAATCCAAAGTTAGGAATCATTCGGGCCACTCTTGTTGCTGTATCGGAAGTAGGAAATCCCACCATCCTTGCTACCTTTACTGTGATTGCTGCCATATTGCCTATGGCATTTGTGCGAGGACTTATGGGTCCTTATATGAAACCGATTCCTGTTGGGGCAAGTCTTGCAATGATTCTTTCTCTGATTGTTGCCTTTGTCATCACTCCCTGGGCTTCCATTCGTTTATTGAAAGAGAACCATCCGCATGAAGAAAATGTTTCAGGGGAGAATCAAATCTCCAAACTAGACCAAATTTATGTTCGCTTTATGAATTGGTTACTTGGTTTTAAAAAGAATGCGATCTTTTTTGGTGCAGTGACCATCGGACTACTGTTAGCTTCTATGGCCTTTGTTGGTTTTAAGTGGGTAAAAGTAAAAATGTTACCTTTTGACAACAAAGAAGAGTTTCAAGTTCTCCTTGATTACGAACCGAAAACAACTCTGAGTCAAAGTATGGCTCGTTCTGAAGAACTCACAAAGATTTTACTAAAAAATCCCAATGTCGAAAAAATTCAGATTTTTGCAGGCGAAGCGGCTCCTTTTTCTTTCTCTGGAATGGTAAAACATTCCTTCCTAAGAAACTTAGATTCCATGAATGATTTACAAATCATTTTAAAGAACAAAAACGATAGAAAGGAATCTAGTCATGAGATCATTGAATCCTTACGATCCGACATACGAAAGTTTGGTGATCGTTTCGGAGTGGTTACAAAAGTTTTAGAAATTCCTCCAGGCCCTCCGGTGATGGCTACTATGGTAGCAGAAGTATATGGACCAACAGCTGCGGTGAGAAAAAAAGTAACCGAAGAAATTTACAATGTATTTCGGGAAGAGCCAAGCGTTGTGGATTTAGATACATCGTTACGGAATGGTCGTCCTAAAATGGTTTATCCCATAGATTTTGAAAAATCTGGACTTTATGGAATCAAAACTTCTGCTTTGGCTGCAACAGGTTCTATCCTTTTCTCTGAGTCCCCTCTCGTGAGTTTGGCAACAGCAGAAGAACCAGAAGAAGTATCGGTGAATCTATCAATCATTCAAAGTGCTCGAGGTTCCAAAAATCCTTTCCAAAATCAAAATATCATGTCCATGGAATCTGGTGTTATTTCCTCGGAACGGGTATTAGGAAATCCATACAAAGAAGAAGATAGGGCGTTATTTCGAAAAAATCTAAAGCCAGTCAACTATGTGATGAGCGAACTTTCTGGTGCAGAAGAAGCTCCTGTTTATGGAATGCTCAAACTCGCACCAAAAATCAAATACCAAACACAAACAGCCGACGTTCCTTGGAATACAAGAGAACCGGTGATTAAATGGGACGGGGAATGGTTTATCACCTATGAAGTGTTTCGCGATCTTGGTGGTGCCTTTGCTGTTGTGATCCTTCTCATTTATGTTTTGGTCTTAGGTTGGTTTAAAAGTTATACAGTTCCACTTGTGATCATGGCACCAATTCCCATTTCTCTCATTGGAATATTGCCAGGCCACTGGGTGATGGGAGCATACTTCACAGCTACATCCATGATTGGATTTATTGCAGGTGCAGGGATCATCGTTCGAAACTCGATCATCCTAGTAGATTTTATCGAAGGTGAAATCAAAAAAGGAGTTCCTCTGAAAGAAGCGGTGGTTCATGCAGGTGTGGTTCGGTTTCGCCCCATGTTACTCACTGCCTCTGCGGTTGTGGTTGGATCCTTTGTGATGTTATTCGATCCTATCTTCCAAGGCCTTGCAATCTCACTGATGTTTGGTGAAATTGCAGCAACTGTTCTCAGTCGTTTTGCCGTTCCGGTTTTATACTACTGGTTTATCGGAAAATCAAGACAAGGAGCGATCAAACATGGTTAATAGAAAATAAATCTAGGATTGGATTCTAAAATAAAAAAGGCTGAAATTACTTTCAGCCTTTAAGCGAAACCCCTTTGGTGTGAATTTCCAAGGGGGTTTTTTGTATCAGACGTTTAATTAACGAGTTCCCTCGTTTTTAATTTCACTATGGTTCTTATACAATCCAGTAGCAGTAAGAGAAGGTGCTCTCACGTGGCCTGTGTATTGTGTATAAGTAGTGCTACCACTCACGATGGAAGATTGGCATTTGTCAAGCCCACCAGAACGGTTGTATCCACAAGAAGAATGGTATGCCACAGCGTAGTCATCTTCTCCTGGTAGAATTGCAGAAGGTCCAAATGCACCTTTATAACCAGGTACATGGTGGATCTGAATTCCGCCCGTATTGTTGTGATTGAATGCTCCGCGTGCAGTCGATACGATGAGTGATTTGTCCATCGCATTTCCACCAAATCCAAACGTTGCACCGTTCAGAGCAGAAGCAAGTTCCGATCCACCAGAAGCTGCAGCTAGAGCTGTCACTTTTGTTAGATTAAAACCTTTTGCAGAGGCAGTCGAACCAAGGTTAGACAACCAATACTCGATCGCATAACATCCAGCAGAGTGACAAACCACTTTGCAAGTGTTTGTTCCTTTGCAATAGTTAGTGAGTCCAGTCGCAATGTTTGTTTGAGCACGAGCCGATCCGTAAGTTCTAGGGTCAGAAGTTCCATCGTAACCGATGAAAATTTTAGATCCAGAAACGGTGCTAGTGGACGATCCCCAGTATCCGTTTACATCTGTCGTTCCCACACCGTTGTGGTTTTTGTCTGACTTACCGTGAATGAACACAGTGTAAGTTTGGGCACTGAGCGATCCTGCAAAAAGCATCGCAAGTATTGTTGTGATTGAGCTACGCATCTCTTTTTTCCTTTTCCTTTCTTTAAATGATTCCGTTTAACCTATCTCCAACCTTCGGTTTTGATTTGACCGTGGTCTAGATAAAGTCCTGTAGAAGAAACAGATGGTGCACGGTAGTGACCACTGTATTGATTGTATGTTTTGTTGGATCCAAAAGGCCAAAGACCTTCATACTGAGTGAGTGAAGATTGGCATTTGTTTAGGCCTCCTGCACGGTTGTATCCGCAAGAAGAGTGGTAAGCAACAGCGTAATCATCTTCCCCAGGAAGAATGACTGAAGCACCAAACATTCCTTTGTAACCAGGGACATGGTTTACTGCAACTCCTGCCGTGTTGTTATGATTGAAAGCACCACGTGCTGTCGTGACGATGAGTGATTTGTCCATTGCGTTTCCACCGAAACCAAAAGTGATCCCGTTGAGTGCGTTCGCAAGTTCCGATCCACCAGAAGCAGCCGCAAGTGCTGTCACTTTTGTTAAATTGAATCCTTTTGCAGAAGCCGTAGAACCGAGGTTAGACAACCAATACTCAATAGCATAACATCCTGCGGAATGACATACGATTTTACAAGAGTTTGATCCTTTGCAATAGTTAGTGAGTCCAGTCGCAATGTTTGTTTGAGCTCGAGACGATCCGTAACTTCTAGGATCAGAAGTTCCGTCGTAACCAATGAAGATTCTTGTTCCACCCACTGAGTTTACCGAGGAACCCCAGTAGCTGTTTACGTCTGTCGTGCCTACGCCGTTATGGTTTTTGTCCGATTTTCCATGAATGAAGACTGTGTATGTTTGCGCGCTTAGGGATCCCGCTAAGAGAAAGGCTGTAATAGTGGCTAATATGGTTCGCATTTGGTTTTCCTGTTTCCGAAGGTATGTTCTCTTTGTTTTATAAGTTTGGCAAAAGATTGACAAGAAATTTTTTTCCAAATTTAGACAAATTTTTAACATAATTTTGCCATTGTCAGGGATTCTCTGACAATCTTTAGGATTGGGTCCTAGGATTTTGCTAGGGGGATGTGGATGGAGAAGAGGGTTTTCCCTGGTTGGCTTTCGACTTGGATGGTTCCGTTGTGGTTCTGAATGATTTTTTGAACAATGGAAAGGCCAAGACCGGTTCCCATACCTAACTCTTTCGTAGTGAAAAATGGCTCAAAAATGCGGGGAAGAATGTCTTCGGGGATCCCTTTCCCGTTGTCTTCAATGGTGATGAGGGCTTCGGTTTCTTCTTCTTTCAGATAAATTCGGATTTTCCCTCCCTCTTTGGGACAGGCTTGGATGGAATTGTAAATGAGGTTGGTCCATACTTGGACTAGTTCGTCTGCATGGCCGAAGATCACCGGATCCCCGCTTACCTTCCATTCGATTTCGATGTTTAGTTTCCAACTAGTAGAATACATAGAAAGAACGGAATCGATTCCTTCCTTGAGAGAGAGGAGTTTTTGAGATTCTTTCGGACCGGAGTAAGAATGGTGTTTGAGGGCAAAAACAATTTTTGAGGCTCGTTCCACTGCCGTTTCAATAATTCCCAAATGAAATCCAATGACAAAGTCATTGAGGAGGGATTGGAAAATAGTCCTTCCTTCTTCAGTATCAAAAAGAGTTTGGTATTCTTCGGGAACGGTCTCGATGTTAAAATCAAAACAGGTATCCGCAAGAGAAATGGGATCAGGAATTGATTTTAATTTGAAGAAGGCAATGAGTTCTTTTTTTCTTTTAAACCGAGAAGTCACTTCGGAACGTTTTTTATTTTTGAATTCTGCGATGAACTTTTCGGCTATAAAAAAAATTTCTGTTTTGTCGGGATTGGATACATTGGATTGTCCATCTTTGATAAATTGAATGCTTCCTTTAATGGCTGCTAGTGGGTTATTGATTTCGTGAGCGACACTAGCGGCGATTTTCCCAAGTGTGGACATTCTTTCCGCTTGTAGAAGTTGTTCTTGAGTTTCTCTTAATTCTAAAATGGTTTGGTTTAATGATTCGGTTCGTTCTTCAATTTTTTGTTCCAATTGCAGTCTTGCATCCCGAACAATTGATATCATTTCATTGAAGCTATTCGATAATTCTCCGATCTCATCTCTGCTTGATACTTTGACAGTAACAAACAAATCACCGGAATGCATTTTCCGAATTCCTGCAAGTAACCTTGTTAATGGGTAAACAATACTAGTTTTATGTAATACCGGATATAACATAAAGATTGTAAATAGGGAAAATAATAATGTTACAATAAGCCAAACTACAGTTTGGTGGACTATGTTTCTGTATTCAATATAAGGGATGGCGATGAAGAAATGATGGTTTTTTGCATAAAAATCAGATGTCCAATAAATTCCGTTTGGTTCATCGGAAAACGATTCTACTTTAAAGGATTCGAAAGTTGCAGGCCGATTTTGAATTTGTTTTATATTTTCTTTTTTAAAATTAATTTTGTTAATCCTAAAATTTTGATCCTGAATATCGATAACCAGTTCGGATAGGTATACAAATGGATAAGTAGATCCTAGTTCAAACTGAGTTTTTATGCTATGTTTTTCGCGACTCATCTCATTTTGAAAATCTACTCGAAATCGATTGAAGAGAAAGTTTGCTACGATCGAAAGTATTAAATATAAAACAGTTAAGTTGAATGTCATAATTTTGAATCCAACAGTGGAAGGAATAGTCTCTTGGTTTAGTGACACTAACACAAGAATTGTCATAATAATGATTGTTAGGTTGGTTAACAAAAATAAGAAGGTTGGCTTGCTAAAGTAATTTAGGTCTACTAAGATATCAGCAAATGCCATCGAAAGGATCCCTAGAATGGCTAAAAGAAATCCTCCTGTATTTCTTCTTTTTGAACCTTGAAACCGAAGGAACTTTGCTGTAAGTGCTGCAATCGTATTCCCTAGAATTAAACACAAGACCCCTGCGATTGAGATAATGGAAAGTTGGACAATCATTGAGGGAGAATTTTGATCCGGAACGTAAAATTCCATTTTTGGATCAAAATGGATCTCTCTAAAAAAGAATCCGATTCCATTGGCAATGGTAGCAAGGGTTGCAAGAAGGATGTGGATGCGAAGGCTCCACAGTTTCCACCTAGGAAAACTATTTTCCTGAAAACCAAAAGCAAGGTGGGATGAGGCGACTCCCAAAACCAAAATGACAGGATTTTTTAAAAATACAAATACGTAGGCAGTCCAAGGTGCCACAAAAGAATTACAAATCGACCAAGCCACAGACCAGAAAAAAAGACAGAATAGGGGGATGAGGAGGCCACGAAAGGTAGGAGTTAAGTCCTCCTTACGAGACATAAAATAGACAAAGGCAATCCCACTCACCAAACAGAGCCCAAAATAGAAGAAACTATATAGATTCAGTAAGGGAGCCAAGCAATCCAGATATCCCTGATGTTTGACTTTAGGCAAGCATTTCGTTTTTCTGGGACGGTTTTCTTGGTGCGATGCACAAAATAGGACTTGCCCGCCAGAGTCTCGGGGAAATCATGGACTTATTGTGCGATGCACAAAGGAAAATCTCCTACAAGAGGACCCAATGCGAAAAAGAAACTCACTTACCCAAATCCTGGGAACCAGCTTTCTGGTTCTTGTTTTTCTAACGGAATCTTATGGAAAGATTAGTTCGGCTGGCCTAAGTCTTCGAAACGAATCTTCCAAAAGAAAACTGGAAGTCTATATTGCCAAATACCGCCCCAGTCTCTCTTCTCAGGAGAGATCGGATCTTGTTTCTGCGATGGAACGAGCTTCTCTGAACTTACGACTGCCTCTCGGTAAGAAAAAGGAACGTATTGATAAATTAGGATTTTTGGTTGGCCTCGTGCATACAGAATCGCAATTTCACAAACGGGCTAAATCCCATAAAGGTGCTCTGGGCCTTATGCAAGTGATGCCGGCTACTGCAAAATGGTTGGCTGCCAAAGAAGGAATCCCTTTTTCTTCCGAAAAAGATTTATATGATCCAGAAACCAATTTGTATCTTGGTGTATTGTATTTGAATTATCTTTTGGAAAGAACTGATTCAGTGGAAGCAGCATTATTATCTTATAATGCAGGACTTGCTGGTTATAAACGATTTGGAGGCATTCCAGAGTATTCACGATCAGTGTACCGTTACTATGAAGATTGGAAATCCATGCCTGTTCCAACTCAAAGTATGATTTCTGAAACTGTTGCGAGCCTTCTTTCGATTTAAATTTTACTTTACATAGTTCCAAAACCGACAAGGCTCTTATCCGTTTTACAAAACAAAAGGATGGGAGCGTATGGATTTAATTCGTAGATACGGTGTGTATCTAGCAGTTGTTATATTGGTTGTAATTGGCCTTATCTTCTTTTTATTTAAGGATAATGCGGGTTCTGATCAAGATGCTAGAGAGAAAGCCAGACAAGAACGGATGGCAAGTAGCTCTGATCCAACGCAAGGTGATGATGGTTCTGGTACTGGTTCTGATGGATCAAGTGGGATACCAGATGATGGTGCCACTCCTGAATATATCTTAGAAAAGTATTTAGAATGGTCTGAATACCCTCCATTTTCAAGACCTATGTCTATTTTAAATCATGACTTAGCATTTCCTTTTATTATCGAAACCTCTCCTGATTATTCGATCGATCCAAAAACGAATGAACCAACAGGTTATGTATGTTTATTCCAACCAAAAACTTGGGCCGTCATCGGTAACAAAGATATGATGTATGTCACTTTGGAATGTCGTGACAAGGCAAGAAACCGCGTTAAGGTATCTATTGATTCTCACCAAGTATTTAAAGAATGGGAAGGCCAAAGGTTTGGAGTTGTCAGTGCATCAGTGAATGACAATGGAACCGATGGTGATCAAACAAGAGGAGATAATATTTTTACTTTTTCTTGGAAACCGCAAAAACCCGATTGGGGACAAATGTCTCTTGTTGCAGAGATCACTTACGGGCCAGAAAACCTAAAGACAACTTTAACCTCTAGTTTTTTTTCCAGTCCATCCATTCCTGCAGAATTCAATGGAGTGTTCTCTGATTCCTTACAAGATGGTTCCCTTATTGTGCGGGCAGTTGTGAATGTTTATAAAAAAGGAAAATACCATTTAGAGGCGAATTTAAAGGACGAAAAGAACGGTGAATACGTCGCCTATGCTGTGTATGATGGTGATTTGGTTTCTGGGTCTAACGAAGTAGAATTTACTTTTTTTGGTAAAATCCTGCGTGATAAAGATTTGGACGGACCTTATTTAGCCACATCCTTCCGTGGCCACCGTGTGAATTTGCCAATTGATCCCGAGTGGTTCAATCAAGGTGCTGAAGGTCTTCGTAAAATCCAAGCAGCTAAAACTACAGAACCAGACCGTGAGCTTGTCATTCCTTATAAGGATGAATACAAAACGAAGTATTATAAAGTGGAATCCTTCTCGAATGCAGCTTGGGATTCGGCAGATAAACAAAATCGCATTCGTCAAATTAAAACATTGCAGTAACTTATGTTAGATAAAGTAAAAAAGTTTACACGAAAGAGACCTTTTTTAAGTCTCTTTCTAATTTTTATCCTTACCCTTCCTGTCACATTACATTTTTTGTTTTGGGGACTCGTAGCCTTAAAAGCTCCAAACTACCAGGGGGAAATTGTTTCTGATAAACTTACCTCCAAGGTAACTGTGATCCGAGACGAAGCTGGGATTCCCCATATTGTCGCCGGAGATGCCAAGTCTGCCTATTTTGCATTAGGTTATACGATGGCCCAAGATCGAATTTTCCAAATGGAACTTCAAAGGCGGATTGGGAAAGGGGAACTCACTGAAATTTTTGGCGAAAAACTAATTCCCACAGATCAGTTTTTAAAGTCCCTTCTTTTGAAAAAAACAGCAGAAGAATATGCAAACCAAAAGGAACATATTTATCCCGAAGCATGGAACCAACTGGATTGGTTTTTGGAGGGTGTGAACCATTTTCTCTCCGAAGACAATTTACCAATCGAATACACAATTCTTGGGATCAAACCAAAGCCATTTGATCGAGTGGATGCCATTTCCTTCTTGTTTTATATGGGATTTTCTTTCGCAGAAGGAATCAAATCGGACAGTTTGTACACAATTATGGAATCAGAGTTAAAGGGTCGTTCTGCAAGTGAACTTTTCCCTCGTTATGACTTTGAAACAAATGCTACTATTTTGGAAACACAACCTGGTGTTCAAAGGTTGGCAAAGGCAAAAGATTTTTACTTAGAAAAACAAAGAAAAGAAATTTCATCCCCAAACAGATCCAAAATACAAGATGTAACTAACTTAAAACAACTTGTATCCTTTGTGGGTCAGCTCCAGTTACCAATTGAACCATTGGAAGGAAGTAATTCCTGGCTTGTGGGGCCAAGTCGATCGGAAAGTGGTGGCGCCGTTCTTGCTAATGACCCACATATCGCTCTATCCAATCCAGGTGCATGGTATGAAGCCTATATAGAGTATCCAGGTTATGAAAACTATGGATACTTTTTATCCATCATTCCTTTTCCCCTCATTGCACATAATAGGGAAAAGGCATGGGGGCTTACCATGTTAGAACAAGACGATGTGAATTTGTATTTGGAAACCATTGATGGGAGTAAGTTCAAATCAGGTACTGGTTGGAAGGACCTAACATATTATCGTGATCCTATTCGCAGGAAAGATGGAACAGAAATTCCTTTTGAAGTCGGAATCACAAATCATGGTCCTCTCATCACAGAACATATCACAGGATTTAAAGGTCGTCCCGTTAGTTTGTATTGGGCCCACCACCATTTACAAAATCCACTCCTTGATGTTTTATTTCAAATGGGGAAGTCAAAATCTTTTACAGAGCTAGATTCCGCATCTTCTATGATTGGGGCACCTGGTCTTAATTTTAGTTATGCAGATAAAAATGGAAACATTGCCTACTATGCTGTAGGAAGATTTCCGATTTTAAAATCCGGCAATTCTCGTAAAATTTTAGAAGGTTCCACTGGGGAAAACGATGTGATTGGTTATGTTCCTGCAAAGAACAATCCAAAGATCATCAATCCTAAAAATGGAATCATTGTGACGGCCAATAACCAAGTAACAAATAAAGCTCTCCCGGGGCTTGGAAAACCTGAAGGAAACTGGCAACCACCAGATCGTTTTCAAAGGTTAGTTGGTATTTTGGAAACAAAAGAAAAGTGGAGTTTGGAAGAGCTTGCCGCCATTCAGAACGATACAGTATCTTCCTTTGCCCCCGAGTATTTGGATCTAATTTTATCCGCTGTTAAAGATGCAAAAACTCCAAATGGAAAAAAGGTTTTGGGGATTTTAAAAACCTGGAACTTTGAACATTTCCCAGAATCGCAAGGTGCTGCTGTATACGATGTTTTCTTTTATATCACCCTTCGTGAATTGTTGATTGATGAAATGGGAACCGCCAATTTTGAGTTATACGGAGATATAGCCGAATATTGGAACGCGTATCGTCATTTTGTGCGTAACCCGGATTCAACTTTTTGGGATGACCTAAGAACCGAAGGGATCACTGAATCTAGAGATGATATTTTGAAAAGAGCAGTTGAGGAAACAGGAAGGTATTTGGAAAATCATGTATCTGCCTCTCCAAGCCTTTGGACTTGGAAAAATCTATATAAAATCAAACATCCACATCCACTTGGCGTATTGCCTGTGATAGGTGGGATTTTTGACATTGGACCACTACCATCGGCAGGTGGGGCCGAAGTTGTGAACAACTTGAAGTATAAATTGATGAAAGAAGATTGGACAGCTTTTGCTGGACCTTCGAAGAGACGTGTCATCGATTACGGACGTTTCGAGGAGTCAGTGACTCAACTTCCCATTGGAAATAGTGGAAACCTTGCTAGTCCCTTTTATGGAAACTTGGTAGAGGAATATATCAATGGGGTTCATCGAAAGATCCTGTATTCTAAGGAGCAAGTAGGAGAAGGTAGGTTCCGTTTGGAATTTCGGCCACGGTAAATTGATAAAAAACCCCACTTCATTTAGTGGGGTTTTTCCTTTTTTTCTTCTACGAGACTATCTATTTTGGTCGATCCTTAATCCAGATGTTCCGTTCCTTTCTACTCAGTGCATTTTTTGTAACGGCAACCTTTGCCCAGTCCTCTTCGGATCGGTTGGCCTTTGCCTTTCGTAGCCAAGCTTCCCTTGACCCATTACGAATGATTGTTGTAGGTGAGGTTGTAGGAATTGAAAAAGCCAGTTATTATGAAGTGGATACTCTCTCCCAAGAACTAGAAGTGGATACAAGACCAGATACGGTCACAATTAAGGTAGCCGATCCCAAAGGAATTCGTGTCGGTCAAATTTTATATTTATTAGAAAAAAACCAAGACCACAAAACATTTCGTGATGGAAACATTGTGGGAATGATCACTGTAAAGTCCGTATACCAAACCACTTTTTTTGGATGGCAGGTTCGTGGGGAAGGATACCTTCGATTGATTGAAGATCGTCCTGTAACGGCCGCAAGGTTACTTGATACAACAAAATACGACGAAGCTTTTATGGCTAAAAAACAAGGGGATCATTATTTTGCCAAAGGCCAAATGGAAGAGGCACTTCGAATGTATAAACATTCAGTGTCACTTGACCAAGGTTCCCCTGATTCTCATTATGCTCTTGGGAAAGCTCACTGGAAGGATGGAGAAGGTTACGTTTCCACCGCATTTGAATATTCTATGGCTTGGAAAAATAGGGAACGATTTTCCAATGCGCAAGAACGCTTGTTATTCCTGGTGGATTATTTAAGGTTTTTGACTTTCTATTTCAAAGTAGAAGGTAAAGAAAATAAAAAACAGTTGGATCTTATGCCTCAAGTGGCAAAAGAAGCACGTAATCTTTATCCAAAAAATTATGAAGTTTGGTTGTATAGTTTTGAAACTTCTTTTTTAAATCTTCTTCATACAAATATGGCAGATACTGGTGTTGACGGTAGGAAAAAAAGAGATGAGTGGGCGGAACGATCTGAAGAATATTTAAAGAAAGCCTATTCAATAAGAAAATCGGACTATTACCTTCATAAGCTTGCATGTGAGTTCTATCATTTGAAATGGAAAGAAACTCGTGGTTCTGTTAAAGAAACAGAATACAGAGATAAACTTGTTGAACATGGAAAGTTGTTACGCCTTTACTATACTGGCGAAACTACATTATCAGAAGATCTATTGAATGCGATTCGATTGGCAGAAAAACAATCTGGATCTGGATCATTCTGAGAGAATTTTCATACTCTTTTCGAACAGATAAGATTCTAAATGTAACATATCGTCTGGGGCCGAACTAAAATAGTTTACCCCTAAGTGGTAATGATCCCCTTTATCTAAAAATCGAATGATTTCTCCTCTGATAATCATTGTCCTTTCTTTGTTTAATGGAATAAACATTTTAATGATATTGTGTCGTTTTAAATACTGAAACAGGCGTTTATCGTAGATTTCAAATAAAAGTCCATCAAGAGAAATATCCACGACTTTTGTTGTCGATTGCATGGTTTCGTAACTTCCATGTTGGATGGCAATTTTTGTGAATACATAACTTATGATTTCTGCTAGTTCAAAAATATAAACGGCTTGGTTTTGTGAGATGGTAAAGCGTTCCATCGCAGTCGAATAGACTTTGATAAACCCAACAACATCCTCATACAACCGAATTGGGGTGATCACATAAGAAACATAAAAGTCACGAGACTCGTGTTTACGCATGGATTCAAAAAATTCCAAAGCGAATTCTTCTCCAAATTCTTTTGCCATTTCTTTGTGTTCGTTAAGGTAGTTAAAGAGGACATCGTCCCCAGGATCATTGATATAAGATGTAATACGATTGCAATCCGGAATATAAATGGATTTACCAGTACGAAGGATGGTTTTTTTTACAAAGTCTTCATATTCATTCAGTTTTTCTTCTGGTTCGAAAAAATGAATTTCGTAGTCTTTTGAAATCCTTTCGATAGCTTCCGTTAACATTACGTTAATGAGTTTGCTATCGGGGCGATCCTTTCGCACTTCCTTCATTAGGTGAGGAAACCGGCTTTCCGCATAGAGGTTTTTTCCTACTTCGCGAGATCCACCTGTCAAACTTCGAAATAAAATAATGAAGTTCATAAACAAATCGTCTACTGGGATCCGTTTGTTTGTCCTGAGTTGGTAAGACTGTAACTCAGTCGGAGTTTTTATTACGATTTTTTCTTTTTGGATATCAAGAATCACTACCTCAAATTGGTAGTTGATATTCATCACTTCAAATCGAACTCTAGCTCGCCTCGATCCTTGTTCTACTAAATCGGGAATCATTAAGGTGACTGTATGGGATTCAATTTCTTCCACAGCAGCGACAAGAGTGTCTTCTTCGTAGATAAATTCAAATTCTCTGTTATCGGCCTTCAGGTAGTAAAAGAGGTGTTTTACAATATTGACATCTGACCCAATGATAGTTTCTTCAAATAACGATTCTAAGATCGTTATGAGTTCCTGCATCGAATCTGTTCTGCCGATCGCCATACTAAAATTATCGATTTCTTTGAGGCTAAAATCGATTTTCAAGTGAGGAAAATGTGCTAGGAAACTACAGAATTCGCCGAAATGGGAAGTATATGGAACTAACTCTCCCAAAACAAGTCAATCCTGAACTTATGCCAATGATCCGACAAGGGCTTCTCAGTCCGGAGAAATTAGCTATCCTAACCGAATTGTTTGTCATTGTAGAACGATTCGCGGGTTCGTTATATACAGATGAGGAAACCCAAAAGAAAATTTTGGAACGCACAGGATCAGTTCCTGACCTCATCACTTGGGGAGATTATTTTCAAACCGAAGTGGCCTCACGTTATTTTTTAGAATCGGAAGAGTCACTCCAAAGAATTGTGGATACCATCCGATTTGACCTAATCTCTGCTCATTTGATCTTTAGTGGAAAACCGGACCATTACAAAGACAAAATTAGAGCAGAAGCTTTAGTAAGCAAAGGGATCGATGCGGCTCTTCCCAATGAAAATTTGGAAACCCAACACCTAGAAATTCTACTCAATTACTTTGAAAATATGGAGATCGGGAATAAACCTTTATCTTTACAAGATAAAGCCTGGTACGAATCCTTTCAGATAGATGAAATCGCGATTTGAATCCAAAGAGTATGAATTCCTAGAAATTGAATCCCGTGAAACCGAAGATGGAAAAATCGTTTCCATCTTCTTAAACAATCCTACCTCTCGCAATTCCATGACTTGGAAAATGGGGGAAGAGTTCGCAGACCTAATCCATTCCATTAAAAAAGAAAAAGTCCTACCTCGAGCTGTAATCATCTCTGGCCGTAACGATGTATTTTGTGCTGGCGGAGACTTAAATTTATTACGATCCTTTTCTGAAAAAACATTTTCGCAAAACAGACGTGATATGAGAAAGTTTTACGGTTTCTTTTTATCTGTTCGTAAACTTCCCGTTCCTGTCATTGCTGCAGTCAATGGACATGCCATTGGTGCTGGTTTATCCCTAACCTTTGGTTGTGATCTGAGAATTTTTGCAGAGGAAGGAAAGTACTCCTTTAATTTTGTACGACTTGGGATCCATCCAGGTATGGGTTCTAGTTTTTTATCTCCTGAACTACTCGGAAAAAGTTTAGGAGGTAGGTTGTTACTCACGGGAGAAACGTTTGATGGTAAGTTTGCAAAAACTTGTGGCCTCGCTCTTGACAGTGTTCCCAAATCAGAAGTGTATTCTCGTGCAATGGACCTTGCCTTATCATTATCCAAAGCTGCGCCACTCGCCTTACAAGAGTTAAAGAAAAATTTATATTCCTGGAAACAACTCGATTCCGCGCTAAAAAAAGAAGCAGAATCGCAAGCCCGCAACTTTATTTCGGACGACTTTAAAGAGACGATAAAAAGTATCCTAGAAAAGCGGGAACCAAAGTTTACCGGCAAATGAAAAATTTAGAAGACTTCTAAATTTATGACTCGACAAGGATTTTTTAAGAGGTTAGATCAAAACTAAAATGGCCGAACTTCCTCTCAATCCTGACTGTTTTGCTTGTGATTATAAAAATCACAATGTTCTGCATTGTGCTGCACATGAAACCATAGAAAGAATCAATGAGGGTAAGGACTTTACCATTTTTCCTAGGGGAAAACACTTAGTGACTTCTGGGGTCAAAGCCGATGGTTTTTTCTTTATCAAGTCGGGTCTTGTTCGCAGTTATGTCCAACTCGCTAGCGGGAAGGAACAAACCTTACGTCTCAGTGGTCCTGGGGACTGGGTTGGATTTCGGGATTGTATATCCGATTCAATTTCTCACCATAATGTGATCGCTGTAGAAGACACCCATGCTTGTTACATCACAGGTGTCCTTATCGAAGCCTTAGTTGCCGATGATATCAACTTCCAAAAAGAAGTTTTCAGACAAATGGCAAAGGAATGGCAGGAAATGGAGGAACATGTGGTTTCTCTGGGAACCAAACAGGTTCACGAAAAATTAGCAGAAATACTGATCGTTTTGGACAATGCACAAGGTCGAAAAAACCAAGTGGAATTAAAAGTGACACGAGATGTCCTCGCTACCTTTATCGGAACCAAAACGGAAACATTGGTTCGGGCACTTTCTGACCTCAAAGCAAGGGAATTCATTTCCGTAGACAAAAACCGCATTGATATTCTGAACAGGGAAGCTTTGTATTCCCTTTCAAAAATCGCCTAATTTTTTTCCTCAGGTCTATTAAGCGTAAGCACCGGAATTCCGATGGTAGTAGTGATTGATAATCAAGGTAGGGTCTGTTGCCTGATTTTACCTTAAGTCACTCCCGGGGGGGCTTTCCGAAAGGATACCCCCTTTTTTTATTTCCCTTGTTTCTTTCCAAGCCATCTAAATTCTGGAGGTTACATGTCTAGAAATCGAGGCCAGAGTCCTAGTTTATTTGGGAATCCCATCCTTCATCCCCTGAATGTAATTCTCATAATCAATTGTCTTATTTTTTTCCTCCAATACTTTGCAAACCAACAGTTGATCTATCGATTTGGATTAACACCTGATTTCGTGTTAGGTGGAGCTGTTTGGCAAGTATTCACATATGGATTTTTACATGCGGTAGAACTGATTCCATTTCATTTACTTGTGAATATGTATGGAATGTACATGTTAGGATCCAACATCATTCCTATCATTGGAAAAACTAAATTTACGATTTTGTATTTTGCCTCCCAAATTGGTGCTGGAATTTTTGTAGTTTTGTCAGCCTATCTAAATGAAATGTTAGGTGGAAACATTCCTTTATTAGAATCTATGACCACACAAACCATCGGTGCTTCCGGTGCTCTTTTTGGACTCCTAGCTCTCTTTGGAATTTTTTATCCCAATGCGGAACTGCTTCTGTTTATTTTTCCTGTGAAGGCAAAAAATGCGGTTTGGGTTTCCTTAGTGATTGGATACTTAATCTCTCAAATTGGAAATGGAGCGATCTCTAACACCTGCCATTTGGGTGGAGCCCTTACGGCTTTGCTCCTCTACAAACTGTTTCAAAAACAAATCAAACCAGGAAGTCTTCCTTATATTCCTGGATTGGAATGGGAAGCACCTAGAGAGACCAAAATCCAGTCCAAAACCAAACCACAAGTCATTGAAGATCTTTTCCTTGATCAAAAAAAAATCAATGAAAACGTTCTCGGTCAGATTGATTCTAAAAAAGACCTGCCATCGATAATAAATTATTTACAAGGAATGCAAGTGGCAAATGCCAATATTTGTCCTCCGTCTACGTATAACACCGAGGATCCGATTTGTTTGCGTTGTGAGTGGTTAGTAAATTGCGCCTTACGAAAGGCAAAAGAATAATTTTTCGTCTAATTTCTTGACAGTCTCTTAAGATGAGGATAATGGAATCATGCCTGTAGACAAGAAATCCTCAGTGGAAGAGGTTCTCAAACGCGAAAAATTAGCAAAAGAATTCGAAAAAGAAAAACGTAGTTCGGAACAAAAAGCGATCGAACAAGCGGCCGCTAAATTGTCTGAACAGAGCCCAGAAACTAGTCCCGAAACAGCTAAAACTTCAAAATTCATTACCAATATTGATATCGCCTTTTCTCAGGCAAAAACGGACCTGCGTTTCTACTTCTTAAACGATGGAACCTATGCGGATGATTTCAAGAGGATGTTCCTAGAGAACGAACCTCTATTCAAACGGTATGGAATCACAAGCCAAAAATATTTGGAATACATTCGTGAGTCATTTGACCGTTATAAAAAAATCCATGATATGATGCCCTTGGATCCTATGAAACCCAAACACTTTAAGTATGTAGAAGATTCCATTTCGGAGCTTGTACGTATGTTCAACCAACGTTTTGGGAAATAAAAGTTTCTCTCCTTTGTTTGAAAAAATCCATAGGATTTCCCTAAAAAACTGAGAAGAATCTTTCGGGTAGTTGTTGGTTTCCATAGAGGGACTTCTTTGAAGGAACATTGGAAACGCATTCTTATCTTTTCTGTCATTGCCATGGTTTATTTTTTCTGGGTGTTTGTTGGGTATGATTTGGCCGGGGTTCTAAGCCTCGCCTCTTAAACCTCCCCACATTCTCTCTTGACACCTGGGTTTTCTACCAAACATGCTAGGAATATGGTGGAATCAAGAAAGACATCCGAAACAGACATCCGGCTCGACCTAAACGTCCGAGGCACCGGGGTTTACCAGTTCGATACAGAAATCCCGTTTTTTGAGCATATGCTCTCCCATATCTCCAAACATGGCCTCATTGATATGAACCTCAAACTCCGAGGAGATATTGGTATCGATTGCCACCACTCGGTGGAGGACACTGCCATCCTTATGGGACAAATGATCCACAACCAGTTAGGTGACAAAAAAGGGATCTTTCGTTATGGTCATTTTACTTTGCCCATGGATGAAGTGCTGACCACTGTTGCAGTGGATCTTGGGGGAAGGTTTTATTTTAAATACACGGGCCCACCTTTGGATGGGAAATTCGGAATTTACGATGCAGAACTGACACTCGAGTTCCTTCAAAAATTTGCTCTGAATGCCAAGATGAATTTACACGTAGTGGTTCACTATGGAGAAAACCGCCACCACATCCACGAGTCCATTTTTAAGGGACTAGGTAAGGCATTACGCCAAGCGATTGCCATTGATGCTGCTGCCAGTGATCAAATCCCGTCTACCAAAGGTATGTTGGAGTGATTGCAGTTTTAGATTTTGGAATGGGGAATATCCATTCCTTACTCAAGGCTGTTTCTTTATACACAAGTGATTTTCAATTTACAAGTGATATCGAAACAGTTAAAAAAGCAGATAAAATCATATTGCCGGGCGACGGACATTTTGATAAAGCAATGCAAAATTTAAACGAAGCAGGATTCTCATCTGTTTTAAAAGAACATGTAGAAGCTAAAAAATCACTTCTTGGGATTTGTATCGGATATCAAGTGTTATTTGAAGATTCAGATGAGACATCCAAAACAGGAACCACCATTCCCGGTTTAGGACTCATTCGTGGTAAAATTAGAAAGTTTGAAGGAAAACAAAATCTAAAAGTTCCGCACATGGGTTGGAACAAACTTTTTGATATCAAAGCAAAAAATACAAAATTACTCAAAGGAATTCCTAACGAATCTTTTATGTATTTTATCCATTCTTACCGGCCCGTTGGTGTAGATAGAATGGATATCACAGCTAACTGTCATTATTATGGAGAGTCTTTTCCTGCTGTTGTGGAAAAAGAAACTGTGTTTGGAACCCAGTTCCATCCAGAAAAATCAGATACAACGGGACTCGGAATCCTTAAAAATTTTATAGAACTTTAATATGTTAGTATTACCTGCGATTGATCTTTTAGATAACGAAGCCGTACGTTTACTCCAGGGCGATTATTCCAAAAAAACTGTGTATTCTTCTGAACCGGAAAAAATGATCCAAGTGTTTGAAGAACAAGGTGCCACTCTCATCCACATTGTGGATTTAAACGCAGCCAAAACCGGAAAGTCAGAAAATGAAAAAGCAATCCGTAAAATCAAAGACAATTGTTCCGTAGAATTAGAATTAGGCGGTGGGATTCGTTCTCTTGAAAATATGAAATTTTATGATGGGTTAGGGGTAACTCGATTCATTTTAGGAACTGTTGCTGTCGAAGACCCAAAAGTTGTAGAAGAGGGTTTAAAAATTTTTGGCCAGGATCGCATCGTGATTGGTGTGGATGCCAAAGACGGATTGGTTCGAACCAAAGGTTGGGAGACCAATTCTGGAATTAAATATACTGAATTTTTAAAAACTATGTATGGAATGGGAATCCGCCATGTGATCTTTACAGACATATCAAAAGATGGAATGATGGCGGGACCAAACACTGCGGTGTATTTGGAGTTGTTATCCTTATTCCCCGATTTGCAACTTGTCGCTTCGGGTGGGGTCTCTTCAACGCAGGATTTAGTGGATTTGTATGAAGCTTCTAAAGGAAAACTCTTTGGAGCTATTACTGGAAAAGCCATTTATGAAGGAAAATTGGACCTAAAAGAAAGTATCAGGATTCTAAGTAAGAAGAGGAATGAAAATTGATGAATCGTAAGAATTTAGCATTAGCAGGAGTGATCGGTGGAGTCATTGGACTCATTGTCTCTTTCCTATTGGCAATCGAATACTTTGGCGTTGGAACCGAAAACATAGCCAATTCCGCATGCTCCGCGTTAGGTGGTGGTGACTCTTGTTTAAAGGTAGCAGAGAGTGCTTATTCGGCAATTCCTGGAGTTCCTTTTTTAGGGAACGTACCCATTGCCTTACTTGGATTTGGTTTTTATGGATTGTTAGCTTATTCTTTCTTTTTGGTGACCAGAGCCAAATCAAACGAAGAAGTTTCTAAGTTCATTTCTCTCCTGTTTCCAGTTTTAGTTTTGGGATTGATTCTTGACTTGGTTCTCTTTGGAATTTCGGTGGGTATCATCGGAACCATTTGCCAACTTTGTTTTGTTACTTATATTGTAACAATAGCTTTACTTGGTATTTTGTTTTTACTTTGGAAAACAGAAGGAAAACCAAAACTTAATTTCCCTGTGGCAATCAAAGAAGGGATCACAACTTTAGGTCTCGTTTATTTTTTTAGTTTTTCGTTGGGATATGCATCAAGCAAAATGTGGGTCAGCGGATCTAATTCCAATACCTTAGCAACTTCAAGAGGAATGGACTCAAAAGAAATCCAATCTAAAATTGCTGTATATTTTCAAGAACCAACTCTCGGAATCCAAGTGGCAGGTTCCCCTTTTATTGGTAAAAAGGATGCACCTATAACTATTGTTAAGTATGCAGACTACAACTGCGGTCATTGTTTGCATACAAGCCATATCTTACATACGGTGCTTTCCGAATATGATGGAATGGTTCGAGTGGTTTATAAAAACTTCCCATTAGATGGAACTTGTAACCGTCTGATGCAACAACCAAGACCTGATGCCTCTTCCTGCGTCGCTGCCATTGCTGCTATTTGTGCTGACAAACAAGGAAAGTTCGAACCTATGTATCGTGGACTTTATGATAACTTAGAAAAAGGTGTGGCTCACTCTGGATCTAGTGTAGTGAATTTAGCAAATTCGATAGGACTTAATGTGAATTCATTGAAGGCATGTATGGCATCCAAAGAAGCACAAAACCAATTGAATTCTGAAATTGATGAAGCAGAAAAGTTAAATATTCAATCCACTCCTTCCCTTTATGTCAATGATAGAAAGATTGAAAGTGGAACTCCAAATCCAATTTTTCTAAAAACACTCCTCGAACAAATCATCCAAAAAATGTAATTTGAATTTATCACCTACTTAGAAGTAGGTGATAAACGGACCGGTCCTTCTGGTATTCCAGAAGGATTTCCCACTCTATCGATCTCCCAAGAATCCAAAACATTTTTATCTTTCGTGTGTAATGCTGGCCTTAGGCTCAAAATAGAACTACCTTTTTTGTATAAAGACCGTCTGCCATAAAACCAACCACTGGTTTCTTCTGAATGAGCGTTTTTACCATACTTCCCACCCATTTCAAAACTTTGTTTTAAGTCATTGGCAAGTTTTGAAAACATAATTGGATCCATAGAAATTCCATGGTCGGGCCCTTCTAGGTTTCGATCCAAAGTGAAGTGTTTTTCAAAAACAACGGCTCCTAAAGCACAAGCAGCAGAAGAAGCCATAGTTCCATCGGAATGGTCACTAAATCCTACCACATAATCAGTTGTATCTAAATAGAAAGGAATGGACTGAAGGTTTACTTTGTTTAAGGGAGTGGGATACATGGACACACAATGGAGTAAACAAACTTCCGTTTGGTTATTTTGAAAAAATGAAATAGCTCTCGTCACTTCTTCGGGTAAAGCAGCCCCTGTGGATACGATTAGTGGTTTTCCTGATTGGACTGATTTTTTAAGTAAGGGTAGGTTGACAATATCACCAGATGCTATTTTTAGAATAGGAACATTCAGTCCACATAACAGATCTACTGCGGATTCACAAAGAGGAGTGGAAAAAAAGTCGAGTCCTAAATCAAGAGCAGTCTTTTGCAATTCTAGGTGTTCGGTTTCATTCAATTCATAAGTTTTAAATATATCAAAAAGAAACTTTACATCGGGATTCGACTCATCGATAAACTCTTCGGTTCGGTAGGTTTGGAATTTGACCGCATGGGCTCCGGACTCTTTGGCTTTTGCGATCGTTCGTTTTCCAATTTCCATGTCGGCATTATGGTTTAGGCCGATTTCTGCTACCAGATATGGTTCTGATTTTCTAGTTAAAGTTTTTGTGCCAATTTTAAAATCCAAGTTGCCCTTCTTTCCTTCATTGTCGGCAAATTAAGAAAATCCTAAAATTTTTCCCAATTGGAAAATTAGAAACGAGGCGGTAATGGCAAGAGTTGTCATATATAAAAATTGTACGATCGGCCAAAATATAGTCCCTGTTTCTTTTTTGGTAACAGCAAGGGTGGACATACATTGGCTCGCAAAGGCAAAAAATACTAGAAGAGAAAGACCAGAAAGTGGCGTCCAAACGAGAGTTCCATCTGCTCTTGTTTCTGTACGAAGTGTGGAGCGTAATGATTCACCTTCTTCGTTTTCTTCCGATCCATATAATACCGCTAAGGTGGAGACCATCACTTCTCTGGCAGCAAAGGAAGTGATAATGGAAATCCCAATTTTCCAATCAAAACCAAGAGGTTCAATTGCAGGTTCCATAACCTTCCCGACCGTTCCAATATAAGAACTTTCTATGGGACTAGTTTTCCATTCGTTATTTTTATATTCAGCAGGGAAGTGGCTTAAAAACCAAAGAAGCACAGAAATATATAGAATGATCTGACCTGCAGTAGATAAAAATGATTTTACCTTTCCATAAACTGTATGAAATAAACTTTTTATAGAAGGAATGTTGTATCTTGGAAGTTCCATCACAAAATAGGAAGCAACTTCTTTGAATACGGTTTTGCGAAAGAGTAAAGCAAATCCAAAACTAGTGATCATTCCCAAAAAAAACATTGAGAACAAAACAAACCCCTGGATATTAAAAATTCCAAATACAGGTGGAAAACTAAATACTGTTCCCACAATTAAAATATATACCGGATACCTTGCGGAACACATCACAAGTGGTGACACCATAATCGTTGTAAAACGGTCAGATTTATTTTCGATGGTTCTTGTTCCAAGGATTGCAGGAACCGCACAGGCCGCAGAAGATAACAAAGGGATAAAGGATTTTCCAGAGAGACCAAATTTACCCATAATCCGATCCATTAAAAAACTGGCGCGGGCTAAATAACCTGACTCTTCTAATATTCCGATAAATAAAAAGAGAAGAGCAATTTGAGGAATAAAAACAATCACACTTCCCACTCCTCCAATAATTCCTTCGGCCACCAAAGATCTGAATAGACCTTCACTTAAGAAAGATTCCACAAACAATTGTAAGTTTGTGATCCCTGATTCTATGAGGTCCATAGGAAGTTCGGCAAAACTAAATAAACTTTGGAAAAGAAGTCCCATCAAAAGAAAAAAACATACAAATCCAAAAATTGGATGTAATAAAACTAAATCCAATTTTTCTTCCCAACTACCAGGAGTGGATTTCGGATATGTAATCACATCTGCCAAAACTTTTTTAATAAAGAAAGACCGATAAATCATTTCTTCTTGGTAATAAAAGGAAAAACCTTTTCCCTCTACCTCTGTTCGTAACCAGTGTTTTGTATCTTCGGGAAACTTAGAGAAATAACGTTCTTCACTTAAATGTGGATCTTTATTTATATATTTTAGAGATTGAGACAAAAAGAATTCTGCTTCGTTTGTTGTAATTCCGAGCTTTCGTTTTGCTAAGGTTAAAAAAGATTCCTCTTTCGATCCCCAAGTCCATAAACGAGTGCGTTTCTGAAAACTATTTGGGTTTTTTAATACTTCTTTTAAGGTATCAATTCCTTCACCCGATTTTGCATTTACCAAAATAAATTGGAGTCCTATCGATTTTTTTAGTTTTTCGAGATCCAATTGGATTCTTTTTTTTTCTAAAACATCTTTCATGGTAAGTACCACTATTGCAGGAACTCCCATATCAATGATTTGAAGTAAAAACTGAAGACCCCGCTCTAAGTTTAAAGCATCCAAAACATAAATGACTTGTTCTTCCGGTTTTCTAGAAAGTAAAATTTCGTAGGCAATTTTTTTATCTTCTGCAATTCCACCAAGACCGTATGTCCCTGGTAAGTCGGTGATAATCCAGTCAGAATCATCTAAGCTTAGGATGCCTTCTCTTTTTTCGACTGTGACTCCACTAAAGTTTCCGGTTTTTTGTTTGAGGCCTGTAAGTTGGTTAAAGAGAGTTGATTTTCCGCAATTGGGATTTCCAACTAAATAAATTCGTTTTTCTTTCATGTTTGTCTTAATTTAATTTCTATTGCATTCCCATCATTGATTCGTAAAGCAATGGTTGTTCCGCTCAAGGTACAAACCATTTTACCAAGTAACAATGATTTGTGTTTGAGTGTGATTACTGCACCTGGGAAAAAGCCGAGTTCTAGTAACTCAGTTAACATGGGTTTGGGAAGTAGTTTAGAATCCAAAGAAACTATCTCCGCTGTTTCTCCAATTTTTAAATCTTGTATTGTCATGTTTTTGGTTTACGAGATTGCAAATTTCTGTGAGTCGCGGAATAGGTTGATTTCAGGAGCCATGGATTTTACATAACGATCAAAGTATAACATTTGTTTCATGAGGAGAGCGAACTCTCTTGGGATTTTTAATCCATTTTTTTCGGCTATTTCCTTCATGTCATACATGATTCGATTTACCCTGGATTCGTCAAACATCTCATTGTCGGTCAAATGAACATAAACTGATTCTAATTCATTAAAAACTGAATCTAATTCTTTTGCAAGTAGCGTAGGGTTTACACCGCTATCAGTTGAATCCATTTCGACCAAACCTTGAGCCACTAATGTAGGTTCACCAATTCCAATTCCTTGGGTAAATAACATAAGTCCCTTCCAGATTTTAGGAGAGATCCTACCCACAATTCCAAAGTCAATAAAACCAATGGTTCCATCCTTTAGAATCATTAAGTTTCCTGCATGGACATCCGCATGAAAAAAACCTTGGTTGGATAAAGAAGAAAACCAAATCTCGAGTGCATCACTTAAAACCTTTCTTGGATTGTTTGTGAATTTCCGTAGACCCGCTTCGTCGGTAATGGGGACACCATAGAATCGTTCCATGGTCAAAACTTTTTTTGTGGAAAGAGTATGATAAACTCGGGGAACTCTGGCTCTAGATTCTTTCACTCGTAATAAGTATTCTTCAAACTCTTCAATATTCTTTGCTTCTTGGATAAAATCAATTTCTTGTAAAATAGAAATTTGGAATTCATCAAACATTGCAGTAAGTCCGGATTTTTTAAATTCAGGTGCAATGAACTCCAAAATTTTAGTAAGGATTCCTAAAATCTGCATATCAGTTTTTAACGTTAGGTGGACATCAGGCCTCTGGACCTTGACAACGACATCAAGACCTTCTTTGGTGACGGCCGCATGGACTTGTGCAATGGAGGCAGAGGCTAGAGGAGATTCTTCAAAACTATGGAATAACGATTCTAATTTTCCACCCAATTCCCGTTCTACGGAGGATCGTATGTCCCGGAAGGCAACGGGGCGGACAGAATCCAAACAGGCCTGCATTTCCTCTACATACTCTTTGGGAAAGAGGGAAGGGGCACTGGCTATGAACTGACCTAATTTGATGTAGGTGGCACCAAGGTTTGCAAATGCTTCTCTTAGGGTGATCGCAATGTCTCTGTGATTGGGTTGTCCTTTCGCTAGCTGGGTGAGAATCCCTATCGCCTTGGAAGTGAACACAAAACTGGAATGAGCGACTCGAAGGCTTGATTGCCAACCAAAAGAAACAAGTTCAGAAAGGGAATCCATACGCCCTAGTTTGAGACCTAAATCGGGATTGGAAACGAGAAAATCCCCTTCGCTTCTGCAATTGAAATAGAGTTGCAGGAATAGGTCTCAAACAAAAACTTATCAAATCGCACCCATGAGCCAAGAAACTGTCCTGTACCAAGAGTTAGAGAAACTCGATCTCAACGAGATCAAAAAAATCGCAAGCCTTTGGAACATCCAAAAGATCCCGGGAAAGGACAAAAAATCGACAATTTTGGGCCTCATGGAGACTTTCCAGAACGAGTTTTACCTAAAAGGGATCCTGGAAAAGTTCACCCCTTTACAAGTCAATATTCTAACATCCATTTTAAAGAACAAAGGGGTGATGACACTCGGAGAAATTTCGAGAAAGGTCAACATTCCACCTATCAACGTGGAGATGGAACTAAATGTTCTCCGCAAATACTATCTACTATACCAAAGAAAGAATCGCGAACGCCTAACTAACAATTTAGACAAATACCATACCTATGATGAATACTTAAGACTCATTAAGGTAGAAACAAATCCAAAGGGTGAGAAGTTTAAGTTCTCCATTGAGAAGGCTTTACACAAAGCAACTCTTGCGGAACTTCCTGAGGAATGGAAAGAAGCAGTTGGTGCTAAAAAAGGCGAACACATTGAAACATTCTTAAAGAATGCTCTCGATGCAGAATTCCTTCAAAAGCTAATCGATGAACTATCTGATTTTGACAAAGACGTTCTTCATCAGATTTATATTCATGGTGGTGTGATTGAAGCGGATACAATCCGTAACTATATTACTGTGAACCGAGGTAGGTTTGAACAAACTATTCCTCATCTAACATCTCTTTACCTTGTACGTGATTTATATTATGTAGAAGATAAATTCATTCGGGTCATTGTGATTCCGAAAGAAATTTTAGATCATTTGCAATTTTCCCCTATTTTACCTCCGGTAAAAAAAGGCACTCGAGTTCGTCAGGAAAAAATTTCTGCCAATGGCCTTGATTTTTTCTTAAACGTTAAAAAACTCATTTCTTATATTTCCCGTAAAGGTTTGAACCTTGCGAAATCAGGAAAAATCAAACAGGCAGATCATAAAAGAACGGAAACGGAACTTTTATCTCCTGATATTGAAATTTTCCCTGAAAAGAGCCAAGTTTACCAAATTGAGCTCATTCTTCCTATCTTGAAACTCTTGGGTTATGTAGATATCAAAGGTGAGAATGTAATTCTAGTTCAGGATACAGATGAATTTCTAAAGAAAGATATCTTTGAAATCATGAAACTTGTGATTCATGAAGTGAATGAAGCAAGGACTCGTCGTCTAAATCCTGCTGAAGTATTTACTGCTACTGAGGTTCCTTTCTACGAAAAAGGAATTTTAGACAAAACAGTAAAACTCATCATGGCACACGGAAAGATCAACACATCAGTTATCTTTTCTCATATCATTCGTGACCATTTGGTTTTTTCACCTACTTTCCAAATCAAAACTTACGAAGAAGATTTGGCTGATTTAAGAAAAGAAATCATTTCTGCTATTTTCTACTTACAACTGTTTGGCCTCATCGAAGTGGAATACCCGCAACGAAACTTAAGCCTTTCGGAACTGGGAGCTCATTACTTCAACCATGAAGCTCTCGTGACTGTCACAGAAAAAGGTGGAATCACCATTAACCCTGACTTCTCGATCATTGCATTCCCAGATCGAGTGTCTTTGCATGGAATTCATTTGTTAAAAGCATTCTGTGAGTTGAAAGACTACGACAGAGTTTATACTTTTTTACTTACGAAAGATAGTTTCCAATTGGGAATTCTCCTTGGGTACGACAAAGAAACTTTCATTCATTTCTTACGTGAATCCTCTAAAGCGGAACTCGCACAAAACTTACTCTTCTTACTCGATGATTGGGGAAATAATCTACCCATTGTGACTATTACAGAGGACTCGGTTCTACTTAGAACCAAAGACTCACAAGTGATGGAACTACTCCTCGGTCAGATCAAAGGGAAAAAGTTTGTATTGGAAGAAGTGAGCCCAACGGGAATCATTATTGAGAAATCCAAAGTGATGGAAGTGATTGCCATCTCAGAAAAATTAAATATGATCATCCGATTGAATCGGTAGTATGTAAAAACTCCCCATAAACGAAAAAGACCAACATGTGTTGGTCTTTTTTTTTAGAAACATGCCAAATCGAAAGAAATTGACTTATTTTTTTTCGCCGACCGTGAGTTCCGGATCAGTGACTTTGATTTTGTTTTTAAAATCCCATTTACGAAAGGGAGAGACTGCATCCAAACGTTCTTGGGTTACAAAAAACAATCTTTCTCCATATTTTACAAGACCACCCTTATAATAAGCATACTTCGTTTTGTGGTCTACCATTCCCACTTCCACGACCTTATTCCAATCTTCGCAGGTCTTTAAAGAAGGTACCTTTCGGAGATACAATTCCTTAATTGAGTTTTCTTTGACTGCATCGCGAAGTATTTTTTCCCATTCCATATTCGAATAGCCTTTCTTTCCTTACCTAAATTTCAATTTCATTTTTCATTTTATGAGGGAGTATCCGACGTGGACTACGGAAAAAAACAAAAAATAGAAGAAAAACGGCCATGATTCGCCAAGGACTCGGACCAATTTGGATATAAGGAGTTGTTCTTTCCTTTAATACTGTCGGCAAATCCAAATACCCAATGGCTTTTTGGAATGTTTGTAATTCACCCATCATCTCTCGTCCCCAGGGATCATAAGCAGTTGTGAGGCCTGTCACTGCTACTCGCACAACAGGCCTTCCAGATTCTATGGAGCGAAGCCTTCCCGCCCCTGCATGTTGTTGTGTTTCCGTAAGACTTTCAAACCAAGAATCGTTAGTGAGATTGAGAATGAATTCCGAGGGGGAATGAACCATCATTTTACGAATTAATTCAGGATACATTACTTCATAACACACGAGCGGACTAAATGTAACTATTTCGCCCGTTTTGGTTTGAAACCCTAAAGCGTCTGTTAGTTTTCCGGGAACATGGTGACTTGTCTCCGGTAATAAAATTCGGAGCCAGGGAATTTGTTTTTCTCCTGGTAAATACTCTCCAAAAGGAAGTAAGACTTGTTTGTATCTCCGTTCTGAAACCATGGAGATAGGATGCAGTAGGGTGAGGGAGTTTCTCGATCCTTGGTCTGAGACCAGTTCATTAAATACAAGGGGTGCATTATTGAATCGGACAAGACTCTCCGTGACATCCACAAAACTTTTGCTATATGTTGATTCGGTATCCTTGGAATCAAGGGTTCCCAGAAATGGAATGGCGGACTCTGGCATCACGAGTAAATCAATTGGTTTTGGAGAATTACGAATGGCCTCCAAACCAATATCATAGACTGATTGAATGGTTTTTGTCATCCAGGCATGGTTTTCCTGAACTTCTCTTTTCGCATATTCTGTGTTTGGTTGTAGTAATGCGAGATGGAGAGTTGGGCCTTGGGGGATGGTTTCTGAAAGAAAGTATAAATTGAGTGAGAAAAAACAAAAAATTGGGAAAAGGTATAGGCTATAAGTTCGAATACCTTTATCGGATTTTAGAATCATCAAATAGATAAGGGATGTAGAAATAACGGAGACAAATCCCAGGACCTCAGTTCCTAACCTTGCCATCTGTCGCCATAGTATATTGTTCCGAAATAAATCTCCCCAATACACAGGAAAGATCATGGGACAAATCCAATCAGAGATTAAGAAAAGAGAAGGGATGACAAATAATAAAAAATGTGAGTCCTTGATGTTGCGAAATTTTGTGAGATAAACTGACCCAAAAAAAATGATTCCCACTTTATAAAAGGAAACGAGTGCATACACTAAAAATAGGAGAGAGGAAATGACAACTCCCTGCCCGGAAATATTACGAATCGCATTCCAAATCCAATAGAAACTAGTGAGAGTCACAAAACTAGAAAAAAGAAAAGTCGCAAGCAGTGTTTTTTTCCCACTGGATACAATTGTGAGTTGTTTGGTGAAATAAAGAATTAGGAAAATACAAACAAACCCTGCAGAGGCAAATCCGAAGGGTTCGAGTGCCAGGGCAAAAAATATCGCAGCTGGTAGGAGTAAAAGAAGAGGGTATTTAATTTCCGGAATTTTTGAGTGTTTTCTCATATTCCATTCTTCTTGAATATTCCTCTGCCAATTCCTTAGAACCTAAGGTTTGCACTCTAAGCTCCATTAATTTTTTTTCACGCTCCGATTCTGAAAGATTAGGATAAGCTTTTAGAAGGTTTTTTTCTTCCACTTGTAATTTCGAAATTTTTTCCTCCTCCTCTTTCATTTCTTTTAAAACCTTTTCCATCCGGTCGTTTCCATCTTTACCAAAGTAACGAATCCGAACTTCTTTTTCTTTTGTCTCTCGTTCGGTTCCAGATAACTTAGAAAGTTCATTTTGTCTGAGATCCATTTCAGTTTCAAATTTATCAAACTTAGGTTCTCTTGCTGCCACTGCGTTATAGAAAGTTCCAAAGGATTTTTTGCGATAGTCTTCATACAAACGAATTCTTTCGTCTGCCTTTAGATTTTTGGTTTCATCCAGGAAATTTTTTCTATTAAAACTAAAATCAGCTGTGGCTTCTTCTAAGCCGAAGATGAGTTCTGCATCTTCTTTAGCAAAATACTTCCTTCTCAGTTGTTTGATTTGTTCATATCTTTCTTGGTTTGTGTATGATTTACTTGTTGGATCTAATTGAACCATTGCTTCTTCGTACTTTAAATAATTGGATAACATACCAATCAATCGTTTGGCGTCTTCTCCACTGTATTCATTTTGGATAAATGCTTTAATGTATTCATGGCATTGTTCCCTTGTGCTTCCTTCAGGACATTGCCTACGTAAGTTCCAAAGTTCAGAGACTAAATTTAGTTCTCCTGATTTTGCACGAGAGAGGATATCCTCAAATCGTAAAAACTGTCCATCCGCAGTAAAGATGGTCTTTGCTGATTCTAAATAAAAAGGGTCTACAGAAAATCCATCGCTTTGGGTGCGAAAGTAAGATTCTGCTTTATCATTCGGATTTTCATCATTTGTGGATTCCATTGTGTTGGGACTAAAGGTGCGAAAGATAATGTAAACAAGGAGTAAAGCTCCAATGCCGTAACTAAGGTAACGTAAATTTTTAACATTCATGGGAGATGGTATTGTAGTAAAAGGTGGATGGAAAGTTCTGCAAACAAAAAAACCCAAGCAAACGCTTGGGTTTTCGAAAAATCATCGGATCTATTTACTGATTGGCCTTCATGTTGGAAGCAATGTTTAGATAGTAACCTTCTACATCATACCAGAGACTTCCAGATCGAAGAGTGTTGGAAGCCTGCAAATGGTCTACACCAGTAGTGAAGATTCCATAAGATGGTCCACCTTTCCAAGTTCCCCATTTTTGAGAAGAAAGCGGAACGAGTCCGTCGTTAGTAGCACCTTGGCCTTGGAAAAGTCCACCAGCGGCACAAGCAGGGTGAAGGATTCCCATCAGCGGGTGTTGGATGAGGTCAGGAAGAGTGATGTAAGATCCGTAAGAGAAATACTTCACACCAGTTTTGTTTGGAGTGTAGGCGTTGAAAGAACTAAGTCCTTCTTTGGTTAAAGAAGACAATGCTGCCAAAGCGTTTTGTTGGTTGGTTCCACCGTAAACTACTTTGACAAGAGTTTCAACAATGCTTGCCACAAATGGTTGGATCCAACCTGGAAGCACAGTTTTAATGATATCTGCAATGGGAGATCCGTAGTGTGGAGTATTGAGAGTTGTGAGGGATGCCGTACGTCCTGAAAGTCCAAGGTTTGAAACCATATAACGACTATCGAGTCCACCTTGGGAGTGGCCAAGGATATGGAATTTCCCTGTGTAGTTTGTGGCAGCAGCATAAGTCAGGATGGCTGCTTTCAATTCCCCAGCACGGACTTCATTGGAGTTTGCTGCCGTTTTACCTGGAGCAAATACGGTAGCACCTTGGCTTCTAAGGTAATCGTCTGTTCCACCCCAGTAATTTACAATGCTAATGATTCCACCGGAGTTTTCGCCCCAGCCGAAAAGGCCATGAGAAAGGATGATAGGGTAAGTACCGGCAAGTGGTTTTGAAGAAGAACCGGAACTAGCGAGAACGGGGCTTGCTAAAGCAACTGTGATAAAAATGGCTAAAAGACCTTTTCGGATCATAAATATTTCACCTCTGAATTTTCTAAGATAAAACTGTGTCAATCTGCCTTATTTGGGGCAAGGATATTTTCGTAGTCATTTTGAAAAAAAGCCTGGTTTTTTGTAATAATTGAACATGTTCAGTTATTACTTGCGCTTCCGGAATTTGCAGTTTATCTTAAATTAATTTTAGTTTTATTCTATATGCCAAACTCAGTTCCTAAAAAAATATCTAACCAAACATTGACTAAACGAGAAGCCACTAAGGAGAGAATCTATAATTCTGCGATTTCTTTGTTTCGAAAAGAAGGGTATGAACCTGCTACTATGCGTCGGATCGCTAGAGAAGCTCGAGTTTCGCTTGGGTTAACTTATTATCACTTCAAAACAAAAGAAGAGATTGTCTTACATTTTTATCGAGAGTCACAAATTGATGTCAAACAACTGTCCACCCAGTTCTTCAAAACCACAAAGGATTTTAAAGCCAGACTTAAATTCATAATCCTAACCCAATTAGAAAGTTTTTCTGATTATAAAATCTTTTTGCAAGTGTTAGCAAGGCATGCAGGAGACCCAAGCCATTCCCTTTCTCCTTTTAGTCCAGAGACTATCCTTATACGAGAGGAAGCAGTGGGTATCATTCGTGATGCCTTAGAAACATCGAGTTTAAAAATCAGAGATGACCTTGCTGTGATATTACCTGAATTACTTTGGATGGAACAAATGGGCCTTGTTTACTTTTGGTTGTCTGATTCTTCCAAGTCATACATCAATACAAAACTATTAATGAATGATTCATTAGAGTTGATATTTAAACTCATTAAACTTTCAAATTTTCCATTGTTTAAAAATGTAATGGGTCCTATCTTTCGGATGTTTCGATTAGTGAAAGGAAATCCTATCGCAAAAAAAATTGCGAAAGCATAAGAATCTTTAATTTTGTTTTTTTGCGATTCTCTTTATAGAGAAATCATTCTTTTGGTAGGAAGGTTCTATAAAATTCTTTTGCGGTAACGAATATAAAACCTTTCAAAGGAAGATTTGTCCCAGAAGCGAACTGCCTCTTCATTTTGTAAAATGGCTCTTAGTTCGATGGCAGGGATGGACTTTTCTTTGCACCATTGGTCTACGTCTTCCAAAAGTGAAGTCATATATCCTTTTTTCTTTTTGCCGAGTTTGGTCACGGCAAGGTCAATAAATAGGCTTCTTTCTTCTTCTAAATGGGGTTTTTCTTCGACTCGGCCAATGAGTAAGGATACAAGTTCCGTTTCCTCAAAGGAACCACGCATATAAACTTTCCCTGTGCCTATCAGTTTGAAGTAAATGTCGGTGAATTTAGTTGCGGCCCTTGGACGGATGCGAAACAAACCATCTAACTCGAGTTCGTTTACTTTTCGGTAAAACTGGTTTACGAGTTCGATGGTTTGGTTTCTGTCAGATTCGTTTAAGTCTCTAATCACCTAAACCATTCGATTGATCAGGTAAGTTTTTAATTCTGTCACAGGAATTCTCTCTTGTTTCATAGAATCTCTTTCTCTGACGGTGACAGTTCCATCACTCATCGTATCGTAGTCCACTGTGATACAATAAGGAGTTCCGATTTCGTCATGACGACGGTAACGTTTTCCAATCGCACCACTGTCATCATAATCCACATACCAATGGTTGCGAAGCTCAGAATAAATTTCTTTGGCCTTAAGATCGAGTCCGTCTTTTTTCATGAGTGGAAAAATAGCCACTTTCATCGGGCTCACTCTTTTTCCAAAACGAAGGACAGTGCGAATTTCATCTTTTTCTAACTTTTCTTCTTCGTAAGCATCACAAAGAACCGCAAGGAAAAGTCGATTTAAGCCCAGTGCGGGTTCAACAACATAAGGAAGGTATTTTTTCTTTGCATCCAAATCATGGTATTTCAAATCTTCGGAAGAAAAGGTTTCATGTTGGGTGAGGTCATAATCGGTCCGAGAAGCAACACCCCAGAGTTCTCCCCAACCAAAGGGATATTTGTATTCAATATCACTTGTAGAATCACTGTAAAAAGAAAGTTCTTCTTTGGCGTGTTCTCTCACTCGTAGGTTTTCTTTTTTTAGTCCCACTACATTCACAAGCCAGTCCATGCAGTAGTTTACCCAGTAGGTGAACCATTCTTTTTGAGTTCCAGGTTCACAGAAAAACTCCATCTCCATTTGTTCGAATTCTCGAGTCCGAAAGATAAATTGGCGAGCCATGATTTCGTTTCGAAAGGACTTTCCAATTTGTGCAATTCCAAAGGGAACTTTTTTCCGAGCAATTTGGGTTACGTTTTTAAAATTGATAAAGATCCCTTGTGCGGTTTCTGGACGAAGGTAAATGTCAGTGGCTCCTTCTTCGGAAGCACCGTGGGAGGTTTTGAACATTAAATTGAACTGGCGGGCATCGGTAAAACTTCCCACCGTTCCGCAAGTTGGGCAGGCGTAAGCTTTGTCTCTTATGGTATTTGTCAGTTCTTCTAAACTTTTTCCGGTGGCGGCACCTTCCCCTTCCTTATCTTCTAAAAACTTATCCACGCGTACTCGTGTTTTGCATTTTTTGCAGTCCATCAGCGGGTCATTGAAGTTGGAAATATGGCCAGAGGCTTCCCAAACGCGAGGGTGGAGGAGGATGGAGGAATCAAGCCCCAAAACATCGTCCCTTCTGTGCACAAAGTATTCCCACCAAAGTCGTTTTAGGTTGTTTAATACTTCGATTCCGTTCGGTCCATAGTCAAATGTGTTGGAGAGGCCTCCGTAAATTTCGGATCCTGGGAAAACAAAGCCTCTTCGTTTGGAGACTGCAACTATGGGTTTGAGCGACTGCTCTTCTTTCTCTTTCGGCTGTGCCATATCCGCCAAATTTTTTGTTTTCCATGAAAATTCAAAGTATTTTCCTTGAGATAAGACTAAAGAATGGATTCGGCAAACGTAAAAACACTCTCTCCCTGGGCTAAAAAATCCTTAACCTTCTTCCTTTGGATGTCCCCCTTGTTTTCTTTGGGACCATTTCTGGCATTTGGAATCCTATTCGCTTTCCCTGGGGAATTCAGGTTACGCCTTCGTGCCTTAGCAGTCATTGCAGTTTATATCCTTTCTTGGATTGTATTCTATCCAGTGGAACTTCTTCACAGGTCCGGCTTGGAATGGGAAGGAGTGATCAACGAATTCCTTGCAAAAGATTCTAGAAGCCTTCAGTTGAAGTTTGGATTTGTAGTTCTTTGTTTTTTATTACTCATATCAAACTACTTCCATAGTAGAAGTCGTAACCAGAAAAGAGAGACAGTTCGAAAAACAAAACTACAAACAGAAAATCCACATTCCACAATTCGAACTGAGATGCGAATCCGTGATGCAAAATTTGATACACTCCTCCTTGTATTATTCCTTGCTCTTCTTCTTAATTTCGGATTTCAATATTTCTCCGAAAAATTACATCCCAATAAATCTCTTTCGCCACTGGCACCACTTGTGGACGTTTACCAATTTGTATTTAATTATTCTATTTCTCTTTGTATTTTACTTTTTAGTTTTAATAGAAACAAAATCCCATCTCTGATTGCAAAACCTTACCTAAGTTATATGGAAGGAATTCGAATTCGAGAAAGATGGAAGGCTGCCGTTGTTTCAGAGAGTCACTTCCCGTTTCGTTTGGAACTAGTCGTAAAAGAAAAAGCCAAATTTAGAGATCGGATCCTACCAGGATTTGGACATGTCTATGTTTATGAGTATTGGCGTGGATTCCCTATTTTATTTTTAACCCTTCTTTTGTTTTTGTTTTCTGCAGTCTGGGTTTTCTCTTACTTAAGTCCCATATTTGGAATTCAATTTTTGGCAGGGTTTGGATTAAAACCCGGAGTTCCTGATAAAGATTTTTTTATTTCGGCACAAAACGTAGCTTATGCGGGATTTTCAGTTTTGGCACTAATCGGAATTTATTTTTACTCTTCTTACTTACTCGAAAAATCATTTAGTTTGGAAAACTTAGGCGTTAAGGAAGATAAAATTGGGGAGTCAGAACCATTTTTCAAACCAGGTTTACGCAAAGGTTTTCGGAACGTACTTCCACTCTCTTTACTCTTTCATTTGATCTTGATTTCTCTAGTTTTTCTGATTCCTATCACTCTCCAAAGGAATAAAAAGAAAGACCAGTCTTCTCAAAAAAATGAACATTACCGGCCAGAAAAAATGGAATTCTATTTTATTGATCCCAATGTCCCCGACGATACCAAAGGACTCAACGGGGGAATTGTTACTGGAAATGAAACAGAAAACAAAGAGAAAGGGGAAAAAATCTCCAACGAGAAAGTCGCAGACAATGGCCCGGTCAAAGGTTATATCAAAAAAATTCGCGGGAAAAAAGTTCCACCAACTTACTCTAATTATATCTCAGCTAAGATGCGTATTCCCGAAAGTTATATGGACTACTGGGCAAAAGCCCCGCATCCATATTCTTCTGTAGTTGCCTACACGATCACTCAAGATGGGGATGTGATTGATGTAGAACTTGTGGAAGCCTCTGATTACCCAGACCAAGATTTACGGACCTTACAACTTGTGGAGAGTTTGGGTCCACTGATGCCACCGCCGGGAACCAAAAATGACATTCGAGTGACTGAGTTATTCTGGAATGGTCCGATTGACCCTGAATTTGTTCCCACCCCCTTACAAAAAGAAATGATCAACTTATTTGACGGCCGTTATATGGAAGAGTTATCAGAATGAAAGAAGTTGGTTCTATTGATTATTTGATTGGATCGCTTACGGTTCTTCCTTGGGCCATCGTCATATGGAAAGCATACAAACCTAAGAAAGGTTGGCAGGAAGTATTAGGAATTCTTTTGGCATTGTTTTTTGGTTGGTTGTCCACAGATCTCATCCTTAGACTCCATCCTATCCTTTGGCCAGAAACTGATTTTATGCCAAAGAAAAAAATAAGTCTTCTTTCTCAAACAGCCCATCTGGCTTTCATACAAGCAGGGATCACCGAAGAAACATTCAAAATCTTTTTTATTATGATTTTGTCTTTTGTGTTGGGTTATGATAAAAAAACTAAAACCTTTTCTCCTAATGTAGTATTGTTTGGATCTTTTGTAGCGATGGGGTTTTCTTTTATCGAAAACACACATTATATTGCAAGAGAACCGGACGAAAAAAAGTTAGATCTATTTTTTGCTCGGACAGTTCATTCTTCTAACATCCATTTGCTTATCAATCTTTGTTTTTCAATGTTTTTACTAAAGAGTAACACGAAAATGGATTCTGCGAGCAAAAGGTTATACATTGGTTTTGGATTTGTGTTAGCAGTCATGCAACACGGGGTAGTTGATTTTCTTTTGATACCCGGTTCCACCATTGGACTTTGGATTGCCACATCCCTATTTGTAGGAATTTGGGTTTGGGTAGTGAATGATTGGCGTGAGTTAGTAGATATAAAAAAAGATTTTTTGATCACTATCAATAAGTCTGCGGTCGTTGAATGAAATATATAACGCTGATTGCAATTAGTTTATTATTTGTATTCTCAATTCATTCCAGTAATATGAATTTAACAAAAGAAGGAACAATTCGTTGTTCCCGTTTCCATACTGGTGTTTTTGAAAGAAAAAATTGTTTGGACAGGTCCTTGTTCTTACCAGGTAACATTACTCGAAACAAATGATCCTGAAATGATTGATTACATAGGAAATTCAATTAAAGTAAAGTGTGCGTAAATTAGTGTGTGCGT
>NZ_AOGW02000015.1:2500-108552 GCF_000332495.1 Leptospira terpstrae serovar Hualin str. LT 11-33 = ATCC 700639 | reverse complement strand
TGGAATGCCTCTTGCCATTCGAACTGACAACGGTCCACCATTTGCCTCGAATGCGCTGGCAGGGCTTAGTAAACTTTCTGTATGGTGGATCAAACTGGGAATCAAGTTGGAGCGGATTGAACCAGGCAAACCACAACAAAATGGTAGGCATGAAAGAATGCATAAAACCTTAAAGGAAGAAACGGCTTTGCCTCCAAGGTCTAGCTTAGAGACACAACAAAAAGCATTTCGAGATTTTCAGAAAGAATTCAATTACCTAAGACCACATGAAGGAATTCAAAATTCTTTTCCTGCTAACCATTACCAAAAGTCGAAAAGGAAATTCCCAAAACGGATTGTAAAAGCTTCTTATCCAACAAACATCATGATTGGAGAAATCAATGACATAGGGAATCTTCATATTGAAGGCCATCGGATCTTTCTATCTTCCGCGTTAGCAGATGAAGAAGTTGGTTTAGAGGAAATCTCGGACAGGCATGTAAAGATTCATTTTTATGGAGTTAGCCTTGGTGTGATCGATTTGTATACGGGAAAGTTGTTGCATTTTAAAAATCCAATGCAATCCTCATTACCGTCTGAATCAGGATTTTAATGCATCTTTATGTAAAGTATGTATTGAGACAAAACTGTAAAGGATGTACGAGTACACTCACTTGGATGGATTTAAATAAACGATGGAAGTGCCAGTCGCTATATCCTGTAAAAAATGCAATTTGGTTTAGGCCAATCGTTTCTTCCAGTTGGCTCTCCATTTTGTTCCAAATGGGATAGAGGTTGGGTTTTTGTGTCAAAGGAGGAACCTCTTTTTCTTTCCAGAGGAAAGATCGAAAAGGTTTCTCCTTTTGTCGTTCTAATTTTTAATTAGAATTTCTTTCCTGGACAATATCAATTCCAATTCCGTTTGGATCGACTAAAGTAAAATGTACATCTCCCCAATCTTCCGTAGTGAGAGGAAGGTCAATGGGTGCATTGTTTTGTTTCATTTTCTCAAACTCTTTCGTTACTTCCTTGGATTCGAATATAAACCAAATGCCTTTTCCTTGGTAAGAATTTTGGAAATATGATTTTCTAACCTGTGTTTGGTTAGGTTTCATAATAGCCAACTCCACCTCTGGACGATTGGGTAAACATAATAATACAAACCAATCGGATTCGAATTTTGTTTCTAACCCTAACCATTTTTCATAAAATACTTTCGTTTCTATTAATTTTTCGGTGATGATTCCCGTTTGGATTTGTTGGAATGCCATATTCTCTCCTTATGATTTTCCAGTATACATGGGTTCCAAAACCAAATTGGATCGTTTTTGCGATTTTTTTATATGGATATTCAACTTCTAGTGAATTGTATCAAAAAATTGTAATAGTCGGTGATAAGTTTTATTTGGCCTTTGTCACAGTAATGTATTTTCTCAATATAAAAATAAAAAACCAATTCCTCTTTTTTTGTAACTCTTAAAGAAAAAAATTGACCAACTTCAATTTTAACAACTGTTTGTTTAAATGATTCAATTTAAATTCCATTTGTATTTACAAAAAATAGTTTTTTTAGTCTCGTTTATATTTTTTGGATGTATCGGTGATTTATATTATGATTCGCGAGACGGTTTAGATGACAGTAAGGTTTCACGTTCTTATGCAGTCAGGAAATTTTATAGTGCATTACTCGTTAAACGTACCCTTTGTCCAGTTTCGATTGATACAACTTTATTTAGCGCTGCCTATTATACTACATCCTTGAAATCGGGTTGTAATGGGTTTTCAACAACGAAAGAATCTCAACGCACACTCCGTAGTTGTGGTTCGGTTTATGAATATGTGGAGAAAAAAGATCTAACAGTTTGTTTGAATGAAGTACTGTTTTTTCCTTGTGAGTCAATCGTGAAAGCCTCGGGTAATGTGGCTCCGAACTTCCCTGTTTGTCGTGGTTTGTTTGGCCCAGCTGATGCAGGCTCGGTATATTTGTAGAGTCAGGTCTAACTCATTTTTTCACTAAAAAGGTGGGTTGATACTGGCCAGCAAGCAGAAGTTTTGTTATTAGAATGATTCAAAGTAAGAATTTCTAATTGTAGGGAATCTCTTCTCTCTTGACTGCAATTTTAAATCATCTATCCTAAATAAGGTCTACAAGTTTTAGGTGATGGCGGTATCATGAAGTTTCAATTTTTAAAAAAGCAAAATCTTTTTCTTTTTTTCTGCGGTAAAATAAATCTTATCTTTTTACTCGGTTGCAGTAGTGTACAAAATTCTTTTTTTGCCAGAGTGGATAAAGAGTTTTCTACCCAACCATTGGTTTCTCCGGCAGTTCTTGCAGAAGCGGACATTCGACATATGCCTACTCCTGTTCGGAAATATTTAAAATACACCGGTGTCATCGGAAAAGCGAAAGTACAGAACATGCGAATTCTTTTTAAAGAGCAAATGTACAAAAGTCCTGAAGCAAATCCGATGGATTCTTCTTCTGAACAGTATAATTTTTTTATTCGTCCCGCTCGCCACTTCTATATGGAGGCAAGTATGATGGGAATTCCCTTTCGTGTCCTTCATTCTTATTCGGAAGAAAAAGCTACGATGTTAGTTCGTGTAGCTTCTCTTTTTGATGCTGTTAATTTAGATACGGAAGAGCTAACAATGGCAGAAACTGTCACTGTGTTAAACGACCTTTGTTTGTTTGCTCCAGCGGCATTGATTGATCAAAAAATCTCTTGGGAGCCAATAAGCCCATTGTCTGCAAAAGTATATTTTAAAAATGGAAAATGGAAAGTTTCTGCTATTCTTTTTTTTAATGAAACAGGTGAGTTGGTGAAATTTGTATCGGATGACCGTTCTGCTTTGCAAGATAATGGGAGTTTGCGAAAGGCTCGCTGGACAACTCCTGTGAGAGATTATAAAGACTTTAACGGAATAAAGGTGCCAAGTTATGGAGAAGCCATCTGGAATTATCCAGAAGGAGATTATATATACGGTAAGTTTTTTCTAAAAAACATCGAATATAATGTAAAAGAGCGAAAACCTTAAGTTGAACTATAAGGAACGAATCGTATCTTTTATTTTTTTGCAAGTATGGTTATCATTCTTTGAAACGTCTCTTCCCACTCCCAATGAAAACCTGCTTCTTTTAGATAAAGTAAACATTCTTCTTCAAGTAGTCGTACTTTAAAATAAGAACTCACTGACATTACCCAGCCCCCTTCTTTTTTTTCATATAACTGGTCTGTGACTCTAATTTTATTCTCTTCATATTCTAATACACAAGTATGGATTTTGGAAGGATCGGACATTACGGGAATGAATCGAGAATCACCAGTGAGAGGTTTGGAATAATCTCGAAAAGAGATTAGAAAGTTTCCTCCGGGAATTAATGATTCGTAACATGATTTAATAAAAACTTGAATCTCTTCTTTTGAATTAAGATGGGTAATTGTATCCCCACAACATAATATGAATTTAGGTTGTTTATCTTTCCATTGAACAACAGATAAGATATCATCGTCCACAATTTGGATGGATTGGTTCGAATCTTTTGCATTTTTTTCCAATTCAGAAAGAAGTTGTTTGTTAAAGTCAACTGCAATGACTTGATAACCTAATTTGGATAAGGCCAATGACTGAACCCCATTGCCTGCACCTAAATCAATCGCTACTTCATTTCTTTTTGCAGTTAAATTTTTTTTAAATAAAAACTCTCGAAACTCGGTTTCCTTAGTTTTCCAATCTCCGAGCATCCAAGAGTAAAAATTTCCAAGATGGTTTGCGTAATGGTTTTTTGTATTCATTGGGTAATATCCTTTAATACTTCCAAAGCCCATAATTTTTTTGTATAGAAGATCATTCTTTCAAAGTTTTCTTTTTCTTGGTGAATTTTATCTTTAGATTCTTTTGTTTTCAGAAGAATGGATAAATCTTCTTTGAATGTTTTAAAACACTGCCTTTCCTTTTCAGCATTTCTTTCTTCTAAACAATCAGTTTTCTTTTTGCAAAGGGCATCCAATCCATAGCGATCAATAGGACATTGAGAGTAGATGAAAAAATCAGAATTTTTTCTGCAATAACAACCGAAGTAGGTTTTATCCTTTGTTGTATTGATTTTTTCTAGGAGTAGATTTGAAAAATTAGTTGGATTTAGATTTAGTTTTGCATTCGCAGTGGTTCTCGAACGAATTTCTTGAATGTAATTTTGATCATTTACACATTCATATGGAAATTCCAAACAATAATCAATCAGTTGATCATTGGGTATATATACAAGTTCTGATTTTGATTTAGAATCCCAGATTTTGGGTTTATAAAATTGTTCCTTATGTTTGCTGTAGCCACGTTCTTGTTTTTTCTCTCTTAATTCTTTGATTTTTTGTGATAGAATTTTTTCATCGATTAAACTGTATTCTCGAAATGCCTTGATGGGACCATTGGACCCAGTTGTTTTTGTTCTATCCTTTTCAAGTTTAGCATTTAATTTCTCTTTTGAGTTTGGATCTAAATAGAGTAAGTAACCTGTGAGGTGGTATTGGTCACAATAGTAACCTGAGAATAAAGGTATAAAAGAAATATACCAGGTATAATCATGGGATTGGTAAATTCGTAAATCTTCAATGATATCAAAAGGTTCGTTATTTAAAAAAACATTTCGAAACTCTCCATTCTCCCAAATACGGATGATTAAGTTTCTTTCGAGTATGTTATTGGAAAAAACTGCCTTTCTGTCACAAGTGTTAGCAATGAAGGGAAGTCGTTTTGTGGTTTGGTATTCATTTTTTGAAATTTCCACCTGTTGAAAGGTTTGGTGGCTAAGACAACAAAAGAAGAAACAAAAAAATGAAACTAGTAATATTCGATACATAGATAACTGGAAGATTCGTAAATGGAGACGATTGTCCTTTCATCTAAAAAATCTAATTTTTTGATTAATTCCGTTTCGTTTCTTTCACAGAATCTTTTTTTCTGTTTTTTGGAATCTATTTGTTTTGTTTCACCAATTACTACTTTTCCAAGTTTGATGATGTTTCCGCGAAAATTAGGTATCGTTTCGAAGCTTTTGGTTTTTTCATCAAAGTAAACTCGATTTTGGTTCCTTGCTGAATCCATATTCACAAATCCATGAAAACTGGATCCAATGAGACAGTTTTGAAAGCAAAACAGAAATAAGGTGGTAATCCTTTTCATTTTGTTCCGAGTTTAAATTAATTTCATCAATGGATCAAGCTTCTTTTGTTCAGGAAGGTTATCTGATCTGAAATTAAAGCTGTTGCCTCTTTAAGATTCACATGTTCGATTCCGCGAAAAATATGCAGAATACCTGCAGCTCCTAGATAAAGTCCTCCGACGGTAGCCGCCATGTGAAACGAGGGGAAAGCTAACGATAGAATGGCGAGCCCTCCCATAAGTAGATTCGCAAATCGTTTGTTTCGAAAAATCTTATTGTAGAGGCCAAATCCTAGTCGAGGTTTTATTTTGCGCCAGGGATCCGGAGGGCGTAAGGTCCGAAGGACGGGAGCATTCGCGGACCCCGGAGGGAGCCCGGTCCTTTTTGGATTTCCGGTTCCATTTTTACGGAGAGTGGAGGCGCCCCCGCAAAAAAAGAGAGTTCCTAGCACTATGGAATGCGGATTTTCCTCTGGATGGGGTCCAAACTCTGTTTTCAGAACTTCAGAATTCCTTTCCCCTTGACAATCTGCCCAAATTCCAAATTCTGACAGGGAAGCTTAACAAAGGTGCTTTTGGATGAACAAAACCCAAATCGGGAACCTACTTTTGGTGCTTTTTTTGGGACTGATGGCGGGAGCCGTGGCGGGAGTGGTCCTTGACCGACTTCTTGGCACAACATACCTCTCTCGGTTTTTGTTCGAATCACCAGTATCACTTGAGCTTTACATAATTAAAGTCGAGTTCCAGCTAACCCCTGCAAGTATCGTTGGTCTTGTAGCGTCTGGATATCTCGCACTAAAAAAGGGGTAACTATGTCAGTAATTTCCATGAAAAGTCTGCTAGAAGCAGGCGTACACTTCGGTCACCAAACACGTCGTTGGAATCCAAAAATGAGCCCGTATGTCTATACAGCTCGTAACGGAATTCATATCATCGACCTTCAAAAAACCGTTCAAAAAACGAAAGAAGCTTACGACGCTTTGAAAAAACTTACCGGCCAAGGTAAGAAAGTTCTTTTTGTAGGAACTAAAAAACAAGCTCGTGGTGCTATCGAAAGAGCAGCGCAAGCGTGCAGTATGTACTATGTATCTAACCGTTGGTTAGGTGGACTTCTCACTAACTGGAACACAGTAAAGAAGTCTATTGCTCGTTTGAAAAGACTTGAGCAAATGGAAGAGAACAACTCTTTCGAACAAGAAGCTAGAACTAAAAAAGAAGCACTCTCTTTGAAACGTGAGTTGGAAAAACTCCGCCAAACACTTGGTGGGATTAAAGATATGGCAGTTGTGCCAGAAATTCTTTTTGTAATCGATCCTAAAAAAGAAGAAATTGCAGTGAAAGAAGCAAAAAAACTTGGTTTGAAAGTGTTCGCAGTGATTGATACAAACTGTGACCCAGAGCCAATCGATTACCCAATTCCAGGTAACGATGATGCGATCCGTGCAATTTCATTATTCCTTGATACTATGGCAAATGCTGTACTCGAAGGAACAGGTGGAGAAGTCATTCAAACTAATTTTGCTGAAGATATGGACGCAGAACAACTTGCTCTTGAATACCAAGGTGAGTATGATGAGTCCGGAAAATTCATTATGGACGATGAACTTCCTCCAGTAGCAAAAGACATCCCTGTCGATCCTGAAGCAGCAAAAAAAGCAGCGGAAGTAGCAGCAGCTACGGAAGCAGAAGTAAAACCGACTACAGAGGTGAAAGAGTAATGGCAGTTAGCTCCGAACAAATTAAAGATCTCCGCGAACGTACAGGCGCGGGGATGATGGATTGCAAAAAAGCCCTCGAAGAAAACGGTGGCGATGTTGAAAAATCGGTCACTTATTTGAGAGAGAAAGGATTGGCTAAAGCGGCGAAACGCGCAGGTCGTGAGACTGGCGAAGGAAAAGTAATCGCATACATCCACGGAACAGGAAAAACAGGAGTTCTCGTTGAACTTAACTGTGAAACCGATTTCGTTGCCAACAATGAAGCATTTGAAGCTCTTGGAAAAGAAATTGCCCTTCAAATCACTGCGATGAACCCACTTTATGTCAGTGAAGAATCCATCCCAAAATCAGAAATTGATAGTGAGATGAGTGTTCAAAAAGCCCTTCTCGAACAAGAAGGCAAAAAACCGGAACAAATCGAAAAGATCCTTCCTGGTAAAATGAAAAAATACTTTGAAGAGATTTGTCTCATTCACCAAAAATCGATTCGTGACAACTCCAAAACCATCAATGACCTTCTCCAAGAGGCCATTGCAAAATTTGGAGAGAACATTACTGTTGGTAGGTTCTCGAGGTTCCAAGTAGGTGGGAACTAGTCCGCGTTTCAAAAGAATTTTAATCAAACTCTCCGGCGAGGCTCTTGCCGGTGAGGGTGAGCTTGGTATTGATACCAATAAAACATTTTCTCTCGCCGGTCAAATCAAGGAAGTTCATGACTTAGGTCTCGAAGTTGCTGTAGTTGTTGGTGGTGGAAATATGATCCGTGGCGAAACTTTAGCAAAGTCCGGAATGGACCGAGCGACAGCAGACTACATGGGAATGCTTGGCACCATAATGAATGGTCTCGCCTTACAAGATGCATGTGAAAAACAAGGAATGTTTACCCGAGTTCTTTCTGCCATCGAAATGAAATCTGTTGCTGAACCTTATATTCGTAGACGTGCGGTTCGCCATTTAGAAAAAAATCGTGTTATTATATTTGCTGGTGGGACAGGGAATCCGTATTTTACAACGGATACTACTGCATCCCTTCGTGCAGTGGAAGTCGGGTGTGAAGTCATCCTCAAAGCCACAAAAGTAGACGGTGTGTATACTGCGGATCCGAAAAAAGATCCCAATGCAAAACGTTACTTAGAAGTTTCTTTTATGGAGTCCATTAAACACCGGTTAAAGGTTATGGATTCAACTGCTTTAAGTCTCTGCATGGACAATAATATGCCCATTATCGTGTTTGATATCTTTAAGGCAGGGAATTTAAGGAAACTAATCGATGGGGAACCTATCGGTACGTTAATCTCCAATTCAGAGGAAGTGATTCTAGATGGTAGATGAAATTATAAAATCAATGCAGTCCAAAATGGACAAAACTGTTGATGCTTTGAAAAAAGACTTCGGTACGATTCGTACGGGAAAAGCAAATCCTATGATGGTAGAAGATGTAAGAGTGGACTATTACGGTACACTGACTCCGTTAAACCAACTCGGTAAAATTGCCTGCCCAGAACCTCGTGTGATTCTTATCACTCCTTTTGAAAAAGGAATGTTGAAAGATATCGAAAAGGCAATTTTTGCTGCAAGCCTTGGCCTTACTCCGAATAACGATGGTTCTAGCATTCGAATTAATATCCCTGAGCTAACAGGGGAAAGACGAAAGGAACTTGCAAAAGTTGTAAAACAAAAGGCCGAAGAAAAAAAAGTGGCGATTCGTAACATCCGACGTGATGCAAACGATGAGTTAAAAAAACAACAGGCAGAAATGTCCCAAGATGAAGTAAAAGGCCACCAAGATAAGATTCAAAAAATTACAGATTCTTATATTGCCAAATTGGGAGAATTGGAAAAGGAAAAAGAAAAAGAGATCACTACTCTTTAATTTCCTATGAAGTTTAATACAATCCCCGCACACATTGCTGTCATCATGGACGGAAATGGAAGGTGGGCTGAAAGCCAGGGGAAAAAAAGAACCGAAGGCCACAGAGAAGGGGCGAATGCAATTGATCGCCTTTTGGATGTGGCTTTGGAATATAAAATCCCCAACATCTCTCTTTATGCATTTTCCACAGAAAACTGGAAACGTCCCATCACAGAAATTCAAGCCATCTTTGGTTTGTTAGTTGAATTTATCGAAACAAGACTTGATACCATTCACGAAAAAGGGATTCGGATTCATCACAGTGGTGCAAGAAACAAACTTTCTAAAACAGTTTTAACAAAGATTGACCATGCCATGGCGGTCACTAAAAAAAACAAAAAACTCACTGCTAACTTTTGTTTGAACTATGGTGGGCACGAAGAGATTTTGAGTACCTTTTCTAGGATCATGTCAGCTCGTAAGTCCAAAAAAGAAACTTTGGACAAACCGATTAGCCCTAAAGATTTTGAAAAATATTTGTATACATCTCCTTTACCACCCGTAGATTTATTGATCAGAACTGCGGGAGAACAAAGGATTTCCAATTTCCTTTTATGGCAGAGTGCGTATGCTGAAATGTATTTTACGAATACACTTTGGCCGGACTTTGGAAGGACCTCTTTAGAGGAAGCCCTTCTCTTTTTTGATTCCCGAAAACGTAAATTTGGTGGTTTGTTATGAGTGAGACAACACTCCGTATCCTATCTGCAATCGTATTGACTTTTGTCTATGTGTTTATGATCTTCCATAGTTCCTTTTACTATTTGGAATTCTTTTTGTTTGGTTGTGTGACCATCTACTTGGGTTTAAAAGAACTCTATGCCTTTTGTAAACGGGAAGATTCTAAACCCTTCTTTGGGACTGGGCTTTTCTTTTCGTTATTAATCTTTTCAGTTTATTACATCCAATTTTTAGGGCTCCAATTCCAAGTGACTCCTCCTTCTTATATTTTGGAATTGTCTAAAATTTTGAGAGAAGGGTTCCATCCTGTTCCTTTTTTATTAATCGCTCTCTCGCTAACTGTTTGGATTTTGCAAATTCTGAAACGCCCGTTAGATGGTGCGTTATTCTCTGCAAGTGCGACTATTCTTGGCCCCATTTACTTAGCAATTCCCATTGGCCATTTTTTGCTTCTCTTGGCTTTCCCATTTGGAGCCTATTATATCTTTTTAGTTTCTGTGATTACGTTTATGAGTGATGCAGGAGCCTACTTTGGCGGTCGTTGGTTTGGAAAACACCCAGCTGGTCTAAAGATCTCTCCTAAAAAAACTTGGGAAGGATATGTGACCGGAAATATTACAGCCGTTTTGGGTGTACAAATTCTCAATGTAACTTGGGAACATTTTAGCGGAGTCAAATTGCCCATTGGTGTGATCGAATCCATCCTTGTTGCTTTTGTAGTTTCTATCATTTCTGTGATGGGTGACCTTGCTGAGTCTGCAATGAAACGAGATGCCAAAATTAAAGATTCAGGAAGCTTAATCCCTGGCCACGGTGGGGTGCTTGATTTAGCAGATGCACTTCTATTTACCGTTCCTGTGATTTACTATTATTTTCTATTTAAGGGAATCCTCGGATACTCGGTCTGATTCTCTTCTCGAGAACGGTCTAACAGTTACATGGTTGGTGTATCCGTATTAGGAATTTCTGGTTCTGTTGGTTCTTCCACCGTGAAGGTCTTACGCCAATTTCGGGATTCCTTTTCTTTACGAAGTTTTTCAGTTCATTCCAATTGGGAACTAGCCAAAACACTGATTGATGAATTTTCCCCAGAAGTGGTGTCTGTCACAGACTCTCAGTTAGCTGGTAAGTTTGGTTCGAAGTATAAATCCACTACGATTCTTTATGGAGAAGATTCTCTCATCGATTTGGTTCAACTAACCAGTGTAGATGTGGTAGTGACAGCGGTTGTCGGGGCACGCGGGGTAAAACCGACGATTGCCGCCATTGAAGCAGGTAAAAAAATTGCCATCGCCAATAAAGAAACTCTTGTTACTTTTGGGCCGCTAATCAACCGTTTGGTTGCAAAACATAATACTCTTATGGTTCCAGTAGATTCCGAACACAATGCACTTTTTCAATTGATTGAACGAGAAAAAAGATCCAATATCCGCGCCATTACTCTTACCGCATCGGGGGGGAGTTTTCGCACTCTCCCTATCGAAGAGTTGGAGCATGTTTCCGTAAAACAGGCATTAAATCATCCGACTTGGTCCATGGGTCCAAAAATTACTGTGGATTCTGCTGGTCTTATCAATAAAGGTCTCGAAGTCATTGAAGCTCATTTTTTATTTGGATTTTCATATGATGAAATTGAAGTTGTGATCCACCCACAATCTTTGACTCATGGGATCATAGAAACAGTAGATGGTGCTTGTTTGCAATACACAAGCCATCCAGATATGATTTTCCCCATCGCTCATTCCTTATTTTATCCGACACCAACACCCAAAATGCTGATGGAAAGAAAACCATCCACATGGAAGACATTGGAATTTTTTTCGCCAGATTTGGGTCGGTATCCCGGTCTTTCGCTTGCTTACCAAGCAGGTAGAGCAGGCGGTGTGGCTCCTTCCGTATTCAATGCAGCGAATGAAGAAGCTGTGGCTTTGTTTTTAGAAGAAAGAATTTCTTTTACCGCCATACCTAAGTTAATTGAAAAGGCCTTAAATAAAATTTCCAATTCCTTTCCAGAAGATTTGGAAGGGTATTTAGAAAAAGATAAGGAAACTCGTAGTTATATTCAAAAAGAATTTGTGAGAGGGGGAGTGACTATATGATAGTAATGATACTCGGCGCCGTATTCATGTTAGCGGTTTCTATTTTTATCCATGAATTGGGGCACCTCTTATGTGGAAAGTTGGTCGGAGTGGAAGCTCGGATTTTTTCGTTAGGTTATGGTAAAGGAATCTGGAAAAAAAGAATTGGGAAAACCATCTACCAAATCACTGCCATCCCCATTGGAGGATATGTACTTTTCCGTGGTGACGACTATAGCAAAAACAAAAAACCAAGACAAGGGGATTTACTCTCAACGCCACCACTTCGTCGTATGATACCCGTTCTTGGTGGTCCATTCGCAAATTTAGTATTAGGTTTTGTTTTGCTATTTATTTTGGAACTGTCTGGAGATAGTCCTTCTTCCAATCGCATTTTTATTGAAGATGCCAATAAAGTATCAAGCCCTGCTTACACAGCGGGTCTTCGTACTGGTGACAAAATTGTTTCCATCAATGGAAAATCAACCGAAAGTTTCGAAGATATTTTTACCAATGTAAGTTTGACTTCTGGTGATCCTGTGGAAGTCACCTATAAACGTAATGAAGAGATCAAATCCGTACAAATTGTACCAAATTTATATTCTGCGGGTGGACATCCTACGATTGGTGTGATGCCTTTTGGGGAAAGAAGAGTCGTCGCTACCTTCACATACGGGGAACAAATCGGCCATTTTATGGCAAATCTACTGGATCGAGATGATAAGTCTTCTATCTACTTCCAAGAAAAAATTGAAGAAAGAAAAGAAGAAATTCCAGAAGAACTCTTAAAACAAAGAGAGATTCAAGAAAGGGAAAAATCACTCCGTAGACGTGCTCTCTCCTATTTGAAAGACGGGGATATGATTTTGCAAGTGGCAGGGGTGGACGTGCATACTGTCCCTGAATTGCAAACGGAACTGGGGAAACACCAGGGAAAAACCATTCCTGTAGTAGTTGAAAGAAAAACCTACCCGTTACTTACTCCTTGGGCTACCGAAACTGTAACGATCCAAATTCCTGTGTTAGGTGCCAATGTTTTTGAATTTTGGGATATCAAACACCCTAAATTTCCAGAGTTAGGAATTTCTTATTTTCGATTGGATAGTTATGATTCTGAAATTGAAAATCGACTTTCGAATCTAAAAATCCAAGACAAAACCTTCGACAAAGCGGACTCTCTTTCTGAATATTTGAAAGACAATTCAGGTAGAAAGGATGTCTGGATTGGAAACATGAAGTATTCCGCAAATGTCAATTTGAAGCCCATAGGATTACTCGGTTTTCGAGCTTCAATGAAATTTGAAGCGGAAAAGTTACAGAAAGAGTCTACTGTATACTCCTCGTTTGTTGGAGCATCCAATAAAGTTTATGAAAACGTATCCACAACCTTAAAAGGAATTGGGATGCTTTTTTCTGGACTCCTCTCTCCTAAAGAGAATTTATCTGGTCCCATTGGAATTGTACAAATTGCTGGAATTAGTTTGGAATATGGTTGGGTGACTTACCTTGACTTTGTCGCAAAAATTTCACTAGCCCTTATGGTTATGAATTTGCTTCCGATTCCTATGGCTGATGGAGGACACATTGTACTCTATGCATATGAAGCAATCACGGGAAGACCACTTCCTAGAAAGGCAATAGAAGCTATTTTTCGATTGGGATTTTTCTTTCTCATAGGACTTGGTCTCTATGTTTCCTTTAATGACGTGATGCGTATTTTTTAATTTCTGTTTTTACAAGTTATCTATAAATTTAAGAGAAATATCGATGAAAGCTAGTGCCTATTTAATCCCAACTGCAAAAGAAGATCCGCAAGATGCCGTTGTTGCATCACATAAACTCATGATGAGAGCAGGGCTTGTCCGTAAATCTGCTGCTGGACTCTATTCATATTTACCATTGGGACTTCGGATCTTAAAAAAAATTGAAGGGATTGTTCGTTCCGAAATGGACCTTGCTGGTGCATTAGAATTCCAACTTCCGATTTTGACTCCAAGTGAAATTTGGAAAGAGTCAGGTCGTTGGGATAAAATGGGAAAAGAGATGTTTCGTTTAAAGGATCGTCACGACAATGAGAGTTGCCTTGGTCCAACCCATGAAGAATCTTTTTGTGTTCTTGTGAAACCTATGGTTCGTTCTTATAAAGACCTTCCTATTAATGTATATCAAATTCATACGAAGTTTCGAGATGAAATCCGTCCGCGTTTTGGTGTGATTCGTTCACGTGAATTTACAATGAAGGATGCCTATTCCTTTCATTTAGATGATGAGTCTCTGGACAAAACTTACCAAACCATGCGTAAAACGTATCGCAGAATATTTGCGGGAATGGGACTTTCCACCATACCAGTGCAAGCTGATTCAGGAAACATGGGTGGATCTGCCTCTGAAGAATTTATGGTCGTGTCACCTATTGGTGAAGAAACACTTACGATTTGCCCATCTTGCCAGTATTCAGGAAATATTGAAAAAACTCCTGTAATTCTTAATCCAAAATCCAGCAAACAACCGTTTGTCGGTTCGGAAAAGATTCACACGCCTGCTAAAAAGACTATCACAGAAGTTGCTGAGTTTTTAAAGACAAAAGAAGAAAATTTACTCAAAGCAGTGGCATTATGGGCAGATGGAACTTACGTTCTTGTCTTTTTAGAAGGAGACCGTGAACTTAATGAAAACAAACTTAAGAATCATTTGGGTTGTAATGAATTAAGACCTATGGGACCAAAAGAAATGGAAACTTTAGGTCTTGTTCCAGGGTTTATTGGTCCTGGTTTTCCCAAATCAGTGAATCTGAAAGTGATCATTGATTCTCTGATCGATTGGAACTTTGCTTACATCTCTGGAGCCAATGAGGTGGACTACCATACTTCCGGAATCCAGATTTCTAAATTTTTTAAAGACGATGAAGTCTCAAAAATTGATGTATCGCAAGCGATAGAAGGAGATCCATGTCCGAATTGTGGAACAGGTCTTACTGCTGAAAAAGGAATCGAAGTAGGACATATTTTTAAATTAGGCCAAAAGTATTCGAAAGCTTTCGACATAACAGTATTGAATGATAAAGGTAAATCCACTACAACGACTATGGGTTGTTATGGGATTGGTGTGAACCGTTGTATGGCCACTGTAATAGAACAATGTAATGACGATAAAGGGATCTATTGGCCAGTATCCATAGCTCCGTTTACTGTTTGTTTGGTGAGTATTGCAAAAAATCCTGAAGACATCGCAAAAATTGAATCCATATACAAAGCACTCGTTGCTGCAGGGATTGAGGTTCTTTGGGATGATCGTGACTTAGGTCCTGGTTTTAAGTTCAAAGATTCGGAACTCATAGGTTTTCCAATTCGCCTTACGCTTGGAAAAGGATTTTTAGAAAAAGGTGAGATCACTATCCTTGATCGCAAATCCATGGTTGAGGAAACAGTTCCTTTCACTACCAATGAAGATTTAGTTGGAAAACTACAAAATCAAATCCAAGCACTCCATGAGACCCTTAAGAAAGAAGTGGAACAAGCAGGAATATGAACTTCTTTTGATTTTTTCTGTAGAATCCAGAGAAGGGATGGTGAGAATTCGGTCTTTGTGATAGAAGGAAGCCATTGGGTGGCGGGTCTAGTTCCCCACCCTTAGATCAGGGCGGGGAGAGTGTACCCAAAAACCCCCACCCCCACCCAAAGAAGCAGTTTTCATATTCCCCCATTCCCGTATCTTGGGATATATGGGCAAAAACCTACCTGGATATTTTGGTGAATTCGGTGGCCGTTACTCTCCTGAAATTTTAACGGAAGCATTAGAAGAGCTTGAATCCACCTATCAAAAGTTAAAGAAAAGTAAGAAGTTCAAAAAAGAACTCGAATACTATTTACGGAACTATGTCGGAAGACCTAGTCCGCTTACCTATGCCGAACGTCTCACCAAACATTGGGGAGGTGCTCGTATCTGGCTAAAACGCGAAGATCTAAATCATACTGGTGCTCATAAAATTAATAATGCGATAGGACAGGCTCTTATTGCAAGGTTTATGGGTAAAAAAAGAATCATAGCGGAAACAGGTGCCGGACAACACGGACTTGCGACTGCCACTGTGGGTGCTATGTTCGGAATGGAAACGGTTGTTTATATGGGTGCCGTGGATGTCCAAAGACAAAATCTCAATGCCAAAAAAATTGAGATGTTAGGTGCAAAGATTCTTCCTGTAACTGCGGGAGAAGCCACCCTCAAAGAAGCAACAAGTGAAGCTATGAGAGACTGGGCACTCAATGTTTCAACTACACATTATATTGTCGGTTCCGCCATTGGTCCTCACCCGTTCCCCACAATTGTGCGTGATTTACAGGCGGTCATTGGAAAGGAAGCGAAGTCACAATTTAAGAAAGAAAATAAAAAACTTCCAAGTGCAATTGTTGCCTGTGTGGGTGGAGGATCCAATGCCATTGGAATGTTTCACGCCTTCCTTAAAGACAAACAGGTTGCCATTTACGGAGCCGAAGCTGGGGGACTTGGTCCAAAACCAGGAGAACACTCTGCAACTTTAACCTATGGCAAAACGGGATTTTTACACGGAACAAAAACCTTAATCATCCAAGATGAATTTGGTCAAATTGTTCCTGCCCATTCTGTTTCTGCGGGTCTTGATTATCCGGGAGTGGGGCCTGAACATGCCTTTCTTTCTCAAACAGGAAGAGTTGACTACCGTATGGTGACAGACGAACAAGCGTTAGACTGCTTTTTGGAAGTATCTCGTATTGAAGGAATTATCCCTGCATTGGAAACGGCTCATGCCTTTCATGTAGCAAGGGATGTTGCTCGTGATCTTGGAAAGAAAAAAGATTTAATCATTTGTCTTTCTGGTCGAGGTGACAAGGACGTAACGGAAGTTTTGCGGTTATTAGGTGAAAGAAGTAAATGAGTAAAATAAAATCGTTATTCGATAGTGCTAAATTTAAGTCCGCGTTCATCCCCTATTTTACTTTAGGGGATCCAAATTATAATGATTCTATCGAATTCGGAAAAACCATTTTAGACAACGGAGCCGATATTTTGGAACTTGGGATTCCTTTTTCGGATCCGGTTGCCGATGGGCCAGTCATCCAAAGGGCTGTGGCTCGTTCCTTAAAAAATTCCTTTTCCTTCGATGAAATCTTTCGTGTTACAAAAGCCATTCATGACCACAAACCAGAAACCCCTCTAGTCTATCTTACTTATTTCAATCCCATTTACCATTGTGGGATTACGAAATTTTTAGATCGGGCAAAGGAATCTGGCATTGTTGGACTTGTGATTCCTGATTTGCCATTTGATACTGCGGAAAGCGAAACCTTGTTTCGAGAGCTTAAAGTTCGCGATATGGATTTGATCCATTTGGTGACACCGGCATCCGAGAAAAAAAGAATCCAAGCCCTTGCAAAAACATCCTCTGGTTTCATCTATTACGTTACCTCTTTTGGTGTTACTGGTGAAAGACGTGAGTTCTCATTGGATTTGAAGGAACGGATCCGGTTTTTGAAAGAAACCATCCAATTACCCATTTGCGCTGGATTTGGAATCTCTACCCCGGACCAAGCGAACCAAATTTCGCAGTATGCAGATGGGATCATCATCGGTTCTGCCATCCAAAGGATCATCGAAGAAAACGGTTCGGATCGTTCCAAGGTCGTTTCTGCATTGGCAGATTACATTTCGAAGATCAGAACATCGATTTCTTAAATTTTTTTCCCTTATCTATCAAAAACATTTGAGTCTCTTTAAAAAATTCGGGAAAATGGTCGGAAATTCCCAAACGAATAAAGAGGCTCTATGTCCGACAAAGAATCAAAATCGCTTTCGATTTTGGACTATCTCAGTGTTACCGTTGCCGCACTAGGAACACTAGGTGTGATCATTTCTGTCGTAATGACAGGGTGGGAATACGAATTTTCCTTCCTTATTGGCGGTTTGCTCACCCTTCTTACTTCTTCCTACTTTGTATACAAAACCATTGAAAAGGTTTCTAAAGACAAACAGAAGTCAGGTGCTATTTGGTTGTCCTATGTGATCGCCATTTTTATGTATACCTTGGTAAATACTTTCCAACCACTCAAGGATTTGGAAGAAAATTCTGTTTCCACAAGGTTTCAGTTTTTACGCGGATCTAACACAAAAACAGAAAGTGAAGGGGACACTGGTAGAATTGAATACATTCAATTCCAACCACCAGCAAAAGCTCGGAAAGATATCAATATCATTGGTATCACAACAGAATCATTGGAGAAACTACAAGGAACTTGGCCCCTACCTTGGAGTTATTATGCTGATATCATAGATACTTTTAAAGAATCGAACAACATTCTAATGTTCGATATTTTCTTCGTAGATTACAAACCCGGTCAATCGGAAGAGATGGCAGCAGCTCTTCAAAAGAACCGGAATGTCCTCTTTGACTACCCTATGGAAGTCAGTGCGGAGTCAAAAGAAGCGGTTCTCAATTTAGAAAAACGAATCGATATTCTAAGACAATTCCAATTAAAGAACGTAATCGATGAAAACGATGGCGGAATTTCTTGGGTTAAGTTTCCACAACCGCCCATTGAACCAATCGCTGAATTGTCAGCTGGTCTTGGTTTTGCGAACGTAAAAAAAGATGAATCTGGTTTGAACCGTAAGATGCCTCTCGTGGTAAAGGTTTATAACTCAGGTAGAGACAGAGAAACAGAATATTTCCCTTCCATCGACTTACTCATTGTTTGTAAATACTACGGAATTGATGTACAAAGAGATGTGGAAGTTAATATGGGGCACTATATCAAATTGTCCAACATCCCAAAAAAAATCATCCGTGAGTTCAACATCAAAGAACGTAAGTTTGAAGAACGAGATGTAATGCAAGTTCCGAATGAGAAAAGGGAAGTTGTGATCCCAATTGATTGGGAAGGGCAAATGGAAATCAACTTTGTGGGAGGAAGGTATTCCTTCAAACAAAATGAAATTTTCGAAGTTACCAATGATTGGGATGCTGAATTATTAGAAGCAAACCAAATTAACAACAAAATCTTTCTTGTTGCCATGTATTATGCAACAGGACGCGGGGCATCAAAAGACTCTCACTTATCTCCCTTTGGTGATATGTCTGGGATTGAACACCACGCTCATGCGATCAATACCATTCTAAATCAAGACTTTTTATCTACAGTTCCCAATTGGGGAATCTTTCTCATTTATGTAGGTCTTGGTGTGATGATCGGATTTTTGCAACCGCGTATGAAAACTCATATTGGATTTGCGATTATGTTGACTCAGTTATTACTTTACGTAGTTGCTGCGCTTTATATCTTCCAAGCATTTAACCTGATCACAGTACTTCCTTCCGTAACAATTGAACAGATTGTGGTCTTTGTTGCCATCATCGGTTTTAGGATTTTGACGGAAGAAGAAAACGTAAAATACATTCGCCAAACCTTTTCCAAGTTCGTTTCCAAAGATGTTGTGGATGAACTTCTCAAACATCCTGACAATTTAGCTCTGGGTGGATCCAAACGAGAAATCACCATTTTCTTTTCCGACGTTCGCGGGTTCACTACTATCTCCGAACAGTTGGGTCCAGAAGATTTGGTGAAGTTACTCAATGAATATCTTTCTGCAATGACGGACATCATCATCGAATACAAAGGAACCATTGATAAGTATATGGGAGATGCGATCATGGCTTTTTGGGGAGCACCAGTGCCCTTGGAAGACCACGCATACTATGCTTGCGTTGCGGCCCTTGCACAACTAGACTATTTGAAGGTGCTCCAGCAGAAATGGGCAGAACGAAATGTTCCTGTGATCGATATTGGTTGCGGACTCAACTCAGGTCCAGCCGTTGTTGGAAACATGGGTTCCTCTCACAGGATGGAATATACCTGTATGGGTGACACAATCAACTTAGGATCCCGTTTAGAAGGATCCAATAAAATGTACACCACAAATGTGATCATCTCTGAGTATACTTACGAAAAAGTGAAAGACCGAGTGGTCACTCGGGAACTAGATTTAGTGCGAGTAAAAGGAAAAACCCAGCCTGTTCGGATTTACGAATTGCTTGGAATCACAAACCCAGAAGATATGGAGAAAATGAAGCGGCCTCTCCAAAAGGCGGCAACATGAAGTTTACATGCCATCGTATCCTTATCTCGACAAAATCCAATTTCCGGAAGACCTTAGAAAGATAACAGAAGCAGAACTCCCCGAGGTCTGCCATGACCTTCGGGAATACATCATCGACACCCTCTCCGATGTGGGAGGGCACTTTGCTAGTAACCTAGGTGTTGTGGAACTTACTGTTGCCCTACACTACGTCTTCCAAACTCCAACAGATAAAATCATTTGGGATGTGGGTCACCAAACCTATCCTCATAAAATCCTTACTGGTCGTAAAAAAGAGCTCCCCACTGTTCGTAAGTGGCAGGGTCTTTCTGGTTTTCCCAAACGAGAAGAGTCTGCATACGATTTGTACAACACAGGCCATGCGGGGACTTCGATCTCCCAAGCATTGGGTGAGGCTTGTGCCCGTGACCTTCTAGGAAAAGATTATAAAGTAGCGGCAGTCATTGGCGACGCCTCCATCGCTACAGGAATGGCACTCGAAGCCATGAATCATGGCGGACATATCAAACCGAATATGTTAGTCATTTTGAATGATAACTATATGTCGATTTCCAAAAATGTGGGATCCATTTCCAATTATCTCAATAGAATTATTTCATCTCAAATCTATAACAAAGGTAAGACGGCATTTTATAGTTTTTTAAAATGGATTCCTCTGATTGGGCCCGCTTTACAAGCGCTAGCCCACAATATGGAAACTTCGTTTAAACATTTTATGATGCGTCCCGGTGGACTTTTTGAAGATTTGGGATTCACCTACTTTGGACCTATTGATGGACATGATGTGAACCGTGTGGTTCAGATGTTACAAAATCTTTCTAAAATTCAAGGTCCCATTCTTTTGCATGTATTAACCCAAAAAGGGAAAGGATACAAACCTGCAGAAGCCGATCCTATCAAATACCATGGTGTGACACCGTTTAACAAAGAATCTGGGAAAATGGCTTCTTCCGATTCAAATAAGATTGGCCTTTCCAAAATTGTTGGAAAAACACTGACCGATTTAACCGACAAAGACAAACGGATCGCAGTCATTACGCCTGCGATGATTGAAGGGTCGGGTCTACGCGAATACCAAGAAACATATCCATCTCATACCTTTGATGTGGGAATAGCCGAACAACATTCCGTTGCATTTGCCGGTGCTATGACAAGCGGTGGTGCCATTCCGTACATGTGTATTTATTCCACATTTCTAACAAGGGCTATGGACCAACTTGTAGAAGATGTATCCCTTATGAATTTGCCTGTTCGGTTCGTGATCGATAGGGCAGGGATTGTTGGCCCCGATGGAGAAACTCACCAAGGACTCTCGGATCTTGGGTATTTGGCTGGCCTTCCGAATATGGACATCATTGTTCCCAGTTCTGCCCAAGATATCATTGATAGCCTTCATTTTATGAAGGATTATACGGATCATCCTATTGCCATTCGTTTCCCGAAAGACAACGGCGACTTACGCGAGTTAAAGTTTGATTCCCCATTTTCAGTGACCAAAGGAAAGGGAAGACTGATAAAGGAAGGAGAGGATTTGCTAATTCTTTCCGTTGGATTTATGTTACCGATTGCCAATTCGGTCGCAGAAATTCTGAAGGCAAAGGGAATGAACGTTTCCGTCGTGGATCTTTTTTGGTTACGACCTTATGATACGGACCTGGTCCATGGACAAATTCAAAAGAACAAACGGTTTGTGATTCTGGATGAAAGTTACATCCATGCCGGTGCCTCTGGATTCCTTCTGAATGAAATCCCATCTTCTCTTTTGGGTAAGTTCTTAAAAACCTTCGCACTTCCTCCCGAACCCATCCACCATGGGGAAAGGAATCAGATTTTGGACCATTACCGACTGACAGCGACCCAAATCGCAGATGAATTGGTAGAGACCTTAAAAAAATAAAAATTAGTTTTACTGAGATTTTTTAAGACATCCGAAAATGAAAGAAAAGTGTGAGGATCTCATTGTCTTCTAGTTCTTTCCAACTTTCATTAGATTTAGCAAAAGACCATTTTAAAATCGGCGATTTAGACCGAGCTGAATTCCATCTCCGTTCCAGTTTAGAATTGGAAGAATCCGAAGAAGCCTATTTTTATTTAGGTTTGGTGCAAAATGCCCTCGGCCAATGGAGTGATGCTCTGACTTCTTATTATAAGGCAGTCAGCTTAAACCATGAATACGGCAATCCTTGCAATGAAATCGGAGTTCTATTGTTACGTATGGGCAATGATAAGGAAGCCGTATATTGGCTTAAAAAATCCATTCGTTGCGAACGTAACGATGCCCCGCATATTTCTTATTTTAACTTAGCTACACTTTACAAATTGTGGAATCGACCAGAAAGATCCTTACAATACCTTCACAAAGCCTTAACTCTTAAAAAAGATTTTTTAGAAGCCAATGACCTTTGGAGAGAATTGAAATCGGATGAAGAGGCTCCTTCGAATTAAGTATAGTCGATAGGGAGAGGCACTAAAATCTCTCCCGTGTACTTGGGAACTTCCATTTTCACCCCGTTCCATTCTAAATAGGTGACACCACCTTCTTCTTCTAAATGATCAGAAAGTTCTCTTGCTGCATTCCAGGTAAATCTATATTTTACTTTTTCTTCTGTAGATCTAAGTCCTAAAAGTCCACCATCACTTGTTTCATAAATTTCAAATTCACCAAAAGGATAACTCCTTCCATCATCGGTAAAAAATACCATTCCAGAATTTGTAAGTTCGACATGGAGGACATGGCATGGAAAACCATCGATGCGAATGTATCCATGTTCGCTTAAGTCACCAAATTTATTTTCGATATAAACACCTTTTTCGTTACCGTGCAGATTGTTACGAAAATACTGTAAGATTTCTTCTTTATCGATTTTGTTTTCTCGAAAGATCCACTCATCTGTTGGGGAAATATAAATTTCAGAGTCAAAGATTCTAGCCATACAATTTTATTTGTACCTATACGCATAACCCTTCCAATAGGGAAGGTTTGATTTTTGTAAATAAGAGTTTGTGGAACGACCTTTTTGATCCATTGTTTCTACAGTCACCGCATCAACCGTATTTTGGTTTTTTTCTGTCATCCAAACTCCGTCAATCTTTCGTCGAAACATATCCTTTTTGACTCGGAGTTCATATTCATCCCAAGTGAGATCTTCTGTATTGCGTATGATTACTTCACCCACGATTTTGAAGAGACGTTTAGGCCTTTCACGTAGGATTTCGACTTCTTCCCAGGATTTCACCTTATAACGGGAATCATTTGGCCTGTAGTCAGGTTCTGGGATAAAATCTACCGTAGAACAACCAATTACGAGTAAGAGTAGGGGAAATAGGGAAAAATTAAACCTCATTCTATTCCTTAGACAAAAATATGCTATACATTGGTAGAATTGCCATAGGATAAGCAATACAAAGATTTAGGCACCAAGCTTTCATGGAAGAAACAGACATAGGGAAACGCAAACGGGAAAATGTACTTAAGATTGGTTACTCAACCTTGGATGAAATCGAGGAAAAAGTAAAGGCCTTTCGAGTCATGAACCAAAATGCCGTAAAAAAACGGTATCTGATCACGCGAGATCCCATCCTAGACCCGCAAGGGAAGGTTCTCCTCGCCAAAGCCCAAGAAATCGATGTATCTGCAGCAAAACTCCTCCGTCGCCACTTTAAGGGTGTCGATATGTTCAAAGTTTTCCAACCGGACGAGGGGCTTGTCATCATTTCTGATATGTCCACCATGGAAGGAGTTTCTTTTTCCATGGACATCGTGACCCAAATCATGAACTTGGGGGGTGGGGCTTACGAAGGTTTTATTGACCGAGTTGATAGTTTTGAAGACTTCATCGGACTACTCAAAAAAAACCTATTCCCCCGCATGATCATTGTTGGTTATTTACCAAAAGAAAAAATCCAAAATGAAATCATCAATTTTGTAAAAGTAAAACGATTGGATAATTACCTTCGGGCTTTGGAACTCACTCATACTGTTTTTAAACCCACCGCTTATTTCCCAAAAATCAAACAAGTGAATATCTCCCAAGAAGACCCCAAATCCTGGGGCCGGTTTGTTGTCGAGATTGTCAGAGAATACACAAGACCTTATTTTGTAGAAGAAGTCTAATTACGATAGAATCATCGAACGGTTGAGCATGGCTCCTGCTATGTTTCCGGAGTGGACTGCATGAGCAACCGATCGAAACATCGATGCCATGTCTCCCACTGCACAAACTCCCGGAACACTCGTTTCATAAAAATTGGTTACTTCGATATGCCCACTAGGTAGAAGCTTACAGCCAAGTTGTTCTGGTAGTTTTGAATTTTGTACAATTGGTAATCTTGTATACAGTGCTTGGATTGGAATTTCCTTTCCGGAAGCCAATTGGATAGCAGAGATTACTCCTTCATTATGAACAAGAGACTTTACCACTTCTGTAATGATAGAGATCCCTTCTGTTTCTAATTTGATTTTTTCTTCTTTCGAAAATTGTATCGGTCCGTTTGTATAAACAGTCAATTGTTTTGACCAGTGCTTTAGAAATTTAGAATGTTCGAATACTCCTTCTTCATTCATCCAAAGCCCGGTTGTATTGCCTATGTTTTCGTAACCATGGCAATAGGGGCAGTGAATGACAGATTTTCCCCAGGAGGAAAGAAATCCTGGAATCTCCGGAAGGATGTCTTTCAGGCCAGTAGCAAAAATAATTTTATCTGTTTGGACTTTTTTAAATCCATTTCCTTGCAAAATAAAACCACCATCTACTGTTTCAATGGATTCAACTTCGCCTATCGTTAGTTGAAAATTCGAATACTGTTTTAAATCTTTTAAAGCCAAAGCCCGAATTTCGCCCGGAGGTTTTCCATCATGGGTGATGAAGTTATGCGAGGCAGGTGTGTTGGCGTTACATGGTTTTTCTGAATCAATGACAAGAACCTGTCTTAATGATCGAACTAAAGACAAAGCGGCGGAGAGTCCGGAAAAACTTCCCCCAATGATGGCAACATCGACTTTTTGAATGGCTTCCATAGATGCAACTTAATTGCATCTATGGAAGTTGGCAAGGATTAAACTTCGTAAAAAGTCAAATTCTCATAAAGTTCTTTGGGCAGGTTTCCGCTGGCATCCATATACTTTTTGTATTTGTTTTCGAATTCCTTGTGTTGGCGAGTGCGCACGTTTTTGAATCGGTTGTGGAGTTCTGCGTAGGCCGGTTGTGTGCTCACCTTTTCTCTGATGTTTTTATGGAATGGGATGTGGCGATAAAAGATGGAGCGAACCACACGGTTGACCCTTTGTACGCCTTCTGCTTCATAACGAATCCACATAGAGTAGTCGTAAGCAAATTTGTCGCGGTCTGTACGGAATCGTTTGAATTCCGAGGAAATTTTCTCTTTGAGTTCTGGGGAAAGGTCTTTACTCTTTTTGAAGAACTGCACATAATCCGTGTAATCTGCTGTAATGGATGGAATACCGACGTTGTTCCAATCGGGACCTAGGATATTTTTACAAAGTTCCCAACGAAAAGCGGCGATGGCTTCCAACATAAAGGTTTTTAAATCTCCCGTCACAAAGTGTGGGATACAAATTCTACCTCTAGATTCTTTGGACCCAGCACCACGGAAAATGGAAAGGTCTTGCCACATCATAATTTTGGGACCAATCGACGGTACGAGGATGAAGTCTGGAATGATGGACCTTTGTACAAATTCACTTTTGATTCCGAGTTCTTCATTGCGGTAAATCACTTCTCGGTTGAAGGCAGTATAATCTACACCTAAGATGTATTGGAGTGCTTTTTCCACATCATCTTTGGAAACAAAACATTTTTCCAAGGGGATCGTAATATGGTATTTTGTCAAAATAGGGAAGTGACTCGCAATATTACCTGAGGTCAAACGTACGTTAGGTTCATACATGGAAGAGATTTCAGATCCAAGCCTTGCGTCCCCTGTATCATAATCAGGTGGGATGTCTTTTTCCGATTTAATCCCTGAATCTTTTAAATCCATTTTGAGTTTTTCAAAGAATGTTTGCCCGAGTTCGTCCACTGAAGTGGGGACTTCCCGTGAGTATATTTTTTCAAGCCAATCCGTTCCGTAGTGGATGGGAGCTGTTGGGTTTCCTCCCCCTTGGTGCAATCGACTCACTAATTCTACAATATGGCCTTCGTCAAGTAAGCTTTCGTCGAAGTAACCGTAACGTAACATAAGTTCCACGGCTTTAGGGGCTTGTTTGCCCGACTGTAGCCATTTGGAGAAAGATTTTTTATACACTTCCCAATAAGTTTTAGCAATGGTTCTTCTGATTTTGCGATTGTCTGGTTCTGGATCCAAAGGGTTTTTAAAGGATTTGAGTTTTACCATTAGGGTAGAAAACTCTTTTACTGAATCTGGATCTGCTTGGGAATAGTTTAGAATTTGGCTTGCCGAATTCATAAGTTCCACTTTAAGAGCTTTGGTATCGATCCCCGCGCGAATGGTTTCACTTCCCTGTGAAGCCATCTCATCTTTATTTTTTTGTGCTGAAAGTTCGTGACCGTATTTGGCAGTGAGTTCTGTTTGTTTTGTTTCTAGTTTGTCTAAACTATTGCCAACACCAGAATAAGGAGAACCAAATATCTGTTTGTATTCATCTAACAAAGATTTGGATTTTTTTAATGCCCATTCTGTTACAGGTAACAAAACAGTGGATGGGATAGTAGAATAACCCGTATTAAACAAATCTAAAGTTAAATTAAATTTTTCAATCAGAGCATTTTCACCAGTAAACATAGTGTTCATCATTTCTGAGAGTTCGTATGTTTCTTTGCTTAATAGTTCAAATAACTCGCGATAGGTTTTCACATAACTTTCTGCAGCACTTTGTAGTAATGTAGGATCTGCTTCGAAGAGTGCCTGCGAAATTTTTGGATTCACTGAAAGTATTTTTCTGATGAAATGAAATTCTGCATCGTTCCATTCCACAGCTTCGCTATAGTTACGCTCAAAAAATTCACCATGATCTTCTTCTAAAAAATTCACAGTGGGTTTGTCGGGAAGCATTCCCCCATGTTCTTGGAACCCAGCCAAGTTGTTTCGGATGAGTTTCATCACTGGGTCAATGATGTTTTCATCTCTTGTGATGAGAGACCCAGGAGTGACATCAGAAAAGATGGAGGGATTTAGGATATAATACACGGCACCTAAGTTGTCCATGGTTTGTTCGAATTTGGATGCCAGTCCTTTGATGGAAAGGACACGTTTGTAGAGTTCGCCAATTTCTTTCAGTAAGGTTCGAACGGCCATCACACCCACTGAAACTTTGGAAGTGAGAGTTTTTTTTGCATTGGCTTGGTTCATCACGTAAGTGGATACAACACAAGATGTTTTGGCGCGAATGGTATAAGGATAAGGAGTTCCTTCTAGAAGAGCAAAGATACCTGGTGTTAGGTTTGCACCTTCTAAACTATAGAGAACAATGCTTATATCTCCGAGAGTGGTTTCCACTCGAACCGATCCTTCATGTAGGATGTTCATGGAAGTCGAGGCTTTGCCCCCGATGAAAAGGACTTCACCTGGATTGACTGGGATCTTTTGGTTATTTTTACTGGTATCTAGAGGCATTTGGTTGTTCGTTTGAGAAACCTTGGTTTCCGTCAAAAGCTACTAAAGAAGCACCAAATTGCAAAATACTTTTTAGAAAAATACAACATGTTGCAGCCCCAAATCAAATTAAGTGCCAAAAAAGAAATTTATGTCCCTGGAGATAAGTCGATCTCGCATAGATCTGTTCTCTTTAGTGCACTCTCCCAAGGAAAATCGGAAATTCATGGTTTTTTAGAAGGAGAAGATCCTCTTCATACCTTACATTGTTTTGGAAGCTTAGGGCTTTCGGTGGAATCCATAGGAAAAGGAAGTTATTCCGTACAAAGCCCAGGAAAAAATAACTTAAAATCTCCTGTTGGTGATTTGGATTTTGGAAATGCAGGGACGGGGATCCGTCTTTCTGCAGGTCTACTGGCAGGGCTTCCACAAATTTCGGCCACTCTAACGGGAGATGCCTCTCTTTGCAAACGTCCGATGGCAAGGATCATGAACCCACTGCGGGAAATGGGTGCTGACATTGTTTCTGTAGAAGGAAATGATAGGGCTCCCCTTCGTGTGACAGGAAAACAATTAACAACTTATTCTTATACAAGTCCTATTGCTTCGGCACAAATCAAAAGTGCTTTGGTACTTGCGGCCTTGGCTTCTGAAATTTCTATCGATTACAAAGAGTCAGAAGTTTCGAGAGATCATACAGAAAATATGATTCGGTTTTTGGGTGGAAATATCACACACCATTCGCCAGTACATTTTTCTGTTAAACCACCATATCATTTTACAGGTGCTAAATTTGTTATTCCTGGTGATATCTCCAGTGCTGCCTTTTATATTGTATTTGGTCTTTGTGCGGGGGGAAGTGAACCTCTCCTCATACGCAATATTGGCCTCAATCCTTCTCGAGTGGGAATTTTAACTGTCTTAAAAAACATGGGGGGACATATTGAAGTCACCGCCAAACGACAGGAATGTGGTGAAGAGATTGGCGATTTACTAGTATATCCATCAAAACTAAAACGGTCTGTGATCACCGAAGATCTCATCCCCTCAATCATTGATGAAATTCCTATTTTAACTATTGCTGGCCTTTTTTCGGAGGGCGGATTTCAAATCTCTCATGCAGAAGAACTCCGCGCTAAAGAATCTGACCGAATCCAGTCCATGGTTACCAATTTGGAAAGACTTGGAGTGAAGGTAAACGAATCGAAAGATGGATATGAATTCGGGGAAGTGAAAGACATTCAAACTTGTGCCATAGAAACTTTTATGGACCACAGGATTGCAATGAGTTTTGCCATTCTCTCTAAACTTTCGAACGTTGAACTAACGTTTGATGATACGAGTTGGGTGGACACAAGTTTCCCTGGGTTCTTCGATATTCTAAAATCATTTTAAAAATCCGTTTCGATCGAAACGGACAAATTGTGTTTAAATTATTTTAGTCTATGTCTATTTGTATTGTGATTATATTTCTTTCCTGAAGGAAAATGAATGGTAGTCGAATCAGAATCAAATTCTCTTCTAGTCTAAAGAGAACAAATAAACCCATCATCTGCGATGGAAACTGGTGTAACGATGTCTTTCTTTTCTCAAAATTACAATGATTCCATAAACTTCTTTCTTTTGTTTTCATCACTCCTCGGTTTATTATATGCGATCGGTGAATTCTTCAGTTACCATAAAAGTAGAAAACAAATCCTCCTTGGAATCATCTTTCTCGGAACAAGTTTTCTTTTATTTCACTTTTATCTAGTTTCCTCAGGCACAATCAAAGGGTTGTATTATCTTTTTCTCACTGACTTACCTGTTGTAGCAGGCATTGGTGTTTTGTTAGATGAATATTTTCTTACCGTTTTAGAAGGGAAATTTCGTTCTTTTCGCAGATTATCTTATCGAATGGTTCCTTTGTTTTTATTCCTCGTTTCGATATTGATCTGGAATGTTTGGCATAAAGATTATTACTTAGGAAATTCTGAAACACCTGCTCATTCCTTTTTGGATCGTCCACTTCTACTCGTTTTGCCTGCGATTCTAATTTATATTTGGTGTATGTTACGAATCTTTAGAAGGATATCAAAACAAATTCGTTTTAGTACACTTAGGAAAAAACCCACTTTAAAGATTGGCCTTTTGATTGTTGGTTTTTGTTTGGCACTCTCTCTACATGGTTTAAAAACTTTGGTTTTTGGCGGCCAAAATTCTCACCAAGTAACCGGTGTGGCCATTGGACTTTTTTTCTGTTTTTTATATGTGCTTAGGCAATCCTATCCTGATTTCTTTTTGGAAGTTCGTAAGATTGTAGAAGAAGAAAAAAAAGAAAGAATTTCTCAAATTTCCAAACTGGATCACAACCTAATTCGTAACAAATTACAAGATCTGTTTGAAACAGAAAAGATATACCGAGAAGAAAAACTTAGTCTCCGCGAACTTTCCGAAAGAATGGATCTTAGTTCTCACCAACTCTCTGAATTTCTAAATATGGAAATCAAACTGAGCTTCTACCAGTATACAAATCTATACCGAGTGAAAGAAGCTAAGGAAAAAATAGAAAAAGAACCGGAAAGGTCGCTTCTTGCGATTGCTTATGATGTAGGTTTTGGTTCTAAATCTACTTTTAATGAAGCCTTCAAAAAAGAAACAGGAACCACTCCGAGAGAATATAGAGAAAAAATCCTAAAAAAACATCCATCTCGATAAATTCGGACGTAGTTTTCATTCCAATTCGATCGAACCAGACGATTTGGATTCTTTTTCGTAGTAGGATGGATTCAAGTTTTTAGCGCAATGGTTTGAAACATTCTACTAAAAACAAATTTGATTCAAAGGATTATCCCATGAAAAAGAAAATTAGTTTAATATTAGCAATCGTGTTTGCAACTCAAGCAGCATTCGCAGCGCAACCAAATCAAATGAGCGTAAGAGAAGCCGCAAACGTACTTGTAAAGAACGGAATGACAGCTAAAGAAGCGAACGAGTATCTTAAGGCGCATATCACTCCACAAGAATTTGTCAGAATTAGCAGAGAAATTAAAAATGCTGAATTTGCAGGTACTCTTGATCAAGATATGGATAAGATCGTTTCTTCCATTCAGTTAAAAAAATCTACAGGAAACTACCTTCACGGAAATAACTTCAAAGTTTTTGAAAACGTACTCGCTTCGGTGACTGTGGTTGCAGTAGTAGGTATCCTCATTCATACTGGTGGACTAGGAAACGTGGTCTCTGGTGGAATGTATGATTCTGTGGGACTTGGATTCTAAGTCTTATTGAAACTTCAAAATAAAAATTTAAGAATCTTGTTTCTAGACATTCATCATGACAACTAGAAACAAGATCTCTTTGTAAAAATAAATTCAATAGAGTAATAAACAATGAAGAATACACAGTCTCGAAGTGTTCTTTGGATACAAAGAACCTACATCTTATTTTCTATTTTCGCTTTATTCTTTGGGTTACAACTAAATGCAGAAGGAAAAAAAGAAAACCAAGTTTTGGATTGGGAAGGAGAACGAAAGCAGTTCGTTCACAAAATCATAAATATAGAAGAACTAGGCCTAAAATCCCAAACTCATTATATTCTAGAAAATTTTGCCATCCACTCTGGTGTAGACCAAACACCAATTCCCATCGAACAAGTGGAAGGAAATCTGAAATACCTAACTTTAGGTTACCAATTACGTAAAATCGAATCCAAATTTAAATCGATTGCCCTTACATCAGGTTCCAAAGAAAAAATCACTGAATTTAATCCTAAAGTAAGAATTCGAGTGGATGCACCTTACGCTTATTCACCGACAGATTATTTTGATACCAAAGTATCTCTGAAAAATACAGCTTTAGCCATTCCCCCTTCCGAATCTAAAGGAAGTTGGAACAGTGAGTTATGGTTTGCTCCTAAATGGGATTTCCCTTTTTTTGGAAGATTTGCATTTGATCGAATTATAGATACTGCCTCTTGTCCTGATGCCATTTATCATGAGTATACTCATTTGATTACTGGAAAATATTTGGGAAACAATGCGATCGGTCGTTCGCTTGCAGAAGGGATTTCGGATTATTATGCAGCGTCTTTAATAGATCATCCAGAATTATACACTCACAAAACATGTGAAGCGGTGAAACGCCAACTTCTAGTTTCTTCTTTTCGTTTGGACAAAGAAATTGGGTATTATGATTCAACGATTGAATCAGATTTCAAAAAAGATTTTGTTTATATACCATCATTACTTTGGCAATATAGAAAATTTGTGGGTACTGAGTTAGCAGATGTTACCATCTTTCAAGCCATCGCCAAAACAAATGCGGGAGATCGTTTTTTCCCCGAGTTTATCAATACTCTTTCTACTTCTCTTTATAAAGAGATAAAAAAAAGAAGTGGAGAACAAATAGCTACCGAGTTGGTTCAAAAATTAGAGAATACTGTTTGGATTCCTCATGGAGTGTATTCGGAGTACAGTCAAAAACAAACCGTATTTTCCATTTTCCCCAAAAACATGGTTCGTATTCCAAATTCTGATGAAAAGTCTAATGAGTTGTGTAGTGATAAGAATGAATTGGAATTTTTTTGGAAAGAAGTAAATTTGGAAGAACCCACACTTAGGTTTTATTGGAATTGTAACCAAGTAAAACTCCCTCTAGTCATCCAAATGGACCAAACAAATCCTGCTAATTATTTGATACAGTCTAATTTGCATTTTATCAATGGAAAACTTAGGTTTGCAAGCCAAAGTGCAGAGAATCCAAATCCAAAATTATCAGAAGAAAATAAAATTTTATATCTTATCATGTACAATTACATTAAGGATAATTATTTCTATCGGAAGACTATGGAGAAGGAAATTCGTTTGTACTTAGATAGTGGAAACGATCTTAGTCATGTAGAAAATATTCGTATGGAATTTGCCTACCTTGGAAATTCCAAAAAAAGATTTCGATACACATTCCCAGTTTCTAAGGATGGGTGGTTCGAATAGGAAATACAATATGAAACTCTGCTCCGGCATCTCCATTAAACATGAGTTTGCCGGCGAGTTGTTTGGCTAACATCATCACCAAAGTCAAACCAAATCCAAATTTGTCTGAATTGGAATCCTTATGTGCAAATCCCTTTCCATTATCCTTAACCAACAAATGAATTTCGTTATTTTCTTTCCAAGCTTTGATTTGGACTTCTAACTCTTTGGCATTTCCACCAGCATATTTTAAACTGTTGGTAAGAAGTTCGTTGGTAATAATTCCTATAGCCTGAAGTTGTTCTGCAGTGAGAGAAAAGTTCCCGATTTCGATATTTATATGAACTGGATAGGGGAACAGGGATATGATCTCGTTGGTCAATGGGATAAGGTATGCATCTAAAGGGAGTTCATGGAATGCCATTTGTAAGTAAAGTTTATCATACAATAGGGCCATGGTTTTGATACGACTGGTTGCATCTTTTAATGAATTTCGTAAAGCTTCGTTTTCTTGTGACCCTGCTTGGAGATCCAAAAGATTGTAAAGGATTGTCATGTTGTTTTTGATTCTATGGTGTACTTCTTTTAGAATCATTTCCTTTTCAGAAAGAAGGGATTTCACTTTTTCTTCCGCTATTTTCCTTTCAGTAACATCGTGGATGATGGAAAATAATAAGTGGCGGTTGCTTGTGTCAATAGGCGTAGAGTAAACTTCTACTTGTTTGATGATTCCATTGGCCAATTTGTGTGGAAAAGAAAAATAACTCCTTTCTTCGGCGAGTGCCCGCATCCTCTCTTGTTTTATCTCCTCTTCAGGAAGCATATTGATTTCATTAATTTTCATTTTTGTTAGAATTTCATGAGGATATCCGTAAAATTGAACGGCCGTTTGGTTGGCATTGATGATCTCACCTGAATTTGGTTCGATGATGAGCATTACTGAAGAATTCTTTTCGAAAAAATCACGGAACCTTCTTTCGCTTTCTGTTAGTTTGATTGATACATTGAATTTTTCTATGGTTATGCTAACTAGGTCAGCAGTCTCTGAGATGATAAAGATATCAAATTCATTGGGGCTAGCGATCTCATGGTGGTAAATAGCAAAGGTACCAATGGTTTCATTAGTGTGGGATTTGATTGGTTCCGACCAACAGGATGCAAGTCCGACACTGAGAGCAATTTCTTTGTAGTTTTTCCATAAAGGACTTGTTCCTATATCTTCTACAATGACTCGTTTCCCAGTGTAAGCTGCCGTTCCACAAGAACCAGTTTCAGGTCCTATGCTCACTCCTTCAATGGCTTCGTTAAAAATTTTGGGGAGAGAAGGGGAAGCCCCCATTCTGATTTTAGAATTTTCAATAAGCACTACAGTGCAAATCATGCTCGGGTTGAGAGTTTCAATCCCAAGAACAATTTCGTTTAGTATCTCTGTCAGTGGTGTATTTTTGACAATGAGCTCTAAAATTCCGCTACGGAAACATTCGAAGTCAGCAATTCGTTCTGGATCCAGATTGCGGTTTCTAAGTTTCACAAGTATCCACCGAGTGCCACTGATCCTATAATGAAAAATATACATGTCAAGGGAAAATCGTTTACCATCGGTTAGCCTTTCCTTGCCCAAAGAATTCCTCTGGACGAAATCAATTCCCGTTCTACCATTAGATTATAAACTTATGAGTACTCTGAATATTGAAAATGTCATCGCCATTGATGGACCAGCCGGCTCTGGAAAAAGTACACTTGCCCGTATGATCGCCCATAAAATTGGGTATCTTTACTTAGATTCAGGAGCCTTTTATAGAGCATTAACGCTCGCTATATGGGATAAGTTTTTGGAAACCAAAGAGGATGAGTCTAAGTTTCCTTTTTATACAGAAAAATTGGCAGATGCCAGTCTACTCGAAAAGGACGAAGAAGAGTTTGGCTATTCCGTGGCAAAAATTCCCGTACATTGTGAACTTTCTTCTACGGGAGAAAATTTAATGTATTTGGGAGAACGAGACATAAGTCATGAAATCCGCGATCCTGAGATCACAAAAAAAATCCGTTACATCGCCCCCAGGCGAGCCTTTCGAGAGATTCTAAACCACCATATCCGCGAATTCGCAAAAAGCCATAAACTGGTCATGGACGGTCGGGATATTGGAACCGAAGTTTTTCCCAAGTCGAAATTTAAATTTTTTCTGACCGCCTCTGTGGAAGTGCGGGCCAAACGCCGATACGATGAATTAGTTACAAAAGGCTTTAAAGCCGACCTAAAACACATCCAAGAGGAGATTGTGGCTCGGGATGAAAGTGACACCACCCGTACTGTGGCCCCCCTGAAACAGGCTTCGGACGCAATCCTGATTGACACGAGCACCCTCGACACGGAAACTGTCCTAAATACTATCCTGTCCAAGGTTTCATCCTCTGGGCAAATCTAAGTTTTGTATCCCGGTAACCATTGAATTCAACCAACCCATCCTCCCCCAAAAATGAGACCACTTCTTCCTTCGGCGAATTATTAGAGAAGTGGGAATCGCAGTCACAAGCACAAGAACAAGAGAACTCCGCAGGAAAAGGTACCCTCATTGAAGGGACTGTAGTCGATGTCATCGGTGACACTGTTTTCCTCGATATCGGAGAGAAATTGGAAGCTCGTGTTTCTCGTGAAGACTTCTCAGAAACGCCAAAACGCGGTGAGAAAGTCAGTGCGATCATTAAGAAGCGGGTCGACGGATACTGTGTCCTCTCCAAAAAAGAAGCGGACCAAAGAGTTGGTTGGGAAACCATCAAAGACGCAAGTCAAAACGGATACCCCCTTTCTGGAAAAATAGTAGGAGAAGTAAAAAACAAAGGTTACCTCGTAGAAAGCGAAGGCATCCAACTTTTCCTTCCTGCCTCTCACGTAGGGGTAAGGTTTAAAGAATCCACAGAAGGTGGAAAAGAATTTTCCTTCAAAATCATTGAATTAAATGAAAAAACGAGAACCGGTGTGGTCTCTCGCAAAACCCTTCTCGACGAAATCAACGGTGAGAAGTGGGAAGAACTCCTTGGCAAAGTAAAAGTGGGAGACAAAGTAAACGGGAAAGTGGTGAAGATCGCCAACTTTGGTGTTTTCCTTTCTGTTTACGATGTGGTAGGTCTTCTTCGCCAAAACGATATTTCTTATAAAAAATTTGCTCCTTTCAAACAGTACTTCAACATCGGCGCCGAAGTCGAAGTGATTGTTCTTGAAGTAGATAAAGAGAATAACAAACTCTCTTTAGGGATCAAACAACTCTATGAAGATCCATGGATTTGGGCGAAAAAAGAACTCGAAAAAGGTATGGTGGTGCGAGGAATCGTTACCTCTCTTACTAACTTCGGTGCTTTCGTTGAACTCAAAGAAGGATTGGAAGGTCTTATCCATACTACAGAACTTTCTTGGGCAAAAAAACCACCACATCCAAAAGATGTTTTGAAAAAAGGCCAAGAAGTTGATTCTGAAATTTTAGACATCGATTTCGAAGCAAGACGTTTGTCTCTCGGACTCAAACAACTTCTTCCTAACCCTTGGGAAGCTCTTTCTGCTAACGTTCGTGCCGGAAACGTGCTCGAAGGAAAAATCACTGGAATCACTAAATACGGTGCTTTCGTGGAAGTAGAAAGTGGAATCGCAGGACTCATTCATATCTCCGACATCACTTGGGATGAAAAAGAAAAGAATCCTTTAAACCTTTTGAAAAAAGGCCAATCGGTTCAGTACAAAATACTCGATGTGAACTTAGATGCACAACGAATCAGCTGTGGTTTAAAACAACTATCAGAACACCCATACGAAGCTCTTCGCAAAAAATACCCACCGGGTACTCTGGTAGAAGGTCGTGTGAAATCCATTGTTAGCTTTGGAGTGTTCGTAGAAGTAGAACCAGGTTATGAAGGACTTGTTCACATTTCAGAAATTCCAGATGGTCGTAACATTAAGTTAGAAGATCTTTACAAAGTGGGTGAATCCGTTCGCACAGTGGTTGTAAAAATTGAACCTAACAATAAGAAGATTTCTCTCTCTATCAAAGATTTTGATAAAGCGGTAGAACGTGAAGAGATGGCAAAATACATGAAAGAAGACAACCAACCTTCTCGTGAATCCATCGGTTCTTTTATGAATTTAAACCAAAACCGATAGGTCCATGGATAAGTTTCATAAAAAAAACCCACTCGAACAAAAGAAACAAGCCGAACTCATCCAAAAAGATGAGTTCGCTGATTTTGAAGGTTCCAAAGCAGAACTCGCTTTTTTAAAGTTCACACATTTTTTAGCTCGAAACCGTAAGTCTGTTTTTATCAGTCTTGCTTCCGCTATTGTTGTGTTAGCTGTCATCATCGGATTTTTCGAATACCGTGCTTATCTTTTTGAAAAAGAAACGGTAACTTTGGAAGATTTGAAACTCACCCACCAAAAATCAAAAGTGGGGCTTGATGCTCAAATCCAAAGTTTAGAAGTGTTTTTACAAAACCAAAGTACCGGTAAAATGGAACTTCGGGTTTGGAAAGACCTCTCGAAACTCTATGCGGAAAAAGGGGAATTCGGAAAAGCTGCCGGATACTTGGAAGATGCTGCTAAAAAAATTGATACTCCTAAAGAAATCAAAGCCCTTTATTTTTACATTGCTGGCAATTACCGAGAACGGGAAAAAAACAATGCGAAGTCTTTAGAAAACTATAAGATTGCTGCTACCGTGATTGAACCTGCTAGAGAACTGAATGGATTTAAAGCTTGGGCTTATTACCAAGCGGGACGATTGTCTTACCTTAACGGGGATAAGGCGGGAGCCAAGCAGTATCTGGAAAAAGCAGTTAAGTTGGAAAGTGCAGAATCTGGAGAAGATGTGAAACTCCTTTCCAGTTATTTACTCTTAAAACTCGGGAAAAACTAACCTATGTTGACTTTGGCTCTTCCGAAAGGTAGGCTTGCCGAAGAAACTGCAATTCTTTTGCAATCCAAAGGATGGCTAAACACTTTGCCATCCGAAGGTTCAAAAGAACTTACCTTTGTCTCAGAAGACAAACGTCTTCGTCTTTTATTTGTCAGATCCCAAGATGTTTGCACCTATGTGGAAGAAGCTGCCGCTGACGCCGGAATTGTAGGTTGGGACATCCTAAAGGAAGGGGGATTTGACCTGATTGCTCCAGTGGATTTAAAACTGGGAGCCTGTCGGCTCTCTCTTGCCTCTTTTCCCGACTTTGATCTATTTGCAAAACGCTCCAAAGTGCGAGTGGCGACCAAATACCCTAACCTGACTCGGGAATATTTTTTTTCCAAAGGGATTTCTTGCGAAATTATCAAACTTTATGGTTCGATTGAACTGGCGCCGATTGTAGGGCTTTCCGACTGCATTGTGGATTTAGTTTCTACCGGGGGGACATTAAAAGCCAATGGACTGAAGGAATTTGAGTCCATTTTATACAGTACAGCCCGTTTGGTATGCAATCGCTCCGCTTTTTATCATAAACACACCGAATTACGGTCTCTTATCGAGAGCCTAGAAAATTAAAATATTGTTTTCACATTCGTTTTCCAAAACATAGTAAAAACCAGTTATAATTCCATAGAGGATAGCCATGGCAGTCCCAAAGAGACGTAAATCAAAATCGAAAGTTAGAACGAAAAGAGCCCATCACGCGATAGGCAAGCCTAACTTAAACCCGTGTTCCAATTGTGGTTCATTTGTTCTGTCCCACCGTGTTTGCCCTTATTGCGGTTTTTATAAGGGAAAACTCGTAGTCGCTCAAAAAGTTAAAAAAACGACCGAAGATAACTAACCATTATGTGGGTCGCCGTGGACGCGATGAGCGGAGATTACGGCCCTGAAGGTATCGTCGAGGGCGCGGTACTGGCAGTACGAGAATTCGGACTGTCAGTTTCCTTAGTTGGCGACGAACAAGAGTTACTTGATATCCTGTTAAAATTTGATTATGACACTGAGAAAATCCGTGTCATTCATTCTACCGAAATCATAGGTATGAATGATTCTCCATCCATAGCAGTCCGCGCTATGGAGGATTCTTCCGTAGTCAAAGCAGTTCGTTTAGTGGCAGATAAAGAATGTATCGGTGTGTTTTCTCCGGGAAACACAGGTGCTACTATGGCTGCCGCATTACTTCACTTAGGTCGCCTGCCTGGCGTTCTACGACCTCCCATAGCTGCTCATATTCCTAGAGAAGAAGGACCACCTGTTCTTTTGTTAGACGCTGGCGCAAACGTTGATTGTAAACCTGAATACCTTGCTCAATTTGCTGTGATGGGTGAAATTTATGCCCGTGAACTTTTTGGAATCCAAAATCCAAAAGTTGGAATCCTCTCTAATGGGGAAGAAGATAAAAAAGGAAATACAGTCTCTGTCAAAACCTTTGACCTGTTAAAAAAAATACCATTTAACTTTGTCGGAAACGTAGAAGGCCGCGATCTTTATGGTGGTGGGCGTGAAGTGGATGTTGTTGTTTGCGATGGATTTATAGGGAACATTGTTCTGAAAGCAACAGAAGGACTTGCTAAATCTATATTCAATGTTTTAAAGAATTCTATAAGACAATCAAGTCTTGCTCAAACAGGAGCATTGCTTTTAAAATCAACTTTTACAGCTGTAAAAAAACGTTTAGACTATGCGGAATATGGTGGTGCCCTTCTTCTTGGTGTAGAAGGGATTTGTATGATTGGTCATGGTTCTTCAAATGCACTCGCAGTAAAAAATGCAGTGCGTGTCATCTCAGAGTGCGCCAAACACGGAATTAACGATCGAATTCGAACAAGACTTGGCGAATACAAAACTCTTTTGAGTGATTCGGTATAAATACAAAAGGATTCATTTAGATTCATTTCATTTAGAAAATACTTTAGGAATTAGAAAAGAAGAGGAAAAAACCAAATGATTAGTTTATCAGGAAAAACAGCCATCGTAACAGGCGGGGCAAGAGGAATTGGAAAAGCAACTTGTTTGAAACTTGCTTCTCTTGGAGCCAACATCGTTGTAGCGGATATGAACCCAGAAGCAACCAATGCTACTGCGGAAGAATTAAAATCCAAAGGTTACAAAGCGATTGCAGTTGTGGCAAATGTTTCTGTTGAAGAAGATGCACAAAAACTAATTGATTCCGCTAAAAAAGAATTTGGAACAGTGGACATCCTTGTGAATAACGCTGGGATCACTCGTGATACACTCCTTATGAGAATGAAAAAAGAGCAGTGGGATGCTGTCATTGCAGTGAATCTTACTGGAACTTATCTTTGTACACAAGCAGCCATCAAAGTCATGATGAAACAAGAAAATGGTGGATCTATCATCAACCTTTCCTCTATCTCTGGTGAAAACGGAAACATTGGACAAACAAATTATTCTGCATCCAAAGCAGGTGTGATTGGTTTTACAAAAGCTGTGGCTCTTGAAATGGCTTCTAGAAAAGTTCGCTGTAATGCGATTGCTCCCGGTTTTATTGCGACTGAAATGACAGAAGCTATCCCTGAAAATATCAGACATGGTATGGTACAAGCAATCCCACTCAAACGTGCTGGTCTTCCAGAAGACATCGCTAACGGAATTGCATTCCTTGCATCGGATGCCTCATCCTTTATCACAGGACATATCTTAGATATCAATGGTGGTGGATTTTTACCAGGTGGCGGTCACTAAGATAAAATAGATCTTATGGATTGTTGGTCAGGATGAAAACATCATGGGCAACATTTAAAGTAATCCAAATATGATTGATTTAACAATACCCCTCTTTCCGGATAACGACCGTTTTGAGGGGTATTTCATTTATTTTTGGTGAGTTTCGATTGGTAAGAAAATGCTTTTGGGATCTCCATTGTATAGGCAATTCCTTCCATTTCTTCCCCGAAAAAACCAAGTTCATCTAATTCACTGAGTACTTCAGGTAGATTTTTTTTGGGGATGAGAAGGTTTGCCACTTCTCTTGCCGGAGTGAAAGCATTCTTTTCATTTTGAGAATGGATGAGTTTGTTTATTGAAATTGTAGAGCTAGAAACTCCTACTTTTCTTAAACTCACAAGGGCAGTTTCCATTGTTTCTTCCTTACAATTGAGGACAACATTCACCCCTTCGAAATAATTTCTATGGCGAGTGGATTGGCGGAATTGGTTGGACTTTTTTCTCCAATCCATATTTCCATATAACTGATCTAATGCGGAAATGATTTGGTCCATACTTGCTGCTTGTTTAGGACCTTCCAAACTTACCTTGGTATTGAGCAATCCACGTCCCACCGGAAATTCAAAGATAAATCCGCGCCCAGGCAAATCGAGTCTACCCACTTCAATAATAAAATCCATCGCATGTTCTGCGTCAGACGAGTGGACGATGAGTTTTAAAATTTCTTTTTCTTTCGGAATGGTGATCCGTAATAGGCCCAACTTATCACGCAAACCCGTTCCTGTTCCATAACTGATGGTAGGAACAGCCACTCCATTTTGTAAAAGCAAACGAGCAATGGGTTCTGCCGATCCGCGAGGAAGGATACAAAAAAGACCAGTGAGTCCAGAAAAACCAAAGGCTTTACTTTTTTCGTCCGTTGTAAAGATATAATCAATAGGAACGGGACTGTGTAAGTCGACAGTTTCCGAATATACTGTTCCATGTCCTGGGATATTTAATTCTGCGGCATCCCGAAAGAGGGTGAGTAAAAAGTTTTCTGCAATTGGCTCAGATAAAACCTCAAAGATGGTCACAGGTGTGTCAATGATGGAGTGGTTTTGGTAAAAATCGAATAACAACCGACCACGTTTAGCAAGAACGGGATACCTTCCCGCTTCCATATGAAAATAGTGGATTTTATTTCTTTTTAAAGCAGAGACAACGAGGTCAGTTAAATCTCTATGAACTATGGCTGTAATTCTTATCGCTTTTTGTTTTGAATTCATTTTATTTCTCTTTTAACTCGGAATCACGTAACGAGAGTTTGTGGGATTTTTCCACCATCATACCCATAAGTAAAACAGAAAGAATGGGAAACGCAGAAGCTGCAGCAAGGATTCCGAATCCATCCACTGTGCCCATTTGGTTTCCAATCCCGAGTCCCATGGCGATGATTAATGGAACTGTGATGGGACCCGTCGTGACACCGGCACTATCCCAAGCAATATCGATAAACTCTGATTTACTGAAGGTATTTAAAACAAGTAAGGATAGATAAACCGGAACTAAGATCCATACCAGTGGGATTTCTAGTAAAATCTTTAACATCCCGAGTAAAGTACCAAGGCCAACACCAACAGCCACTGATTGGATGAGGAGGGATTTACGAAATGTTCCTACAGTTGTTTCTTCGACTGTTTTTCCAAGAGCAGATAATGCTGGTTCTGCGAGGGTGGCGCTGTATCCCAAAAAGAAAGCAAATACTAAAACAACTAAGTAACCTAATAAATTATCTTCTTTTCCAAATATGGGACCATGGATGGGAACGTATTCGTAAACTTTATTGGTTCGGTTCCAATTCTCTTCATGGAAAGGAATTCCTGTGTAGGATTTTCGTTCTTTGAGATAGAAAAATTTTTCTTCTTTACCTTCTTCGTTTACGGCTTTTAAAACTGATTTTGGATTGAAGTTAGGAATGAATTTTGTAGAGTCCACAAGTTCAATCGAACGAAATGTAGAGGGAAGTTTCCCTCCCACTTGGTCTCCTAGTTTGTTTAGTCCAAAGATAATCCCAAAATTAAAAATGGTAAGACCAATAATGGAAAAACCAATTCCTAAAAAAACTTCTTCTGGGTAAGGGATTTTTTCTCTAAGTATGAATGCCAAAAATAAAAATAAAAAAATCGAAAGGGGAAGAATTGCTCTTATTGCTAGTTGTACGGCACCGAAAATAATCTCTTTAGCTTTTTGATATAATTCCGGTGCAGAAGTAGTTTTCGGTAAGGATACTTTTTTTATAGGAGAAGTCCAATGGGAATCACCAAGCAGTAGTTTTGCTTGCGCTAAAGTGATGCCTTGTTTGAAAAAAGTTTCTTCTGGCATTGGTTTGGGTAATTGATTTGAAAAATACATTCCCACAAGAAATACAGAGAGCACTGGGAAAAGAGAAGCAAGAGTCACAACTCCATAGGCGCTGCTTTGTTCGTTTTTTTCAGCAACCTTAGAGATTCCAATACCTAAAGCCACTACCAGAGGAACTGTCACGGGTCCTGTGGTGACGGCACCTGAATCCCAAGCTAATCCTGAAATGAATTTTAAGTTTTCATCGAAATAGGCGTAAATACTTACACCTAACAATATAAATATGGTTGGGACAAGGATCCTCATCAAAGAAAATCCAAATAAAAATCGCAACATCCCAAACACTACTGAAATTCCCACACCGATGGCTATGGATAAATAAAGATAAAGAGATCCTTCATTGAGTAAAAAGTAAAGGAGAGGTGCCTCCCAAGGTAGAACTTTACTACCGCATGCACGTAGTATGGATATGGCAGGTTCGGCAAGAGTTGCCCCAACTCCCATAAAAACAGAAAATAACATGATGCTAAAGATTCCTAATTTTTGTGGCAATCGTAATCCTAAGGCCTCACCCAAGGGCATAAGTCCAAGAAACAATCCTTCTAAAAAAAATGTGAGACCTAGGACTACAGCAGAGATTCCCAAGGCGATGAGGCCAGCTTCTTTGATAGGGATTCGTAAAATAAATAATTGAAAGAGCGCAAGGTATAAGACAATCCAGACGACTGCTTTGATCTGGCCCCAAATTTTTTTCTGAAAATATGGTACTACTAGGGTGATGGTTTCTCTAAATCCAATTTGGATGGATTCTTCTTTTTCGTTCCTTGCCATAAAGACAAACTGACTAGGAAAAACATTCTTGCAAAGGGAATTTCAAAAGAATGTCTCCCGGCAGATGCCAGGAGACCAAGTGTAAACTGGGAAAGAGATTAGAACTTGTAAGCCTTATCTTCTTGGATGAATTTTTTTGTGGTGGTTGCCGTGAGATTGACTGTCGGTCGAACTACATGTGTTGGTTCGTTATACCAAAGGAAGTTGGAAATACTTGAGGTATCAGTTCTCCATTTAAAATCAGCTGGAACTTGGTTTACCGCTCCTGTTCCATGTCCTGCGACAAGTGCGGTCCATTCCACAAGGGATCCATCATAATATACAGTTGGATATCCGAGGATATTTAAAGAAGCAAATCCATTTACTTGTGCTTCAAAGTTTGTACGGCATTGGCTGACAATGGTAGTTCCTGGTGTGTAAACAGCACGAGTAGTATCAAAAAGTGTTTTGATTGCTGCTTTGTCTAAGAACTCATAGCCGTCTGCATTGTCTCTGAGTAAGTCAGCCCAAGGGAATGTTTTTGAGGATTTGATACTTCCTTCAAAAGGAACAAATGTTTGGTTCCCTGCTGTTGCAGACGGTGCCCCAGAAGATTGGTAGGAAGTTGTGATATAAGCTGCGCTTGCTGGATTCACAACTAGAGCGTTTCGTGCAACATTTAATCCTTGGGCTGTCCCATCATACTGTGCTGCTGGCCTTGCATCAATGATCTGTTGTTTAGATGTAAGTCCGGCAATTGTTGCTGCTCCTCCGGTTTTTGCTATCTCATATACATCTTCTAAACCTAAGGTTAGGACTGTGTTATCCACACGGAGTTGTTTTACTGAAAATCCTGCATTTCGTTCTAAGTTGATTCCTGAACGACTTGTAGATAGAGCAATTCCTGCACCAGTTGCTTTTTTGTTCAGGTTTCCATTGAGGATGGCGAGGTTTTTAATGTCTGCACCCCAATAACGTAACCAATAAACTCCTCGTGTTACATCTTGTACGGCACCAGCTCCCACTGCTTTGGCAGGATAGGCACCAGCGGTGATTCCGTTTCCTGTTCCCACAGCAAAGACAACTAAGTCTTTAGAAAGATTGATTCCAAAAGTTTTTAGCCAATCATCCACAAAAGCTCCATTAGCTTGGTAACGTACTGAACTGGAAAAAAGTCCTGTATCTCTTGTTTGGTTGAATCGAAATCCGCCACTTGGTAAATCCACTGGTTTGTAATCATCCAATAGATAGACATAAACGCCTTGGCTTGGATTTTCTGCGACGTATGGGGAAGCGGCACCACCTGCCACGCGGTCTGCTGCATCGGTTTGTAATATGATTAGGTTTCCTGTAATATGGCTTGGTTTGTTTGCCTGCCAGTTACTTTGAAATCGAGCCAAAGTTTGCGGTGTAATCAGACCCCAATTGTTTTGGTTATAATCATCTGCCGATTCGTTTACCAAATCACTAGCTGTATTCACTTTGATTTGGTTGGCAGCAAATAAAAGTAGTCCTGCCAGTAGAGTGTTGTTGTCTTCTTTCTTTTCTGCACAGGATACCGAGAAGGAAAGTAGGAGGGAAGTTGCGAGTGTTCGAGTCCATTTTTGAATCATGGAGTTCTCCTTAAAAAAATATTCTTGGAATTGTTTTCTGAATAAGGTAGGGATAAGGGAAGCCGTTTCTGCTATAGCAGAAGTTAAATCTGTTAAAATAGAGCAATGGATTGGAAATCAGGCCAGGATTTTGGAAATTGCCTGGAAGCTGAGGCCTTCTGTTCTCTTTTCTCAGCAAATCGGACGATTTCAAACCAAGTTAATATATGTTAGGTGATGTTAGAATGATGTCAAAGGTTTCAAGAGGAAAATAATCTATTTAGACTTGCCAAAAATTCCGACAATTTCATTTTAAAAAAACGCTAGGCGTACATATATACCTAGCGGAAAACGATTTAACACTTGCCCCACTGATTAACAGTGGCCTGGAGGATATAAAATGGCAGATTTCGAAAAAATTAAGTCAATCATCGTAGAACAACTTGGTGTTGATGAATCAGAAGTTACACCTGAAGCTCACTTCATCAATGATCTTGGTGCTGACTCTCTTGATACAGTTGAACTAGTTATGGCTCTTGAAGAAGAGTTTGGTGTGGAGATTTCTGATGAAGACGCAGAAAAAATCCAAACCGTAGGCGATGTAATTAAATTCATCGATAAACTTAAGGGGTAATTCCCAATCCAAAAACCGGGTTCCCCGAATAGAGGAACCCGGATCTTTGTACCTTGTCCGACTCGATTCGTATTAAACTTCCTCCCGAAAGAATTTCCTCTCTCAAAGAACTTCAATCTCTTACCAAAACTAAGTTTCAGGATATTTCCCTCCTCCACCTAGCATTTGTTCATAGGTCTTTTGCAAACGAGGACTCGGATCGTTATCTTTCTGATAATGAACGTCTAGAGTTTTTAGGTGACTCCGTTCTCGGTATCCTTGCAGCCGAATTTTTATACAGATCCCTCCCAAAAGGAAAAGAGGGAAAACTTGCCAAATTAAAAAGTAAAATGGTTTCTGCCCCTGCCATTGCCAAGCTTGCCAGATCTTACCATTTCCCTGATTTTTTGCTTCTAGGCAGAGGAGAGAGGGAAAAGGGGGAATCTAATACCAATCTCCAAGCAGACTGCTTTGAAGCCTTTCTAGGGGCCTTGTATCTCGACCAGGGACTCGAGAGTTGTCGTAAATTTCTTACTCCCCACTTTCAGATCATGGAAAGGGATGTGGATGACGCTGAAGAGACAAAAGATTATAAAACCATTTTGCAGGAATTTTGCCAAAAGAAATGGAAAAAATTACCAGAGTATTCCGTTATGAAAGAAGAGGGTCCTGACCACGACAAAGAGTTCCTTATTTCTGTTGCTTGCGAAAATCATTTTCAGGCAAGCGGAGATGGAAAGAACAAACGTCGGGCAGAACAGATGGCAGCAAAAGCCGCTTTACGATTTCTAAAAATACTATGATCGACTTTTTAATAAAATCCAAATCGATGCGGGTTCGCGTTGCAGCCCTCATCCAAGATCCAAAGGGTAAAATTTTACTTGTACAACAGCAAAAAAAACAATCGGGGTATTGGTTACTTCCCGGTGGTGGGATTGAATTTGGTGAGTCAGGAGAAGAGGCACTCAAACGAGAACTAAATGAAGAGTTGTCTCTGGAAGTAAGCCAAATGGAATTTATTTTTTTAAATGAATCCATTGATCCAAATAAAAAACGCCACTTGATCCAAATCGTTTTTTTAACGAAAGTAAAGGATTTGTTACCGATCCTAAATCCAAAGGAAAAAGCAATTTCTGGATTCGGATATTTTACCACCAAAGAAATATTATCCATGGACATTCGTCCGGACATAAAACATTACTTCCGGGCCAAAAGCACAAATAAACCTAGATATATTTCCAGCCCATGGGTGAATGAACCATGAAGTTATCGGAACGTGAAATTATCGGACAGGGTTTTCGTTACCCGATCGAGTTACACGAAGACTTCCAGGGCCTAACGGAAAAATTAAATTCCCTACCCAAAGTTTCCAAAGTTTATGTCCTAACAAGTCGCGAAATAGCCGGCATCTACGAAAAATACATTACCAAAGAACTTAGGTCACTCGGCGCCCCTTTCTCCTTTATTTATCTGAAACCCGGAGAAAAGAACAAACATATCGATCGAGTCAAAAAAGTATACAACCAACTTATAGAAACAGATGCGGATAGAAAGGCAGTAGTCATTGCCTTTGGTGGGGGAGTCGTTGGAGACTTTGCTGGATTCATTGCTGCCACCTACCAAAGGGGGGTGAGGTTTGTCCAAGTTCCCACAACTCTCCTCGCCTGCGTTGATTCTTCTGTTGGTGGAAAAGTTGCGGTCAATGTAGATTCTGGAAAAAACATGGTGGGAGCTTTTTACCAACCAGAGTTTGTATTTGCCCCTCTTTTTACTCTATCCACTTTACCTGAAAAGGAATGGAGTTGTGGTCTTGCGGAAATCGCAAAACATGCGTTTCTTGATGGCGGCGATTTTTTTGAAAAAATATCTAAATCAAAGCGTTCGGATTATTCTGCGGATTCACTAACTCTTCGTTATGCGATTGAAGAGTCAGTCCGAGTTAAGTCAGGAATTGTCTCACAAGATGAAAAAGAATCGGGGCTTCGTGCCGTTTTAAATTTGGGACATACAACAGGTCATGCGATTGAATCTTTAACCCAATATAAAAAATACTCTCATGGGGAAGCAGTTGCTGTGGGTCTTGTGACAGCTTTACTTTTGTCACGGGAACTTGTCGGTTTTTCAGAATCGAATTTTCAAAAAGCCATTTTTCTTATGAAACAATTGGAACTTCCAACACGATTAGAGGAAAAACCAGAAGAGATTCTTAAACATATGGAACATGACAAAAAAAAGGAAGGCACTTCTTTAAAATTTGTTCTATTAGAAGATTTTGGAAAACCAAAGTTTGGTGTTTCTGTGGAACGTAAAACCATCCTTGAAATTCTAAAACGTCAGAAAGGAAAGTTATAAAAATGGGTGGAGGAAGTCTAAAAGAATTCTATTTGGATTTAAATCCATTAACTTTACTCCAAAGCTCCGGCCGTGATTTTGCAGAAACTATGATCCTATTCGGATACATGGTGGTATTCGCAATTTTCTCTTATAAAATTACTATGATTCTCGTAGAAAGAATCAAACCAGCTCCTGATGCAGTTCACGAATACAATCGCAGAAAGGTTGCTCGTATGGGATTCCTAATGGTCTTTGGAATCGCATACCTCCCGATTATTTTTTCTAGTTTATCACTCCTGCCTACGGTCCTTGGTCTTGCCGGAGCGGGGATTGTCATTTCACTGAAAGAAGTGTGGCTCAATATGGTGGGTTGGTTTATGATAATGGGAGCCAACGGTTTTAAAGTAGGTGACCGTATTGAACTCGACAACATCAAAGGTGATGTTGTGAATATTGGTTTTTTTAAATTCACTCTACTAGAAATTGCCTCTGATCCAAGATTTGAACAATCCACAAATAGGCTCATTCACTTCCCTAATTATAACGTTGTATTACATAGATTTTTTATCGTTTCTGAAACTATGGATTTTGTTTGGGATGAGTTTCGTGTGTATTTGGATTTAAATTCAAATTGGGAAAAAGCAGAGAAAATTTGTGCCCAAATTCTCCAAGAAGAATTGGTTTTAGCACCTGAATTAGTAGAATCTAAAATTAGAGAAATGTCAAAGAACTATCTAGTAAGACTTGGCAAAACTACTCCGATTGTGTATACTTCTTTAGAACCAGAAGGCACTATATTAATGTGTTTACGTTATTTAACTCCCATCAGGTCGAAACGTCTCAATCGAATCCTTATCTCGAAAGAAATTCTTACAAAGTTCAAAAATGAAAATGACATCCACATCCACACCCATTAAAGACAATTCGATTTGGATATTTTTATCCTTATTAGTTTTTATTTTCGCTACAGGCTTTTTGATTGGACCTTGTAAATCAACTACATCCAGACCTGGTTCTGTTCCCAAAGAAGCAAACTTTGAGAAAAAAACAAACCTCTACCAAAGCACTGCTGATGGATTCTATCGGGAATGGTATGATAATGGAAACTTAATTGCCGAAATTCCTGTGAATGCTTTGGGGCAACCTAACGGGTATGGAAAAAAATTAAACTACCTGACTGGAATTACGATCATGGAAGGAAATATGATCAGTGGAGAAAGAGACGGCCTCTGGAAGTTTTATTTCTCTGATGGTAAACTTTATATTGAACAAAATTACAAAGCAGGGAATCGCAAAAAACAATTGTGGATTCGCTCTGCGGAACTTGGAAATGAAACAGGTTCTTACCAAAGATACTTTCGTAATGGTCGTTTGAATGAAAAGGGTTACTTTGACGGCGGACTCCGCACTGGGGATTGGGTGCGTTATTACCCGGATACTAAAGTAGAAGAAAAGGGAAGTTACCAAAACGATAAAAAAGTGGGTGAGTGGTTCTATTATTATCCCACTGGAACCAAAGAGGCCTCTGAACTTTATTCCGACGAAGGAGAGTTAATTGCTAGGTCTACATACTATCCAAATGGAAATGTTTGGTGTTTGGTGCGTAAAGGGAAAGATCCGGAGTGTCATTAGACACTCCTTTGTTTTGTTGGATTAGAATTCGGTAGCTTTTCCGAAAAGGCCTAAATGGTTTTGGATTAAATCAATATTAAAAAGTAACAGACTAAATAAAAACGTTACAAACAATACAATCAAAATGGTGCTAAACACCGCAAAAAAACTATTTCTCAAAAACCTAAATTGTAGATAAGCAAAACTTACAGCTAAGTTTATCCAGTTACTACTATTCTCTTCTCCACCCACTTTTTTGTAATTGAAGATATAAAATAAAGATAAAAGTCCAAGTAAAAAGAAAATAAAGTAACTAAATTCAGTTACATAATGTTTTTGTAAGAGAAAGAGCGGAATGTAAATTAAGTTTCCGATTAATATTCCAATTAGAATGATAAACACCACATGAAAGATCGGACCGAAGATAGATCCAGTTTTTGTATTACTGGGAGATCTGCCTTCTTCTTCTAAAGATGAAGAAAACTGTAAAGACTGAAATCCTTCCGCTAATTCTTTGTTTTTTAAAATCATGCGGTATGCTATCACGCTGATTCCATAAGTGATTATTAAATAAACAAAATAGAAGTAAGCCAAAACTTCCTGTTGTAAGATCAAATTGAGTTGGTAAAATACTTTGGGAGCTAATACAACAAAGGATACAGGATAAAAAACATTTGCCAATGATTTATGAAACCAAGCTCTAAATGCATACGAAACAGCTGTCGAAAAAGTTAATAGTAAGTAAAATAAAGAAAGACCCAAGACTAATTTTTGACCCACTAATACTCGTTTGATATTTTCTTTTGTCTCTTCTTGTTCTGTATCAACAGGGAGTTCTCTTGATTCCAACTCTATCAAAAATGATTCTAAATAAGAAATTCTATTTAAAACTCCATTTTCAGAAACTACCTTCGGTTTCATAGATTCCGCTGTAGATTCAGAGGATTCGGTAGATATAAAATCCGGGAATTGGACTGAGTAATCAACAAAGAGAGAGTGTAGGATTACAATAGCAATCAATAGAGAGGCAATGATCGGGAGTTGTTTATTCAATTTTTTCATAAAAAGACTATAGAATTACAAAAATCGTCATCATACCAATGGCGAGTACCACTAACATGATTATGTAAGGCCATAAATGGAAACTTTCATCAGCAGAAAGTGTCGGATTTTGTTTGGCTTTTGAGACAGCAACAGTCGGTGAAGCAACCGAATTCATAATATTGGCGGCACCATGTTGGGTGTCAGTTGTTTTTATTTTTACTGAGTTTTCTTCTTCAATGATTTTTCCATAGACTTGTTCATTGATTTTGATGACAACTTCCGAGAAATTCTTGTTATTCGAGATGTTTACAATTTTAGCTGGGATTTGTTTGATCGCACCAGACTCTTCTTTTAATTCCAATGTATTGATAATAGAATCTGTAACTCCATCTCCAGGAACCAAACGGATGTACACATTGTCACCTGCTTTGAGTTCTACGAGAGGGACTCCATTGACTGGAGAGAGTTGAAATTTGAATTGAACAATTTGTTTGTCTGCAGGAATTAAAAATCCTGAGGCTTGTGGCACAGGCGTTACTGGAGGAGCTTCTTTTTTTGCAATTTCCTCTTCGTCAACGGTAGTTTTGGCAATATCATTTGGATCAATCAGTTCAAAATGGAGTTCTACCTTGGGTTCGGAGTTTCCAGAGGTCCTTTTGTGTATTTCGCTGAAAACAAAGTCTAAACGGTCTGTTAGGTTGTGATCCATATAATGGAGGATTTCTTCCAAAAAACTTTCAGAACCAAATTTAGTTTTGATCAGCTCTTGGAGGGACTTGGTAATGTTCTTTTGTTGTTCCCCTTTGTAGATCACCCGCTGCATTCGGTTGTAAAAGTCCTGAAATGTGGACCGAACAGGCAAAAGGGATAGTGGGCTTGTACACGAAACTCCCTCAAACTTCACCGATTTGGTTTCAACCGGGTCAATGACTGCAGCAATCATGGTATAAACCATGTTGGCCTCGTCTCGAAGGTTTACTTTGACAGAATAATAGTTTGGTGTCTCAGGCATAAGGTTCTTTTTTGACAGTATCCATCTTTAGAAGAAAGCTGTCAAAAAGATTAGGTCATCATGGGAATCGTCTCTTTAATCACAATCCGTTACATCCGAGGGTCCAGAGTGCTGGGTTTCCTCTCCATCAAATCCAGGCTGTCGTTCATTGTTATGGCAGTCGGAGTGGGTCTCCTAGTAGTAGTCCTCTCCATTTTCAACGGATTCCAAAAACAAGTAAAGGAATCGCTCTGGCAAGGAGGACCTCATATCACGATTGAGAACTCTTATGGTTCAGGGGCGATATATGATTTTGAAAAGGTCATTCACCATCTCAAGTCCGACCCGAAACTGGCAGAGTCCTTTGTTTCCGTAGAAGGAAATATCACAAGTCACGGTCTCATCCAAAGTAATAACAATTTTAATCCTATTATGATTCGCGCAGTCCCCGTGGACTCGATAGAAAAATTAGTGGAGAATGGATTGCCCAACTTTCCTCGGATCTTACAATATGATCGCGATGAAATCCAAGCCATCAATACGAAGAAACTCGTGGTGGTGGGAAAAGAGATGAGTGCCATTTACGGATACGGACTTGGTCGGGATATCACGATGGCTGTTCCTGGAGGAAGGTTTACTGTCGAACGAGGCGTTCAAGTGAATGTACAAACCTTTCGTTTGGTTGGTCTATTCAAAACGGGATATTATAATTACGACTCTAAGTTCGTGTTTTTGTCTCTCCCTCAAGCCCAAGAGTTTTTTAAAATGGAAGGTGCGGTAAACCAAGTGGCAATCAAGGTTCGCTCCCTTGATGATTTAAAACTTACCAAACAAAGAATTTTGTCTCGGTTAAACGAAGATAATTGGAATAGTAAAATTCAAGATGAAACTTCTTGGTCAGTCAGAACTATTGCTGAAGAACAGGAAAACTTTTTGGCTGCCCTAAGACTTGAAAAAACTATCATCTCCATTATTGTTTTTCTTTTTATCGTTCTTGCGGCTCTTGGAATGGTTGCTACCGTTCACTCTCTCATCCGTGCGAAACGTAGGTCCATTGGAACTTTAAAAGCACTCGGTCTTGCTTCAAATGATATTTTGCTCATCTTTACATTGAATGCAATGATCGTGGGAATTTTATCTTCACTTGTTGGTGGTATGACCGGGATATTCATCGCAACAAAATTAGAAGTCATCATCAATGTTATCTCTGAGATCATTAATGGGATTGGTGGTTTACTCAATCCAGGCGATTGGGATCCAGTGGAACTTGTACCAAAAGATATTTATTATTTTGATCATATCCCTGTCGATATTGATATTTCTTTTATCTTTATGGTAACAACTGCAGCAACTATCCTATCCGGCCTTGCTGGATATTTTCCGGCACGAATGGCCGCTAATCTAAACCCTGTGGATACAATAAGAAATGACTGAAATTAATGTAAAACCAACTGTTTCTGTTCGCAAATTAGAAAAATACTACCAGGTTGTAGACAAACGTTATCATATCATTTCAGGTCTCGACTTTGAAGTGTTGCCTGGTGAAATTGTGTCTGTGGAAGGAGCTTCTGGTGTTGGAAAGTCTACACTTCTCAATATCCTTGGAGCCATGGATTCGTTTGACGACGGTGAGGTGGAAGTTTGCGGAGTAAGTCTTAAGAACTTAAACGAAAAACAGAGAGAAACTTTCCGTGCTGAAAAAATTTCTTTTATCTTCCAACAACACCTTTTGTTACCGGACTTTACCGCCTTAGAAAATGTGATGATGCCTCTTCTCATAGCAAGGATGAATCCTTCCTTAGCGAAACAACAAGCTACTGAAATTTTGAAAAAAGTAGGTCTGGGAGAAAGGACAGAAAGTTTCCCTTCCCAACTCTCTGGTGGAGAAAGTGCCCGTGTGGGAGTGGCACGAGCCCTTGTGGGTAGAAGGCAACTCATATTGGCAGACGAACCAACAGGGAACTTGGACCGAGACAACTCAAGGCATTTGATGGATCTTATCAAGGAACTCCAAAACGAATTTAAGTTTTCTTTGATTCTTGTGACTCATGACTTGGAGCTTGCCTCCATGGCTCATAAACGAAACAGGATCGTGTCGGGACAACTAACCCCAGTTAATTGAGATGAAATTTTGTCGTTTTTGCGGAACCAAAGAAATTCAGTTTCGTAAAAGCGGCAAGTTTGGCTGTGTCCACTGTGCTCAAATATTTAATTTTCCTAAACCGAATCGCAAAACAAAAATCCAAGAAAACAAAATTAAAAACTTAGAATCCTTTCTTAAAACTAATACAAACTCAATTCAGCTTTTGTCTTTTCGAACTCGAATCACAAGAAATCTAAAATCGAGTCTTTTTCCCTATTATGATCCAATGATTGACAAATCAAAACAATTGTTAGTTGAAAATGGGTTGGGTTTTGATTTAGTTCAGGATACGGATTTTTCTTTTGAGAATTCCGTTGGGGATTTTGAACCAAGGACAGGTTTTTATCTTGGATCGGAAGACCATATCCGTTGGGAAGTAATTACTCCCCATTCTCTCACGAATGGGAATCAAAACTTACTTTGGGAAAAAAAGAAAATTTCTATCTTTCGATTTTTGTTCCGCAATTCCCTTTGGGCGAAGCTTCCTGGGATTGGGTTTGTTTCTTCTTGTCCTAGCAATTTGGGGGCGGGAAGGAGGGATTCACTCCTTCTTGGACTAGATCCGGAGGTCGTTTCTGAGTTTTTTTCAATTTTGCAAACATTGTCTGAATTTGGTATAGAATTTGCTCCTTCCACCGATCATAGAATGAGGAACATCGGAAAAGACCGAGTTCTTGTCGTAAAAATCTCGTGGAAGAACGCTTTGGCAGTTCAAAAACGTCAGTTTTACAAAATTCTTGGTTTACTAGGCTCCTATTAAACCGGTACGGTCATGATGGGAACAAGGACGTTCGTCTAATTAACAAAGGCAGGGTGCGGCATGTTGGAATTCACCAAAAGAGCAAAAAGAGTCATCAACGAAATCGCCCAAGATGAGGCTAAACGTTTAGGCTCCGATTTTATCGGTCCTGAACACATTCTACTTGGGCTTCTCCGGGAGGAGGACTCTGTCGCGATTAAGATTCTTACGAATCTAAACATCAATTTGAACGAACTCCGTAAAGAAGTCGAAAAGAGAACTCGTGAGGGTTCCGGTGCCTTGTTATTGGATGTAAGCCAAGGACAAGACAAATACCAAAAAATGATCGAAGTTTCTAAAGAGGAAGCAAAACGCCTCAAACATAACTATGTGGGAACAGAACATATTCTTTTGGCACTACTTCGCGATAACAATAATATCGCCGGTGGATCGTTATCATCTTTCAGCGTAAATTATAACGTCATTAAATCTGAGATTTTACGACTTCTGGGAGCACCTCCTTCGGGGGCTGTGGGTGGAAACACGGGGACTCAATCGGGTCCGCAAAGCCAAACCCAACAAACGGCAGCTCCTAGACAAGAAAAGAGTAAAACTCCTATTTTAGATGAGTTTGCACGGGACTTAACGCAACTCGCTCGCGAGAAAAAATTAGATCCAGTGATTGGTCGTTCCAAAGAAATCGAACGGGTCATTCAAATCCTTTCTCGTAAAACAAAAAATAACCCAGTTCTCGTGGGAGAGTCCGGTGTCGGTAAAACTGCCATCGTAGAAGGACTTGCCCAAGCAGTGATTGAAAAGTTGGTTCCAGATCTCCTTTTCGACAAACGAGTGTTATCCCTTGATTTGGCAAGTCTTATTGCAGGTACTAAATACCGTGGTGAGTTCGAAGAACGATTGAAAAAAATCATGAAAGAAATCGTTACTTCGCAAAACATCATCATCTTTATTGATGAGTTACATACTCTCATTGGAGCTGGGGCCGCGGAAGGGGCAGTGGATGCAGCAAACATTTTAAAACCAGCTCTTGCCCGTGGGGAACTGCAATGTATTGGTGCGACAACCAATAACGAATACCGCAAGTACATCGAAAAAGATTCTGCTTTGGAAAGAAGATTCCAAATGGTAAAGGTGCTTGAACCTTCCGTTGATGATGCGGTTCTGATTTTAGATGGTTTGAAAAAAGCTTACGAAGCCCATCATAAGGTTCGTTATACGGAAAAGGCAATCGAACAAGCGGTGAAATTATCTCATCGTTATATCAACGATCGATTTTTACCGGACAAAGCGATTGATATCATTGATGAAGCAGGTGCTAAAGCTCGCCTTGCCAATTGCCAACGGCCAAATGAAATCAAAGAGATCGAAGAAGAAATCAAAGCTCTTTCTGTGAAAAAAGAGGATTTAGTTCGTAGCCAAGAGTATGAAAAGGCGGCTGCAGTTCGAGATGAAGTGAATCGTAAAAAAGGCCTTCTGGATGAAAAAACCAAACAGTGGCAAGAACGAATGGAAGGATACGCGGTTTCCATCGAAGAAGAAGATATCCTATCAGTAGTTAGCCTCTGGACTGGAATTCCTTTGAAAAAGATGGAAGAGTCTGAGAATACAAAACTTCTCAATTTGGAAGAAGACATCAAAACTCGCATTGTGGGACAAACCGAAGCCATCGAAAAAGTGGCACGTGCCGTTCGCCGTTCCCGTACAGGACTCAAGAGCGAAAAACGACCTACGGGATCGTTTATTTTCCTTGGACCAACAGGTGTGGGAAAAACGGAACTTGCAAAAGCACTCGCAGAACAACTCTTTGGTTCTGAAGACAATATGTTACGTATTGATATGTCAGAATACATGGAACCACATGCGGTTTCTCGTCTGATTGGAGCTCCTCCAGGTTACGTAGGATATGATGATGGTGGCCAACTTACCGAATTCGTGAGAAGAAAACCATACAGTTTGGTTCTCTTGGATGAAATCGAAAAAGCGCACCATGATCTTTTTAATATTCTACTCCAAATTATGGAAGAAGGGAATTTAACAGATACCAAGGGACGTAAGGTAAACTTCCGCGATACCATCATCATCATGACATCGAACATTGCAGCGAAAGAAATTTCGAAAGGTGGACGATTGGGTTTTGAGGATTTTGCCGATGAAAGAGAAACTTACAAAGCAGAACAAGCTAGGGAACAATTGAAAAAACATTTCAATCCTGAGTTTCTAAACCGTGTGGATGAAGTCGTTTACTTTGCTCCTCTCAAAAAAGAAGAGATCGTAAACATTGTGGATATCATGTTGAAAGACTTCAACAAACGCCTAACGGAAAAGAAAGTGCTTGTGGATCTTTCATTTGCTGCTAAAGAACATTTTGCTACCATTGGATATGACCAAAACTATGGAGCACGCCCACTCAGACGTGTGTTCCAAAGAGAATTGGAAGACTATATGGCAGTTCAATCTCTGAAAGGTGTCTACGACAACCCAACTAAGATTTTTGTAGATTTAGCAGAGGGGAAACTTGTGTATTCAGAAACACCGTGGACGGAATACACTGAGGCACCCAAAAAGGATGACGGTTCTTCTCCAAGTGCCGAGGAAAAAGATTTGGCTCTCGTTTAGAGAGCCTTTCGGAAAGGCGAACGGAAATGGCTATCCTCATTCCCCTCGTCTTTCTGTTTTCCTATTTTTTTATTCGCAAAGTTTGGTTCCAACTTCGGAAAATCCGCACGGTGGGAACCATCGAGCGGATCGAATTGGGTTACATTCGCCCTAATCTTATTCTCCCTGAAGTCAAAGTTTATTATAAATACTACTTCCAATCGGGACTCTACTTTGGTTCCGGTTATCTCAATTTATCAGATTTTCTACCAAATCAGGAATTTCACGTCCATATGGGCCTCGGTGAAAACCCAATACTCTATACTGCCGATTCCGAGATCATCACTGAGGAACATATCGAACATTACTTGCTTTCCAAGGGGGGCAGCGTTTTCCTATACCTGGACCCCATCGAACCCTACCATTCCAGGATTGATTCGGTCAATTTGAACTCCATTACAGTTCCTTCGGACCTTTTATGAAACATTTTATTCACATTGCCGCTGTTACTTGTCTACTCGTAACATCTCTTTTTGCACAAGAAAAGGAACAAGTTGGTTCCGCATACTTTCAAGCTGTTGATGAATACAAGGTAAAAAATTACAACAAGTCGATAGAACTTGTAAAAGGCCTTTTGACTGATGGCAAATCGTCTTATGAATTCTATGCATTGCTTGCATTTAACTATGATAAGTTGAATGACTTTGAAAATTCCTATAAAAATATTTTAGAAGCAAGAAAACGAAAACCTGATGATGAGGATCTTTTGCAAGCAAGCCTCGCCATTTTGACTCGTCATAAAAAATGGAAACCAGCCATTGAACTGGCTGAAAAAACCATCCCACTCTATCCCCAAAATCCCGAAGTTAGATATTTTTATGCTTTAGCACTTTCTGAAAAAGGGGCATCTAAAACCGCACTTTCCCAAATTGAAAAAGCAAAGGCTGGAAGCCCCAGTGATTTTCGGATGTTGGAGTTAGAAGGAAAAATTTATTATAATTTAAAGAACTATGACAAAGCAGATGTTAGTTTACGTTGGGCATCAAGTTTAAACCAAAACTCTGCGGAAATATGGAATAATTTAGCTCTTGTGCAAGAGTCCTTATACAAATCGAATAAAAAATTGGGTAAAAAATCCCAAGCAAATACTTATTTAACAGAAGCTAAGGATTGTATCAAAAAAGCATCTGATTTAAATGGGGAAAGTAATACGATCAAAGAAAATTCTAAACGGATTGTAGCACTGAACGAACTGTGAAAATAAAGTTTCATACACTCGGTTGCCGGTTGAATTTTTTTGAAACCGATGGTATGTACTCCGTTCTAAAAGAAAAAGGTTTTTCCCTTGCTCAGGCGGAAGAAGAAGCTCAGTACATCGTTGTCAACACATGTACTGTAACCAATAAAGCGGACGTAAAAAATCGGAATATCATTCGTAATGCCATTCGTACGAATCCAGGTGCTAAAGTTTATGTAACAGGCTGTTATGCAGAAACGGATAAAGAAGTATTGCAAAATATCCCTGGAGTTTTTGGTGTTTTCGGAAATACGGAAAAAAGTGCACTACCTTATAAAATTTTAGAGGATTGGGAAGGAAAAGAATTTTATCCCCATAAAGCACTCGATCGTTTTTCTTATTCCGATGTACTTCCCGAAGGCCATACCCGTGCTTATTTAAAAATCCAAGATGGTTGCAATAGAAAATGTTCATATTGTAAAATTCCTGCAGCAAGAGGCCTTGGTGTCAGTAGAAACTACAATGATGTTTTAGACCAAGTTAAATACCTTCAAGACAACGGGGTTGGTGAAATTCAACTAACTGGCGTTAATTTGGGTTGGTACAGATTAGAAAATGGTGAAAAAGGATTTTTAAACCTTTTGGAAGATATTTTAAAAGTTTTAGAATATTCTCGAATTCGACTCTCTTCCATTGAACCACCGGATGTAGGATCAGGCCTACTTGACCTTATGAAACATCCTCGGTTTTGTAAATTTTTGCATATTCCTATTCAAAGTGGAAGTCGCAAGGTTTTAAAAGATATGCGAAGGACTTACCATCCAGATGCCTTTCGTACAAGAATCGAACTAGCGAAAGAAAAACTTCCCAATTTGTTTTTAGGAACAGATGTGATCGTTGGTTTTCCCTCGGAAACAGAATTGGAGTTCCAAGAAACTAAACAACTATTAGTGGAACTTGGTTTTGCAAAACTTCATGTTTTCCCTTATTCAGTTCGTAAAGGAACAACGGCCGAAAGTTTTGGAGATCCCATTCCTGGTGATGAAAAAAAACGCAGAGTGCTCGATTTGATGTCACTCAGTTCTGAATTACATACTCACTATGCAGAATCAGTAATCGGAAAAACTTATGAAGCCATTTTGGAAAGTGACGGTAGGTTTGTTACCGACAACTATTTGAAAGGAAGACTAAACGATTCTTTCCGGTTTGATACTTTACAAACTGGCCAATTTGTAGATGTTAGGTGCTTAGAATACAAACCAGCCAAAGATAGAGAAGGTGAGTTTGTGTTCGGATTGTCACTTTAGTTTTCCTTAGAAAAAGAATTCCCAAAAATAATCGATTCGATATGATTAGGTCAACATGGATCGTAAAAAACTGTATATCATTGGTTCCGTTCTTGTAATCGTTCTAATTGTTACTTCTTACTTTTTCATTCGAAATTCTCAATCGAATCGTCTCGGAATCGAAAGAGGTTCGTTAGTAGAAGCTGTTTATGCTTTAGGAACTGTGAGGCCAGTCGATAGTTTTAGCTTAAAATTTGGTATTGCTGCTTCGGTCCGTGAAATTTTTGTGGAAGAGGGGCAAACAGTAACCAAAGGTGAAGCTCTCCTTGTCAATGATTCAGGAATTACATTTCGTTCTCCTTTCAATGGAACCTTAACGAAGTTAAACGTAGCCAAAAACGAAACGGCTATGCCTGGAATTCCTATTTTGGAAATTCAGAATTTAAAAGAAGTTTATATATCTGTTTCTCTCGATCAAGAATCTGCATTACGTGTCAAACCTGGACAAGCTGTCCAACTTAGTTTTGAATCCATTCGCGGAAATGTTTATAAGGGAAAGGTGGAAAGGATTTATCCATCAAATGGTCAGTTTTTAGTTCGAATAGAACCACAAGAACTACCACAAGGAATTTTACCAGATATGACAACCGATGTTGCCATAGAAGTATCCTCTAAAGAAAATGCAATATTGGTTCCGTTAGTTGCCGTTGATCGCGGAAAAATTACTCGGTTTCGCAATGGGAAACGTGATAAAATTGAAATTCGCATTGGCGCCATCAACTCGGAATATGGGGAACTTCTCCAGGGAGATTTGATAGAAGGCGACGAAGTATTGGTTAAAAACTAATATGTTGTTTCTTGCCTTAAGACAAATCCTTTCTAGGCCTCAACAATCCATTCTCACACTCATTGGGATTATACTTGGAACTGCAGGATATATTGTATTTTCGGGGATTATGCTTGGGTTTCAAGCAGTGATCACAGACCAACTTGTGAATTCAGATGGACAAATCAAAATTTCTCCCAAAGACGAATTAGTTACAGAACGTACTTTTGAAGATGTTTTTTTTCAAGGAAAAACTGTCCGTTGGCTTTCTCCACCTTCCGGAAGGACGGACAATTCTCGATTAACGAATGTTCTTGGGTGGATGGAAAAATTATCCAACGATCATAGAGTTATTTCCTTTGCCCCTCAACTCACTAAAGAAGTTATTTTTGTTAATGGAAAAGCAACGGCACCAGCCAGGTTTGTCGGTGTTGATCCCAATATCCAACCAAAGGTTACTAATTTAAGTGATTATATCGTGGAGGGAAAATTATCGGATTTGTCGAGAGGAACTTCCCTTGCCATAATGGGAGAAGGGGTATTGGGTAAACTAGGTGCAAAAATTGGAGATACCATCTCAGTATACATTCCGGGAACTGATTTAATCCCACTCAAGGTTGTTGGTATTCTGAGTACGGGCAACCGATTAGTTGATGAAGTGACTGTTTACTCTTCCTTATCAACAGTACAAAGTATCACAAAATCAAGTGGGGAAATCTCCCAAATCATTGTAAAAATTAAGGACATTCGTGCAGCAGCACAAATAGCAGAAGATTGGCGTTACTTTAGCAAAGATAAGGTAGAAAGCTGGGACGAAGTGAATGCAAGTATTCTGCAGGTTTTTAGAACACAAGATATCGTTCGTAACTCAACAACATTTACGATTATACTTGTAGTAGCCTTCGGAATCTATAATATCTTGAATATGGTGGTGAACCAAAAGAAAAAGGAAGTAGCTATTCTTCGTTCCATTGGTTTTGATGAAAAGGATACAATTCAATTATTTATATTTCAAGGTTTGTTTTTAGGAACACTCGGTGCAGTAATTGGTATTTTTGTAGGACTTCTCGGTTGTTATTATATCGATGGTATACCCATCGGTGATCCAAAACAAAATTCAAAAGCATTAATGAAAACCATGATGATATCTTGGGATATAATGATCTATGTTAAAGGTTTTTCTATTGCAGTACTCAGTGCGTCTATTGCAAGTTATATCCCTGCGCGAATGGCAAGTCGACTTTCACCAGTTGATATCATTCGAGGAGCAACATAAATGATTGGTATTGAGGCCAAAAATATTTTTAAGTCATTTGGCGAACCTCCCCAAGTTGTGTTAAAAGATGTATCTTTGGAGATTGAGGTTGGGGATTTTGTGGCTCTTACAGGAAAATCTGGATCAGGAAAATCGACTTTGTTATACATAGTGAGTGGGCTTGACAATCCAACCAGTGGTGAAGTCAAACTGGGTGGAAGTTCTCTTATAGGAATGGGCAGTGCAGAGATTCATCGGTTAAGAAATTTATCGATTGGTTTTGTCTTTCAGTTCCATTACTTACTTCCTGAACTTACTGGACTTGAGAATATTACTATGCCAGCTAGAAAAACCGGTTCTCATAAGGCGATGGAAGAATATGCTCTTCATCTTATGGAAAGTTTTTCTGTCTTACATTGTAAGGATAAGTATCCAAACCAAATGTCTGGTGGAGAAGGGCAAAGGGTTGCCATTGCAAGGGCACTTGTTCAAAAACCAAAGTTTCTTTTTGCTGATGAACCGACCGGTAACTTAGATACAGCAAACGGTGATAAGGTGATGGAGATATTCAAACGAATCAATCAAGTGGATGGGACTACCATCCTTTTTGTTACGCATGACCCTGATTATGCGGGTCTTGCGAGTCGAAGGGTCCACATGATTGACGGTAAAATCGCAGAAATTTCTTAAAAATTCTGTTATATTAGTTTAAATTCGATTCTATAGCAGATATTTTCCAAAAAAAATGATGAATTCGAACGTTCATCACCAACCTTGGTAGAAGATATGTTTGAACACTTTGAAACTGACGCCATCCGCATCCAAACCAAACGCACTGGGGAAAAAGAACATTCCACCCCTCTATTTTTAACTTCAAGTTTTGTTTTTGATGACGCGGAACATGCAAGGGCTCTCTTTGCGGAAGAAGTTACCGGAAACCAATACACTAGATTTTCGAATCCCAATACAACAGAACTAATCGATAAACTTTGTTCTTTGGAACATACAGAAGATGGAATTGCAACGGCATCAGGAATGTCTGCAGTGTTTACTTCTGTGTTTGGACTTATCAAATCAGGTGATCATATCGTATCGGCTCGCGCCATTTTTGGGTCCACACATCAAATTTTTGCGAACATCCTACCTCGTTTTGGTGTTACTACAACCTATGTTGACATCAACAAACCAGAGTTATGGGAAGATGCCTTTCAAGAAAACACAAAATTGGTATATATTGAAACGCCTTCCAATCCAGGCCTTGATATAGTCGACTTAGCTTGGGTATCATCACTCTGTAAAAAGAAAAAAGCGATCCTTGTCGTAGACAATTGTTTTTGTTCTCCTTACATCCAAAGACCAGCTGACTTCGGAGCAGATATTGTAATTCACTCTGCAACCAAATATTTGGATGGCCAAGGTAGGGTCATTGCTGGTGTCATTTTAGGTAAAAAAGAATTCATCCAACCGATTCGTTATATGGCTCGTAATACTGGTCCATCCCTTTCCCCGATGAATGCTTGGATTATTTCAAAAAGTTTAGAAACACTTGCTATACGAATGGAAAGACATTCTGAGAACGCAATGAAGTTAGCCGAGTTTTTCGAACAATCACCAGAAGTAGAACTAGTTCGGTATCCGTTTTTGCCAAATGATCCAGGTTATACGATTGCGAAAAAACAAATGAAATTGGGTGGTGGAATTGTTTCTTTTGTCATCAAAGGTGGAGTGGATAGAGCTAGGAAATTTTTGGATTCATTAAAATGGTTTTCTCTTACTGCAAATTTAGGGGATACAAGAACTACTGTTACTCACCCCACTTCAACAACACATTCAAAGTTATCAGAAGCAGAGAGACTTGCAGTAGGAATTTTACCTGGACTCATTCGAGTTTCTGTAGGTTTGGAACATATAGATGATATCATTGCGGAAGTGAAGCAGGCACTTTTAAACTCAAAGTAAATAATAAATAACGAGATTTCCTTTTTGTATCAAGGGACTCTTGTAAAAACTTTTTGGATTGTTTGGAAAGTAGGTTTCCTTTTTCTACTAATTGTTCTTCAAAACTCCTGATGTACTGCTCATCAGGATCTACTTCAATTTCCCACAAAAATTCTTTTATCAATTTTCCTTTTGGTTCATAATCAAAACGTACAAGATGAGATCCTTGAGGTTTGATTCTCGTATCAAAGTATTCTTCGGTTAATTGTGTATTCACAAACCTTCCCACTACCGATTCTTCGAGTAGGATCCGTGGAGCAGTTTTTTGTATGGCATAAAAACGTAAGTAAATTTTGGGAACTATGTAAGTCGGAAACTCATGGCCAATTCCGATAGATTTTAGTTCCGCTTGGATTTGGTAGTTACCATTTTTTTCTATAATGTTCCATGTAGGTTGTAGAGAATTTTGCACAAATGTTTTATCATGGATTCCCTTCCATGAATGTTCTCTATCGGGCATATGACAATTTTGGCATTGGATTCCTTGTTTTGCAAATGGACTTTTTTCCCATTCCGTATAGACTTCCATAAGCCTCTTTCCATTGAGTTTGACTCCCGTTTCCTTACTTGTATGACAAGACTTACAAAATTCGGAAGATTCAAATTCCTTTTTCGCAATGTATCCGTTATGCGGAAGTTGATTCGACGGAACAGTATTGACTAAATTTGTCTTTGGCGGCGGGCCAAATCGAATTTGATTCCGAATGTGGCAAGAAGCGCAAAGGATGGATGGATTAGAAATTCCCTCGGGAAAATTATGCAATTTTGAATTTAGAATCTCTGGTGTTTGGAATTCAACAGAAAGTTCTGATTTTGTTTCTGCCAATGGTGAATGACATTGCAGACACGATTGGTATTCCTTTGAAGACAAAATTTCTTTTTGCCATAAGAAACCTTTGCTGATAGATTTTGAATGATAACTTTTTCTCCAATTTTGAAATTGCTCTTTATGACATGAGCCGCATCCTTTTGGATCCAAATTTTTTTCTAGAGTGGAGAAATGTAAGGGAGGAAGGCCTTGCTCGGAAATGGGATGGTTCCAATGAGATTCAAAAAAGTTTTTTTCTGAACAGCTTACGAACATTATCATTAAGAGAGATAGGTTCGTAAGCTGAAATCTTTGGATTGTCATTCAGTAGATTTTATCTAAGGGATTATCCTCCGCAAGCATTTCCTCCGCCACCAGTAGGAGATCCTCCGCCACCAGAACCTGCAGAAGAGGAAGTCCCTCTTAAGAATCCTTTGTCTTCGGTTCTTAGTTTATTTGCTGTTTTAGAAAACTGTCTCGAAATATCTAACAGATAATTGGGAACATTCGCATCCGCATTTGAAGTATTACTTTCAGAAAGGGTTACAATGTCTGTTCTCCAATAGGAAGCAGGTTGTGTGATTGCACTGGGACTTGATCCAGACGAAGGGGAACGAAGTCCAAGCGCACCAAATTGTTTCCAACCACCCTCATATAGCCGAGTTGGTTTCCCTAGAATTTGGTGTAACACAAACCAAACGAGAGAACCTTTCGTTGCATCCTCACCATAAACATAGATTTGTTTGTTAGTGGGGTATCCTGTGTTATTCAAATATGTTTGCAACTGACTAAAGGATTTAAATTGAAACGTGGTTCCATCATAAAGATCTGTTGGGACTAAATTTGTCGCAGACTTAATCCTGCCTTCGTAAGTGACAACACAAGTATTTGATACAAAGGTAGAATTTGTTTTGCTTGTACAGTTGGCATACTTAGATCCAGAAGCAGTGGAGTTTACAGTCCCTGTATAAGATGCATTCGGTCTACCATCTATGATGAAAAATCCTTCCGTAGGGATTGGATCTACTTCTTCTAAATTCGTAGTCCCATTTTTTATTGCATGTATCAAATCTCCGATTGTGAGTTGCAAAACTGTATGGTCTCGGTAAAGATTTTTAATACTTCCTGCACGATTACTGTTTGTATAGGTGTAGGATGGAGTCGTAAAAAGACTACTGGCAGCTGTCAAATCGGCAATAGAGCCATTTAGAATAGCCAGTCTTTCTTTTGGAAATCCCCAATACAATAAAGAGTAATAAGCAAATGTTGCTGAAGATAGATTTGCGAGTGAAGAAGTATCCTGTGCAAATACAATATAATCAATCGCTGGATCAATTCCGTAGATCGCAAAAAAATCCGAAATCTTTTTTCCTTTAGGAACTACTCCATCAATGGATAACACGCCATCATCTCTTGTATCTGTTAACAAATCCGGTAAATTGGCAATTGGGTAAGCAAATGTTTGTTTCCCGTCAAAAAACACATAACGTCCGCTACTAGATCCAGAAGTTTGAATTTGAAACAAAACCAAATTTCCAACGACACCAGAAGGACGATTGTTGCTCCAGTTCGAAAGGTAACGTGAAAACTTTGTAGATGTAATTAATCCACTTTCATTTGCGTTAAAATCAGAATTAGATAAGGTGGCCAATTCTGAGGGAGAGTAAACGCGGAATAAAAATGGAGTTAGATCTAGTTTCATACTTTGTGGAAGAAACAGATATTCCGGTTGGCCTTTACAACCAAGAATCTGAAGGAATAAAAGGCTTAGTATTGTTAAGTAATTAATTTTCATGGTTAGACCTCAAAGATTGTATGGGAGAGTTACGGCAAATCCCACGGTTTTTAACCTTGCGGTATTGTATCCAGCGATCGTTTCTGAGTAAAAAAGTGTATAAAAGTTTCCGAAACTATCTGAATAACTTAATCCTACTTCAGCATTATGGAAACTTTCCTTTCTACCCCAAGCAGGGCGTTCGTTTTGTACATAATAATCATAAGGGTTGATACCATACACTGACGGTTGAGGGTAACGAACCATATTTAATGGTGGTTGTTGCCTTGGATCAGCATAAGCATAACCACCTTGACCTACTTGTCCACGAAGACCAACTGTTATGAATAGTGATTCAAAGAATCGTTTGTAAATCGCAGAGTAATATAAAATGTCATCTGGAACTGGATTTTCTCTTTTTCTATAAGAGAATTCACCTAAGGAACCAAGACCCCAAACTCCAAAATCTTTTGCTAAGTAAAGATTGACCTCACCGCCACTAGCACCATCACCTAATGATTGTGGGTTGCGATCATAATCTCCTCGTTTGATTCCTCCCACACGAAGAGAAATAGTTGGCATCCAGCGGTATTTAGAATCGAACTCATCTAAAATTTTATAACGCAGTCCAAACCTTGTGTCCATAAATCCGTATTTATCTGGAACATCTGGCGTTTGTTGTAAACCTAAATATCGATTGAATATTCTGTGACGACCTAACTTTCCAAATCCAATAGTTAAATCCGCCGTAAGTCTATCGGTGATCCCGTATTCCAATGCTAAGTTTGCTACAGACAAACGAACGTTATCGTCATACTTTGCTTTTTGGCCAGCTAAAAACGCACTATCGTATTCCGAATGAATAAAAACGGGTCGAACCCAAAGTTGTCTTTCATAAGGTGCCCAAGCTTGTTGTGCGTAAAGAGTTGGTGCTATGAAAATAGATAAAAAAGAAATGTTTTTTATAAAGTGAAAGAAAGATTTCATAGTTTATTCCTTCTTTTTTTCTGGAAGTTTTACATTGAATCTAACTTGAACAAAATACTCGAGTGCTTGCAGTTGTTCTTCTGTGAGTTTTCCTGCAAAATCGGGAAGATTGACTCTTCGTTTTTCCGTATTTGGCAAACTCCCTTGTAAATACTCTAATCGTTCTTCTTGTTCGACTAACTTTACACTTGTTTGTTTTTCTAAGCTTAAGTCTTGATTGTAGACTGCTTTTCCTAAGTGGTATTTTTCTCTATCTTGGCCTTGAGGAATGTTGGCAATTCCACCACCGCCAATTCCGCCCGATGCCTGTAATCCTGTGAAGAAAAGTAGGCCTGTGATTAAAAAATTGATTAAGTTCTTCATATAACTTTCCCTGTTCATTCGATATTTTTATTTTAAGAGAGGAATGTCGGAACATCCCTCTCTTGATTCGTTTTCAATTTTTTTAGCGTTTGTAAGCTTTGTCTTCTTCCACAATCTTTCTTGAAGTTGTAGCGAAGGTGTTTAGATTTGTAGGCAAAGTAACATCAACATCACTTGCGATGTTATATGTGATTACTTCTGATAATTCCGGTAAATCTGTGCGGAATGGAGAATCTGCTGGCAATTTTGCTGCTGGTCCGCCACCGGTTAAGCTACCCCATTCAATCCAACTTCCATCATAATAAGTAGAAGGGTATCCAAGGATTGCAATGTATGAAAATCCAGTCACCTGTGATCTGTTATTGGTTCTGCATAGTTGGATTGCAGTTTGACCTTCTTGGTAACCTTTTCCAGCATAATATGCTTTTAGGTCTGCTTTGGATTTGAATCTGAATTCAGTATCAAGTAAGTCGGTCCATCTAACTTCCTTTGCACCTTTGATTCTTCCTTCAAAACCAACATATTTACCTGCCACTTCGGTTGCAGTACTTTTGATGACACCATTGTATTCGTTACTTGATCCCGAAGAAGACCTTGCGTCAGAAATAAAAACACTAGAAGTAAGTCCGGCAATAGTCACATTGTTTGGTGCTTTAACTGCTGAAATTACATCTTCTAATGGTAACATTAAGATTGTATTATCTACTCTAAGGGATTTGATCGTGTAACGGTTTGTGTAACTTGGAGGAGTGTTTGTTGTAGAGCTGAATGGAACAAAGTTTCCATCAGTCACAGCAAGTCTAGGGAGCGTTCCATTTAAGAAGGCAAGATTTTTTGCATCAAATCCCCAATAGCGGAATGAATAAAATCCTCGTAAGGTCGCTTGCACATGGCTATTGGCATTAGCTGAAGATACAAACACAACCAAGTCATTTACGGGATCAATTCCATATCGGTTAAGAATAGAATCAATTTTTGTTCCATTTGCAATGATTGAAATAGTATCACTTAAACCACTATTTCGCTTTTGGCTGAATCCATCTCCTCCATCAAGTGCACTTGCTCCATCAGCAAAAGTAAAGGAATACACAACAACATCGCTACCATTACCACCAATGTATTCTTTTCCAACAGTAGCACTGGCACCGTTTTGTAAGATGACAAGTTTACCATTAATGCCTGCAGGTTTAGTTCCTGCCCAATTGTTCACCCACTTACCCAAAGTGGAAGGAGTGATTAAACCATATTCGTTTAGATTGTAATCATCATTCGATTCTTTAGCTAATTCCGCAGCAGTATTGACCTTAATTCCGGAGGAGAGGGCAAGAGCTGCTAAGAGTAAACTCTCTGTATCGTTGTTTTTGTTGGCTCCACCGCAGGCTCCGATGAACCCCGCGGTAATAAGAGCAATCAGCTTGTAAAGTAGATTGGTTTTCATTTGTTAATCCTTAGATTTTATTCCTGTTTCTCTTCTGTAGGGGTTGCACCAGAAGAGAGAAACAGGTTAAGGTCAGTCTTTAAATGGGGGAGAAAATCAAAAACAGTAAATCTTATATATTGAACATAAAATCCTATATAACGCACAATATATTCTCGTGATGTACATTCTTTTGTCGGGTTTATCTTTCTTAGATCGTATCTCTCCGGGTTCGATTTTTCCTTTTTAACGTGCCTTTTTGGAGGCTATCCAAAGAAATTTGGACTCTTCTGCAAAATCATTTTCAATGGATTCTAATTCTGCAATAGGAAAGAAAGCGCTGTCGGAAGGTTCTAAAACTAATTCTTTAGTTTTTAGTTTGATCCGTGATCGTCCTGACACTTGGTAGATTTTGATATCAAAAGCAGTTGGTAGATGACTGAATTGTGTTACTTTGCCTATTGTAAGTTTCCACTCAACAATACTCAGACGGTCTCTTTCTTCTTGGTAAAAAACGCGAGATTCTGCTATATTTTTCGCAGAAATCCAGCGTTTCCCTTCATTTGCACCGATGAAACGGGGAGATTGAGCAAATAGATCCGGTATCATTTCTCCGATAGGAATACGAAGAGATTTAGATAGTTTCCATAAAATTCCGATACTCGGAGTTGTTTTCCCAGACTCAATGAGGCCCAACATTCCTCGACTAACAGTCGAAAGTTGAGATAGTTTTTCCATTGATAAACCTAATTCCAGCCTTCGCCTTTTTAAGGTTTCTCCAAGAACAACCGTCAGGACTTCATCTACATTTCTTTCATTCTCTGTTGCGGCCGAAAAGCTTTCAATTTCTGTTTCCATACCCAATACTTCCCTTAGGGGCTATGTTTGATATATTGGATATTTTGTAAAGTAAAATGAATATTTGCTTGAAATGCCATAGGAGGCAGAATAGAGAAAGGAAAGCTTCTAGGAGGAGGATGGAGTCTGGAATTTCATAGAAATAACTAAACTCTATACCCAACCTTGCCCCAGTTAGGTAGGACAACTGGGGGATAGAGATCAAAATCCATGGAGAAATATGATTCGATTTTGAGGTAACTAAAAAGGGAAGTAGGATCAAAAAGTACCAAGGGTTATAAACTGGTAGTAAAGAAAGTAATAAGTAACTTAACAAAAAGTAAAAATCATACCTTCTTGAGATCGATTGAAACTTACGTAGCCGATTCTTTTTTTCTAAAGAAATAAATACATAGAATATGATTGTAATGAAATGTAGCAAAAAAGGCAAAGTTTTTAGATCGATAGTTCCCAATATTCGCCAGAAAGGTTCATAAAATTGGTTAAATTTGAAATGGGCACCAAACTTGAATAAATTGGTAATTCCAAAATCATTAGTACTTGGAAAAAAGAGATAATAAATAAGATAATAAATAAAAAACCCTATAAAAAAAGAAACAATGGATTGAGTCCATTGAATCCAATTACGTCTCCATTGTTTATATTTCATGCTCTGAATGGAATAGAGTGAAAATAGAATAGAAAAAATTTTAATATGTACGATTAGCCCTAATATAAAACTAGAAATGATGATTTTTTTGTTTTTGAGGAAACTTAAGTAGATCCAGGTTAGTGATAAAACCAATATCTCAAAGTGGAAATTGATATAAATTTCTTTTATAAGAATTGGAAACAACCAATACAATAGATGAGTTTTACGAAACCTTCCTTTTGAAAAAAAGAGAAAACTCGAAGTTTCAAAGATTAAATAAGTTAGTTTTAAAAAAATTCCCGAAAAACCTGCAGAAAATAAGGCAAAAAAGAATAAAACGAAGGGGCTATAAATAGTTGTCCAATCGGGATGATTGATTTGGGATAAAACTTCCGTTTCTCTATCACTCAAATTGGATCGTTGAAAATACTCCAAAGGAGAAATTTGATAAGGTGATTCCCCGTTCCGAATTAAATTTCCTTCCCATAAGTATCTCGACCAATCATCTTCCCAAAGAGGTGGGAAAAAAATACACAGGATACGGATACCAAATCCTACGATAAGAATTTGGTTTTTGTATTTTTTAAAAAAATTTTCGGAGAGGGTTACCATCCCCAAAAAAAGAAAGGTAACCAAAAAGAAAACAGAAAATAAAATCCACTGTTGCAATGTCTTACAACAAATTATTTATTGAAGTTTAGGTTATTGCATCGTTCACAAATTTCTTCAGGGATAACTCCGAGTTTCATAAGTAAACCAAAAGCAAAACACCCAGCACACCAACCTAAAAACGATTCTAAAGAGGCAAAGAAAACTAAAGTGGCAAGGGTGATTTGGTAAGCTAACGAAAACCCGAGACTATAGAATACAATCGCACTAAGACTAAAAAGAAATCCAATGAGCTGAGCAAATCGTTTTGGTGGACCTGCAGTTCCTACAAAAGAAATCCCAAGCCATGGAACTAAGTAACGGGAAGTAAAAAAAGCAAATGGTTCGAACTTGGGCCCGTAACTTAACCTTGCTGTGAATCCAAAAAGAAGGAAGCCGAGTAAATAAGGATTTGGAAATAAGATGGCAATGACGCCGAGGAATACGACAGTGGAAGCGACAATCCTTGTGACATTTTCATTGACCACATCCGGATAATAACCAATCTTCATATTGCCCTCCATTTGCTTCCAAAAATACGAAGAGGGTCATTCCAGGCAAGAAAAATTCGTTTTCTTGGATGAATTGTTTATTTTATTGACGGAATTTCGTCTTAAAAGAGAAAGAATTTAGGAATCGGGAGGGTTTTATCATGAAAATACTGCGTGGGTATGGCATTTCTCTATTTTCTCTCTCTATACTTTGGGCTTTTTGGCTCCAATTGAGTGCTGGCCCAACGAAAGCAGTCCCCGCAGCAATCAAAGAGACTCCTTGGTTTTTGTCTGCTAATGCAGCTCATTCCTTTTCTAAGTATTCGATTCTTGACACACGTTCTGCCACAGAACGTTGGAAAAACAAGGTAGCCAATTCTAAGGTTCTCTCCTGGGAAGATCTCTCTCGAACCGATGCTCCTCATAAAGGAGAGCTATTGGATTTGAAACTAGTTCGTAAAAAATTGAATGAGTTAGGAATCAAACAAAACGAAACCATACTGGTGTTAGGCGATGGTGTTTCAGGTTGGGGGGAAGAAGGTAGACTTGTCTGGAGTTTACGAGAAGCAGGATTTCTGCAGTCTTATTGGTTGGATGGAGGGTATGCTGCTTTTGAAAAAGAGATCCAAAAGAATCCAAAAATAAAAGAAAACAAAGAGACCAGTTTTAGTATTCCTGAAAATAAAAAGAACCAATCATCTGCAATACAAAAGGAAGAGATCTTAAAGGGATTACCATCAAAACAATTCCAAATTCTTGATACAAGGGAACCCAGAGAATTTTCTGGAGCTACACCTTATGGCGAAACTAGAGGAGGTCATATTCCAGGTGCAAAATCTGCTTTTTACCAAAATTTATTTGATGGGAATGGAAATATTAAATCCAAAGCTGAGGTGGACCAATATTTGAAACAATTAGGAATCCAAAAAGAGAAACCAATTGTTGCTTATTGTACAGGTGGAGTTCGTTCTGCTTTTGTCGTTGGAATTCTTCGGACTTATGGATATAATGCTTATAACTATGCCGGTTCTATGTGGGAATGGTCACACGATCCGAAACTTCCGTTGGAAACTGGAAATTGAAACGAAACATTTACATTTCATTTTTTTTATTCCTAGTATTGGGAATTATTATTTATCTCTACCAAAATCAGAGAGAAATTCCCATCGAACAAGTGTTCCCTGGCAAAATTTGGGCAAAACCAATTGAAAATCTCCCAAACTTAAAAGGTGTAGGTGCTCCCACTGCAAAAAACTGCGGAAGTTGCCATACAGAAATTTATGAAGAATGGACGCGGTCCACTCATGCCAATGCACTTTCAGATATACAGTTCCAATCCGAGTTAGCTAAACCAAGCTCCCCGAAGTGGATTTGTTTGAACTGCCATATTCCTGTTCAAAATCAAAGAGAAACTATCATCACGGGTCTAAAAAATGGAGATTATTTTAGGCCAGTCGAAATACCTAATCCAAATTTTAATCCAGAAATGAAAACTGAAGGAGTCACATGTGCTACTTGCCATGTCCGTGTGGACTCAGAAACTAATGAAAGTTATGTGATTGGAGCTTTAGGAGGAACATCTCCTCCTCATCCAATCAAAATTGATCGCAAACAATTACTGAATCGTTGTAACGATTGCCATAATGAAACATATACATTAAATGAATCACTTGTTTGTTCCTTTCAAACTGGAACTGAATTAAGGGCAACCAATTCAAACCAATCTTGTTCTTCCTGTCACCAAAAAGAAGTTTTGCGATCTTTGGTCAAACCATCATTACACAAACCAATACGAAAATCGCATAAACATGGATTTATTGGTGGAGGTGTTCCAAAAACTTTTGATTTATATCCTGACCAAATCCGACTGGGTTATCAGCCGGGGATCGTGCTAACTGATTTAAAAGTAGAAAACAATAGAATTGAAGTTCTGCTAACTAATACCAAAGCTGATCATCATGTGACAACGGGTGACCCCGAACGGTTTTATCGATTGGTTCTTGTTGGTTTAGATCAGAAAGGAAAAGAAATTTTCAAAACAGAGACTAAAATCGGACAAGAATGGGCTTGGTCCCCTGTGGCAAAAAAAGTGAGCGATCAACGAATCCCTTCTGGAAAAAGTTTTGTTTGGAAAGTGGAACAAAAATATTCCGAGTTACCGATTGTATCTTACCAATTCAAAGCAGTCCATGTTCGTTTAAAAGATATTACTTCTGACTATATGATTCAATCTTCTGGTTATCTCTCTTCACCTTACAAAGAAAAGGTAGAAAAAATGAAAGATTTGTATCCTCATAGTTCAGTAGTGATAGAGTCTTCGTATCAGATAAAAACAAAATCTAGAAAAGACACTCCTCTGGAAGACTTATTTAAAAGGAATGCTCTTAGAAAAGGTGAATAATGTTTTTTGTATCATTCCTGCACGAGATGAAGAAGAAGGTATAAAACGTGCGTTAACTGGAATACTTGTTGGTTCAGGATTACCTAAGTCTCAATTCATTGTGGTAAACAATGCATCGAAAGATCAAACGCCAAACATAGTCAAACAGATGGGTTTTTTATCCTTGGATTGTCCTAAAATAGGTTACGGAAATGCTTGTTTGGTGGCTTTAAACTGGATCAAACAATCGAAGTTAAATCCAAAATACATAATGTTTTGTGATGCAGATGGTTCTGATGATCCTTCTGACATTCGAAAATTGATCCAGGTGATTGAGGATACTGGTGCTGATTTAGTGATTGGTTCAAGGACGATTGGAGTAGTAGAAAAAGGATCACTTTCTCCAATTCAAATATTTGGAAATGCCCTCACTTGTTTTTTAATACTCATTTTTTTTCGACGTAAATTTACTGACATGGGACCTCTTCGAATTATCAAATATTCTTCTATTTTACAAATGAAGATGGAGGATCCAACTTGGGGCTGGAACATTGAGATGCACGTAAAAGCTTTACAACTAGGAATTGACATTCGGGAAATCTCAGTTAACTATCGGAAACGTTTTGCTGGAGTTTCTAAAATATCGGGGACAATTTCTATGTCGATTCGTGTTGGGATCAAAATTTTATATACCTTCTTTCGGTTGTTAGTTTTCCGTGTTCATCCTTAATTCATTCCTGAAATTTATACTCTTTCTTATTTATCCAATGTTATTGTGGGTTTCGACTCATTTTGGCAATAGAAATGACCTCAGTATTATTCTTGTTGTTTCATTTGTTTTACCTTTGTATTTTTATTTTTTATCGGATTTGGTTTTGTTGTTTGGTAAAAAATTTTATTTCTTTTTCCTTTATTGTATTTTTTTGCGAATGGTTGTTGTTGGATCTCCAGCCGTTTGGAGTGATGATATCTATCGATATTTATTCGATGCAAAGTTATTTTTGAATGGAATCTCACCTTACCATGATACTCCTGCGGAGTTAGTGGGACTTGTTAATACAAAAATCTTTGGGTTAGAGTTTTTAATTTCAAAGATGAATAGTCCGAATTACTTTTCCGTTTATCCTTTTTTGATGCAGTGTTTTTTTTCTTTAGGGACTTTGTTCGGTTTAGTTTTTGGGAATCAATTTGTAGGTGTTCAAGTTTTACTTTTGATCTTCGATGGATTAAATTTGTTTTTAATTCGAAAATTATATCCTGAAATAAAAAATTCATCTTATTGGTTGTATTTCGGAAATCCCATCGTCCTTGTGGAAGGAGTTTCTCAAATGCATCCTGAGATTTTGTTGGTGACTGTATTTTTGTTTTTGTTTTTGGCAAGATCAGTTGGTTCTCGTTTGGTTTCTTTTTTTATTTTGACGCAACTAAAACTCAATACATTTCTTTTTACACTGGGTATGCAATGGAATCGGGATGGGTGGAAACGAATGATTCCTATTTTGATAGTGTCCTTGGTTATTTGGAAACTCACGGTATTTTCTGATTATGTTTCACAAGGGAGTGCGGGAATAGGTCTTTTTTTTCATTCGTTTCGTTTTGCAGGTATCTTAGAACCTATATTTTATTTTATTTTATATTTATTCGACGGAGAATATTTATCGGGAATACTATCTTTTTTAACATTAATCATTCTTCTCGTATTGAGTAAAAGATTAGATCTCTTTTTTTCTTTAACTCTCTCGAATCGTTTTTTGATTCTTTATTCCTTGTTTCTTTTATTTTCTCCAGTAATTCACCCCTGGTATTGGATTCCGTGGTTTTTATTTGTTATTGAAAAAAGAAATGAGGTGCTTCTTGTTTCCTTAGTTTCATTTATTGCTTTTTTATCTTATGGATTGTATGTAGATCTTAATTTTATGTACATTCATTGGATGATTTCAATTTTAGTTTTAGGTTTTTATGGAAAAAAACAAATTAATTATCTTCGCAAAACAACCTGAATTAGGAAAAGTCAAAACAAGGCTTTCTGAGAGTATCGGTGAAGAAAAAACATTAAAGATATACTTAGAATTATTGGAAATCACGAAGTCGGTAACTTACTCTCTGGACATTGACAAAATCGTATATTGGAACCATTTAACGGAAGTTTTATTTGGTGGCTTTGGTTCTGGGTATCGTGCCGAAGTTCAGGAGGAGGGGGATCTTGGATGGAAAATGCAAATAGCCTTTCAGAATGAATTCCAAACAAATCCAAATAAAGTTTTAATCATTGGAACTGATTGCCCATTTTTAACAACAGAAATCTTGCACAAAGCTTATCAAAGTTTAGACCAAACTGACTTTGTATTGGGTCCTGCGCGCGATGGCGGGTATTATTTATTGGGGATGAAAGAGTTTTCGCCTTATTTGTTTCATTCAATCCCTTGGAGTACAAAAGACGTTTTATCTTTAACATTAGCTAAGATTCAAAACCATGCCAAAACAGTTTCATTACTTGAAGAATTAGATGATATCGATGATATTAATGATTTTAATTATTGGAAAAGTTTAAATTAAGGGATTTGTTGGATTTTTATTTCAACTCGTCTATTGAGTGCTTGGTGCTCTTTTGTTTTGTTTTGTAATTTTGAGTTTCCGTAAAATAACCTTCTGATTTGGTTAGGTTCCACAAAATGGATTAAAAAAAAACGTTCTACTTCTAAAGATCTTTTTTCACTGATTGTCAGATCTTCTTTGTTTGATTTTCCTTCGTTTGCATGAGCATGAATGTAAATTTCAAAGTTTCTGTTCTGGTTTAAAAAATCTGCTGCTGTTTGTAAACGGACTAAATCTGATTTTGAGATTTTAGAAGATAACTTCGGGAAGTACAATGAGAAGTTTTTATCATCATTCGCTGTTTCTGTCTTTTTATAGGGATTTTCAAAGACATACCCTTCCTGTGCGACCAACGATTCCGTGAATATGCAGTATTGAACGGTGTAAGTTAACAAAAGCAAACGAAGCCCTTTGTTCAGCATTGGTTGGAGCATATTCTAATCATCGGATCAATTTAAAAAATTCAATATGATAGATTTTAAAAATATGATTGAAATATGTCCCTTCCAGATATTTTTCAAGACTAAGGTGTATAAATGAAACTAAAAGAATTGGCTGAACAATTAGGTGCAAGTTTCACCGGCTCTGGTGATTTAGAAATCAATGGAATTAAAGACTTGGAGCATTATTCTCCCGTAGATCAAAATAGCATATATTATGTGGCTTCAAAAAAATACTTAGCGAAACACAAAAAAGCTTCCGATGTGAAAATCGCACTTACTGTAGATTCTTTAGCTTCCTTGTTTCCCAATGCAATCATTATACCCGAAGAAGGTTCAAAAGTTAAATTCATTCAAGTTGTATCCCTTTTTGAAAAAAAACCAAAATATACTGCTTCCATCTCAACAAAGGCAAGTATTCATCCTACCGCCAAACTAGGTAAAGATGTAACCATAATGGATTTCGCTGTGATTCAAGAAAACGTTGTGATTGGTGACAGAGCTGTAGTTTATCCAAATGTTGTTTTGGAATCTGGTGTGGAAATCGGAGAGGAAACGATTTTAAAATCGGGGGTAATTGTATATTATAATTGTAAATTAGGGAAAAGAAATTTGATTCACTCTAATACTGTCATTGGCGCAGATGGATTTGGTTTTTATGACTATGCGGGAGTGCGGTATAAGGTTCCTCAAATTGGAAACGTAATTATCGGTGACGAAGTGGAAATGGGTGCTCATTGTACGGTGGATCGTGCTGCCCTCGAATCCACTACCATTGGAAACTTTACTAAATTTGATGACCATGTTCATGTTGGTCATAACTGCCGTGTTGGAAATTATGTTTATATTGCTGGTGCCACTGTCCTTGCAGGTTCCGTAACTATTGAAGACGGTTGTTTTCTTGCAGGACAATCTGCGGTCGCAGAACACTTAACGATGAAAAAAGGATCCATTCTTATGGGTCTTTCTGGGCTTACAGAAGATTCAAAAGAAAAAACAGCTTACTTTGGAATTCCAGCAAGACCAGCATTGGAAATGCACAGAATTCATAGTTCCCTTCCTATGTTACCAGAGATATCGAAGGATTATTCGAAACGAAAGAAACTAGAGTCTTAAAAATTTAAGATTCTAAAATTTTCTTTAGTGCGTTTAAATTTGCAGTCATTTGTGATTTAAGGTTCATTTTAACAAGGCCTTCGCTTAATTTAAAAAGGCCCTTTAGTTCCATTTTGTCTGAGATTGTTAGGTGGCATTTCCCATCAGAATTTTTGAATTCATATCGATCAGTAAATTTCATAGAATTAGAATGACAACTAGCAACTATCAATTGGTTTTGAATGATTTCTTCTAGTTTGTAGATTTCTGTAAGTTTTAGAATCCCCAAATCAATTTGGATTTTGAATTCATTGGGTGTATCAGCTACCGGCTCAGAAGAGGAGATACTGGAATTATATGCAGTTTGGTTTTGCATATTACAAATATAAGCAAACACTTCTGAGACTGGTTTATTGATGACCGTTGATACGGTGGTTTCTATCATTTATTTTTTAGATTCTAAAATCCATTGTTTCCAAACATCGGGAACAAATCCAATGGTGGCACGTTTGCCATCTCGAACAATTGGTGTTTTGAATAGAAGTGGGTTTGAGAGTAGGGCCTCTTCTTTATCATATAACATATATTTCAGATTTTTGTCTTCGTAAACCTTAGATTCCGTATCAATCAAATCGTCCAAACGGACACTTCCGAGGATTGATTTAAGTTCCCCTTTACTCATTTCCTTTTCTTGGAGATTGATAAATTGGAAAGTCACACGACGTTCTTGGAAGAACAACTGTGCCTTCTTAGTCTCTTTGCATTTTTTTGTTCCGAAAATTTGGAGGTTCATCCAAATATAGACTTTTTGAAATCCTCTAAAAGAGGTTCTGTTCCGGACAACATCAACTCGATTTGATCTTTGTCCAAATCATACATCACATGTGCTTGTAGGTATAAAGTGAATTCTTCTGCAGAAACTTTTTTGGCGTCGAAGTTTTCTTTTAGAAAGTTGTACCAAGCAGCAAGGATGACTTTTTGGTGAGCCAGTTCTTTGATACCGATGGTAATGATTTTAGAAGGTTTCATGTAATTTTCTTAAAGAATGATACTCTTCCCAAGAGATCGTCAATCCAAAAACCGCTGGAACACTGAAAAATAGAGAACCCATGATCCCGAATTCATATCTAACCTTCGAAAAGTTTGTGCAGTGCTCACTGTTGCATCAATGATTCTTGTATCATCGATAACTCCCACCTTCCCATCGGCGCGAATATAAAAACTTGAGGTTTCCCCATTATAGTTTCCGCTAAACTTGTCTATGGCGACATGATGATACCCTAGACCGATTTGAAAAAAAGTATCTTCGTATAACCGTCGATTGATGGCAGTTTCAAACCGGTAAGCTAGTCCACTTCCCCTAAGCCTTCCTTTTTGATTAAAATACTGTGTATCTGGAGATAATTCCCCAACCGAATACCCTCTGATATTCCAGTCCGCAGACGTAAACCCTAACCCAAGTCCATTTTCCCATTCCCAGTTTTTATAGATAGGCATGGTAAAATAATACATAGCGAGAACATGATAAGAATAAATTTCCGAACGGAGTTTTGTATAGTAGTAGTCGCTTGTAACTTCCGTTAGGTGAAGCATTTGCCAGTCATTCCGTCCAACAACAAATCCTACCCTAGATCTGGAGTCCAAAAGAAACCGAACAAATCCTTCGTATAAATTAGAAGATCTCCCTCCGCTTAAATTTACATCAGACAAAACGAGAGGGTTAAAGGTAGATGAAAACTGTTTTAAATCTCCATCAAACCGGCCGGGAACTCTTTGTCCTGCACCGTAGCGCATCCCCACTTCGATCCCTGAGGGCTCCGCACTTAAGTAACCAAAGGTAAGAGAAGAAATCATAAAAACCAGAAACGAAAGGATCACAATACATCTTGACATAACAATTTCATCCAATTTCGTGAGGAAGAACCAATATGGAAACACTCTTTCAAAACGGATCTAAGTTTAATCTGATTTTAGGATCGGACATCCTGAGCCCTTATTTCTATCTCATCCTCGTTGCCTCGGTCTATTTGAGCATTCGGTTGGGATTCCCACAAATTCGTTTTCTCTTTCTTTCACTTAAGATCCTAACGGGCAATATGGACTTCAAAGGTTCCAAGGGCCAATTAGTTCATTCGCAAGCCTTCTTTGCTGGGATTGGATCCTCCCTCCTTGCCGGTTCCGTCATTGGAACAGCCCTTGCCATCGCTTATGGTGGAATAGGCGTTCTTTTTTGGATTTGGGTGATGAGTTTGTTAGTGATGCCCATCCGTTTTGTTTCCTCTACTTTGGCGGTGAAGTTTCGTAACCAACTGCCGAGTGGCCGTTATCTTTCAGGTCCCATGTATTTTATCGAAAAGGCCTTAAGAGCTAAGTGGCTTGCTGTGGCATTTTCATTAGCGAGTATGGTGACTGTACTTTTGTTTGGTGGAATTTTCCCTTTTGTCGGTCTCACTTATATCACAAAAGAGGGTCTAAATCTTTCGGGTCTTTCCGGTCCCATTTCTATTTCTGTTATTTTACTTTTTATCGTTATAGGTGGTGTTAGGCGAGTAGGTCGCGCTGCCTCTATTTTGGCTCCCATCGGGATTATTCTTTTTATATTTGGATATATCTCTCTGTTTTCTAATGGAATGATTTCCTTTTTCGGATTTTTATCTGATGTTACTAAAGAAGCTTTTTCCATCAAGGCGTTGCAAGGTGGTGGTGCTTTTGGGATTTTACGTGCCTTATCAGTTTCTTTGAGTACATTCTTTTTGTCTACGGAAACTGCTGTTGGAAAGTCTTCTGGAATTGCAGGTGTGGTTCGAACTGATTACGCCGCAAAACAAGGATTAGTGAGTATGCTTGCTTCCTTCTTTGAAGGTTTTATAATGGCCACTCTTGTGGGTTTTGTTTTGTATTCATATGGTGCGGTAAATTTAGACACCATCCTTTCTTTTCCAGATCGAATATTGGAACAGAAAGAATCCTTATCCGCTATTTTGTTCTTTGTATCCTTCCTTTGTTTTGGGATCTTAAGCCTTGCGGGTTGGTTCTATAGCGGGGAACAAAATGCATTCTATGTATTTGGAGAAAAGTTTTCCAATTTTTTTAGAATGTTATTTATTGGTTCCACACTTGGATTTGCTTATCTATATGTAAAGTTCGGAATTGATGTGCTTGTTTTTGTGATGCATTGGGGTTATATTGCAGCAGTCATCACAAGTGTTCCTCTACTTGTATCCCTAATGTTACTTGGGAAATCTGCCAATTTAGAGCTTAAAAAATACCTTTCCGAGTCAGGAGCTAGGTATGAAATTTTCAAAGATATTTATCTTTTGTTTTTAACCTTACTTCCTAAAAATCTTATCTCCAAAATTTTCGGATATTTCTCCACTCTAAAGTTACCACGTTTTATGATGATCCCCATCTTAAAGGCGTTTGCAAAAGTTTATAAAATTAACTTAAGTGAAGCGGAATTAGAAATCAAAGAATACGCATCCTTAAATCAGTTCTTTACTCGTGCTCTGCGTGCTGAAGCAAGGATCATTGATTCAGCTGCCAATGCCGTTGTTTCGCCTACAGATTCCAAAATCACAAGTTTTGGAAATATCAATCAGTCCACTATCATCCAAGCAAAAGGGATCGATTACTCCGTAAAGGAATTGTTAGGTTCTGAAAAGTATTATCCACATTTTACAAACGGAAAATACATTACCTTTTACTTGTCCCCACAAGACTACCATCGAATTCACAGTCCATTCGCAGGCCAAATTTTAGGATACTATTATGAACCAGGAAAATTGTTTCCAGTGAATGATTTGGCAGTTCTAAATATTCGTGGGCTTTTCCCGAAAAACGAAAGGCTCATTACCTTCTTACAAACTGAATACGGTAAAATCGCCGTGATCAAAGTGGGGGCCTCGAATGTAGGAAAGATTCGAGTGACTTATGATAATAAAATTGTTACAAACAATTGGATCCGTTTTGCGAAAGAACACCATTACAAAGATGTTTCCATAATGATCGACAAAGGGTCAGAGCTTGGTCGTTTCGAAATGGGTTCTACCGTCATTCTTGTTTTCGAAAACGATACCATTGATTTGACAAACATAACCCTGGGTGACAAAATCCAATACGGAACCACTGTGGGAAATTTTCGTTCTAAAACGACAAAACTACCGGTGAAAGCATAAAAATGCCAAACTCACAATTAGCTACCTTCCCGAAAGATATCTCATTTGATGATGATTCGCTCTATATTGAGTGGAAGGATGGCCATGGTTCCAAGTATTCGCTCCTCGATCTCCGTAAAAAATGCCCCTGTGCCACTTGTCGCGGAGGTCATGGGGGGAGTGTGGGGCAGGCAACGGGTCATATTGAGTCCATCAAACTCCTATCTTGGACGAAAGTGGGCCGTTATGCGATTTCGATTGTTTGGAGTGACTACCACAACACGGGAATTTACTCCTATGACAATCTTCGTGCCTATTCGGACGGACTAGCGAGTGCTTTTGACTAGATCCGTTTACTTTTTGTCAATTCGGAAAAAAACTGAGTGACAAAAAGATTCATATTATGTCTCATTATCCTAAGTTTTTCCGGAGATAAAAGGGTATGGGTGAAGGTTCACTCTCACAAGACGAGATAGACGCATTACTACAAGGTGCGGATGATACATTCGACCTCTCTTCCTTAAGTGGCGCCTCCAGTTCGTCATCGGACAACCTATCCCCTATTGACCGCGACATTATATCCGATGTGATCGGCTCTGCATTCCAGGTGGCGGGGAACACACTTGGCACGATCTTGGCAAAAAACACTCGTTTTATGAACCCTGCCACCGAATCGAGCTCCTCTGCTGATGTCCAAAAAGAACTCGGAACCAAATCTGTTAGTTTATTTTCAACGATTAGCGGTAGTTTGGCGGGCAGAGCTTGTCTTATTATGGCTCAAGAGAATGCCGCAAAAATTGCTGGTGTGATGATGGGGGGAATGACTCCTCCTGGACAATTAGATAACGCTCAGCTCCAAACCCTAAAAGATTCATTATCCCCAATTCTCGGAACGGTAACAGCACAAATTGGAATGAAACTTGGTGGCACCATGTCTGGCAGTCCACCGGAAATTGCGCTCGTAAATTCAGGTCGGGATTTGCAATTACCAGATGACAATAGTTTGGTGAAAACTTCTCTCAGTTTGAATATTGATGGGGTTGGTTCTTTTAAAGTTTATTATGTAGTTTCTCTCTCTATGGCGAATTCCATACTGGATATTCAAAAAGGGGGAGGCCAAAAACAACAACAACAGTCCGGCGGAATGAATGTCAACATGCAACCCAATATGGGAATGGGTGGTGGACAAGGTTCTGTTGGGATCAAAGGTGTTAATTTTCCTTCTCTTGCCACTGCGGGTGCTGGCCCTGGGCAAACCAATCTCAATCTCCTCATGGACGTACAAATGGCTCTGACCGTGGAACTCGGTAGAACCAAAATGTACATCAAAGACATTCTAGGTTTGGGTGAAGGATCTATCATCGAGTTAGACAAGTTAGCTGGGGAACCTGTGGATTTACTTGTTAACGGCAAACTCATTGCTAAAGGTGAGGTTGTGGTCATCGATGAAAACTTTGGTGTTCGTGTTACCGATATCGTAAGTCCTACCGACCGACTCAAAGGCGAAAAATGATCCATTTAGGTAAGAGAGTACAAAAACGAAAGGGGCAAGTTATGTACTTTTGCCTAACACTCGTATTTTTTGTATCTCCTCTCCTTTCCCAAAACGTGGGAACAAAAGAACTTGACCAAATCCTTCGCCAAGAGTTGGGAGATTCAAAAACCAAACCAACCGATTCAAATAATTCCAGTTCAGCTCCTAAATTCGAAGGTTCTTCCGACTCTAACAAGACTAAGACGGAAGAGGGAACTAAGGTTTCTGAAGAAACCAACCTTATCCAAGAGCGTTATGCAGAAAATCCAGATGATTCTCCTTCTGCGACTTGGATCTTATTAAAGATTTTATTTATTTTAGCCATTTTAGTAGGTGCAGGTTATTACCTGATCTTACAAATGCAAAAATCAAAATCGGCAAAGTATCCTGTAAAGGGATTTATGAAGGTTTTGTCTAGCCTCTCTCTTTCTGCGACACAATCGGTACAAATCGTAGAAGTAGGTGGTCGTACGCTTGTGTTAGGTGTAGCAGATGGATCTGTGAGTTTATTAACAGAAGTCACTGCTCCTGATGAAAAATCACAGATTCAAAAGATGAAAGAGGAAGCCGATCCTTATGTTCCGAATTTTTTAGAAACGGTTCTCGAGAGTTTACAATCCAAGGCACAACGAAAAATTCGAATCAATCCATCCAAAATGGAAAGTTTAGAATCTGATGGAGCGGCAGAAATCCAAAGAAAGGCCAAAGAAGGTCTCGAACGTTTACGTAAACACAGGGAATTGTTAGAGGGAGGAGAATCATGAGAGATCGTTTTTTTTCCTTTTGTAAGAGACATAAATCTATTATTTTTCTCATTAGCATTCTATTTCTCATCACTGCAGGTGGGTTTACAGGCCTTATGGCCCAGGATAAGGGCACAAGGATTCCGATTCCCAATCTATCATTTAACGTAAATGAGGCGAAAGGTCCCAAAGACACTAGTCTTTCGCTGATGATTTTATTTCTTGTGACTATTCTTTCTTTGGCGCCAGCCATCGTGATGAGTGTCACTTCGTTTACAAAAGTTGTAATTGTATTTGATTTTGTGAGAAGGGCTCTTTCGCTCCAAAATTTACCACCAAACCAGGTGATGATGGGTCTTGCACTTTTTGTCACTTTCTTTATAATGGCACCTACTATTGGTAAGGTGAATGACGAAGCACTCCAACCTTACTTAAACGGAAAAATTGATCAATCCACATTTATGGAAGGGTCAATGAAACATTTACGTCAGTTTATGATTCGTCAATTAGGAAGGGATGGAACAAAAGACGTAGCCTTGTTTTTGAAAATCGGGAAGGTTCAGAATGTGAAATCCTTTGAAGATGTTCCTTCTTATGTTTTGGTTCCAGCTTTTATGTTAAGTGAAATCAAAAAGGCATTTATCATTGGTATTTATATATTCATCCCTTTTATTGTTATCGATTTGATAGTAGCTTCTGCGCTCCTGGCAATGGGTTTTATGATGTTACCTCCGGTAATGATTTCCCTTCCGCTTAAGCTCATACTTTTCATTTTAATTGATGGTTGGAACTTACTCGTCCTTGAACTCGTAAGGAGTTATAAATGACAGAAGTCGACGTAGTCAATTTACTGAGAGAAGCATTCATCGTGACTCTGAAAATATCCAGTCCGATCCTCATAACCGCTCTTGTTGTGGGCCTTATCGTTGGTATTTTACAAACCACTACTTCCATTCAGGAACCAACCATTGCTTTTGTGCCAAAACTTGTTTCTATCTTTGCTGTGATAGTGTTTTTTTCGGCTTGGATGGTGCGAGTGATGACGGACTACACTCGTGAAATTTTTTTTATGATAGAAAAGATATGATATGGAACCATTTGTTTTACACTTTCAATCTTTTCTTTTGGTCTTAGTCCGCCTCCTCGGCCTCTTTCTTGTTGCGCCTTTTTATTCTTCTGAATCGATCAATTTTTCCCTAAGAATGATCTTTTCCTTTATGGTTTCACTCATAGTGTATCCAGTTGTGGCGACTTATATGCCACAAGTTCCAGGTCATATGATTAACTATGGAATCCTTGTAATATCTGAAATGTTGATTGGAGTGTTTATCGGATTTCTCGTCTCACTAGTGTTTGCTGCATTCCAAATGGCCGGTGAATTCTTTAATAACCAAATTGGCTTCGGGTATACGGAAATTTTAGATCCTGTCACACAAAACTCACTCCCAGCTATTGGAACTATGAAGAACCTAATGGCTACAGCTCTTTTTCTTGTGATCGGCGCACACCGGTTTCTCATTGAAACACTTGCCTATTCCTTTGAAAAAATAAGAATCATATCTTTTACAGGGCAAGTAAATGCAGGATTGTATCGCCTGATGGAAGAAGCTATTGGCGCCATGTTCGTAGTCGCTTTTAAAATTGCCCTGCCTGTGATGGGAATTCTATTTTTGGTTTCTCTGGCAGAAGGCCTTATGGGAAAGGCAGCTCAACAAATGAACGTGATGTCTATGTCGTTCCCACTCAAAGTATTTATCGGAACTTTGACACTCATTGCGACTTTAACTTTCATCGCCACACAAATGGTGCAAGGAATCCAAATTTCTATGGATAAGGCAAGTTTACTCATTCGGGAGTGGCCAAGTCTATGAAGATGAGTGGATTCAAAAGATTTACATTAAACTGGGAAAGTTTTCTCGATTGTATCAAATCATTGTATGGTGGGTTTGATTCTTTTTGTTTGGCCAATTCAATTCCCTTTGGCTTTCCATACGTGGCAGAGAAAGATAGAAGCATTGTGCACTCTGGTTTTTCCTCTGGATACTATGAAATAGAACTTCAACTCTTTGCTGCGGCTGATGAAGGTAGAACCGAGCCTCCAAGTGAACGTCGTAGGAGAGAAGAAAAAGAGAAAGGGAATGTTCCTAAATCGAATGAAGTGGCTTCCACCTTGGTTTTATTAGGTGGGACGGGCGTTTTGTTTGTTTTAGGTGATACATTCATTCGTAACACTGCCATTTTTATTAAAAAATACCTACCGATGGGAATGAAAATGGACCGGTTTGGGGCAGAAGAGTTTCGAGTGATCCTCTCCGGAGTTTCACGAGATTTTTTTAATCTTCTCTGGCCGGTCCTTGCGATTACATTGGTATTTGCAGTCGTAGGAAATGTAGTGCAAGTGGGTTTTATGTTTTCACCTAGAGCATTATCCTTTCGATTTGATCGCATCTCTCCCAATTTTAAACGGGTTTTACCAAACCGCCAAACATTGTTTAACTTAGTTAAATCTTTGGCAAAGGTTGTACTTATCGGTATTATTAGTTATATTTTGATTTCTGGTGATTTTTTAAAAGTGCTCCTTACTGGAAATATGGGAATGATGCAAGCAATCAAACTCATTACCTATTCAGGATTTAAGATTATGATGGCCGCAGGACTTTTGTTACTTGGGATTGCAGTGGCTGACTTTTTTTTCCAAAAGTCAGAATTTGAAGATTCCCTAAAACAAACTCCTTCAGAAGCCAAACGAGAGATGAGGGAAGATTCTGGCGATCCAGTAATGAAAAATCGCAGGATGCAACTAGCAAGGGACATGATGCAAGGCAATATGCTTCGTGAAGTTCCAAAGGCCGATGTGGTTATTACTAATCCTACACATTATTCGGTGGCATTGTCCTACGAAATGGGAAGGGATTCGGCACCGCGAGTGATTGCAAAAGGTGAAAACCGCCTAGCACTCGAAATACGAAGGATCGCAAGAGAAAATGATGTTCCAATCGTAGAAAGCCCCAAACAAGCACGTCTTTTATATGCACAAGTGGAAGTGGGAAAAGAAATCCCGCAAGAGTTCTTCCATGCAGTGGTTCAAATCCTAATCACTCTTGAGAAGTTTAAAAAAAAAGTAGGAATGGCATAAGCAAATGAACTTTAGAGACATACTCAAACAATCCGATGTGGTTTTAGGAGTGGGAACACTTCTGATTTTGGGAATGTTGATTGTCCCATTACCAGGTTTTGTCTTAGACGTTCTAATTGTGATCAGTATTGGTCTCGGACTACTCATACTAATGACAGCACTTTCTGTGACTGAACCCAGCGAGTTTTCTATTTTCCCAAGTTTACTGCTTATCACCACCTTATTTCGGTTAGCCCTTAACGTATCTACAACAAGACAAATTTTGTCAAAGGGACCTGCTATGAATTCGAGTGTGATAGAAGCATTTGGAACCTTTGTGGTGGGTGGAGAATCAGGACTTGGTAAGTATGTTGTGGGCCTCATTATCTTTATCATCTTAACAATTGTGCAAGTTCTTGTAATCACAAAAGGTGCAACTCGAATCTCGGAAGTGGCAGCAAGGTTTACATTGGATGGATTGCCTCAGAAACAAATGTCCATTGATATGGAACTGAATAGTGGTGCGATTACTGAAGCGGAAGCTAAAGTAAAAAGAAAAAAAGTCCAACGCGAAGTAGACTTTTATGGGGCCATGGATGGAGCTTCAAAATTCGTTCAAGGAGATGTGAGAGCAGGTCTTATCATTACCGCCATTAACTTGCTAGGTGGGATTTTGATTGGATCTACTATTCGCGGGGAATCATTCCTCGCATCAATTGAAACTTACGGAAAGTTTACGATTGGGGATGGACTCGTATCCCAAATTCCGGGACTACTTTCTACAACGGCAACCGGTATCATTGTCACACGTTCTAGTTCAGAAAAGAAACTCACCGTAGAAATCAAAGACCAACTTTTTGGAAATGCCAAAACTTTGTATGTGGTTTCAGGTGCCCTCGGGCTTTCTAGTTTGATTCCTGGACTTCCTTTCTTTTCACTTTTGTTTTTAGCAGGAGCCATTGGGTATTTGGGTTATTCGATTGAAAAAGTAGCCAAAGAAGAAATCAAAAAAATCGAAACTGTTGCCCAAGAAAAAGTGCAAGAGAAAAAACCAGAAAACTATATCAAAGAAATCTCAGTCGAAGCCATCCAGGTGGAACTCGGTCGCGACTTACTTCCGTTAGTGGATTCATCCTCAGGTGGGCATTTGCTCGAACAAATTGCCAATACTCGTAAAAAATTTGCAATTGATTTTGGTCTTGTAATCCCTGCCATTCGAATCATAGACAATCTAGAAATTCCGCATGATAACTATAGCATTCGGATCAATGGTGTAGTTGTAGGTCAGTCCGCAGTCAGAGCCGACAGACTAATGGCCATGAACAATACAGCCAGAAATTTAGAACCTATCATTGGGGAACCATTTACAGAACCTGCCTTTGGACTCAAAGCGACTTGGATTGATCCAAATGATAAAATTGAAGTGGAGAACAAAGGTTATTCGGTAGTTGATCCGTCTACCGTCATTATCACTCATTTGAAAGAATTGATTTCCAATTATGCTTCTCAACTTTTAGGAAGAGAAGAAGTAAAAGCCCTTCTCGAACATTTGAGACAAACCCATCCAACTCTTGTTGGCGAATTGGATTACGACAAACAGGGAAGGCTTGGAATCATCCAACAAACTTTACAAAATCTTTTGGCAGAAGGTCTTTCGATTAAAAACCTTCCCAAAATTATGGATGCCATTGCCAACCACCTTCCAAGGACAAACAATCCGTTTGATTTGGCAGAACATGTGCGCCAAGCTCTCTCTCGTCAAATCATCAACGACTTCCTTTCTCCTGATGGAAAGTTACATGTGGTAACTATCGATCCAAGGATCATTGATCGTATGAACAAAAGTATCACACTCGATGAAACCGATGGAAGTAAGATCATCATCCTTCCTCATGATGTGCGTGTGCGAATTTTAGAATCGGTGTACAATGAACTTCAGAAAGCTTTGGATGAAAACAGATTCCTGATTTTTGTAGTTTCTCGTTACTTGAGACAAGCCTTTGCATTCTTTTTGACAAAGGAACTCCCCCCCAGGAACTTTGCAGTAATTGCTTCTGAAGAGATCCATCGAGGGGTTCCGACAGAAATCGCCTCGGTTCTTAGCCTTCCGTCCAGAGAGGAACATCCACAAGAAGCATAGGAGAAAGTCTTTGTTACCACAGGTTCCTATCAGTCGAATTTCCGTCGCTCCGATGATGGACTGGACTGATAGGCATTACCGCTTCTTTATGCGGTTAATCTCCAAACATGCACTTTTATATACAGAGATGGTTACTACTGGTGCCATCCTACGTGGAAAAGACAATCATAGATACCTAGATTTTTCTAAAGAAGAACATCCCGTCGCCCTTCAGTTAGGTGGTGATTCGCCGAGCGCTCTTGGTGAATGTGCCAAAATAGGGGAAGATTACGGATATGATGAAATCAATTTGAATATAGGTTGTCCCTCCGACAGGGTCCAAAGTGGAAGTTTTGGGGCTTGTCTTATGAAAGAACCAGACCTTGTGGCCGAGATGGTGGCAGTCTGTAAGTCCAAAGTAAAGATTCCCGTGACTGTAAAACATCGAATCGGCGTAAATGGAAAAGAAAGTTACGAAGACTTACAGGATTTTGTATCTAAGATCCGAGCCGCTGGTGTAGACCAAATCATAGTCCATGCAAGGATCGCTATTTTAGAAGGGTTGTCTCCCAAAGAAAATCGAACCATCCCACCACTTCGGTATGAAGATGTCTATCGACTCAAAAAAGATTTTTCCGATCTGTCCATTGTCATTAACGGGGGAATCAAAACCCATGAGGAAATTGGTAATCACCTAACTAAAGTAGATGGTGTGATGATCGGGCGGGCGGCCTATGACAATCCTTTTCTTTTTAGCGAAGTAGACTCTCTGTATTATCATTCGAATGAGACTTGTAGAACCAGGGAAGAGGTTTTATCGGAACTGATTCCTTATGTTCATTTTGTACTAAAAAAAGAAGGAAAGATTCATTTTGTCCTGCGCCACCTTTTGGGTTTATACCACGGAGAAAAAGGGGCAAGGGAATACCGAAAATTTCTTACCGATAGAATGCACCAAAGTTCAGCCAGTGAATTTATTATAAAAGAATACCTTTCTTTGCGTTAAGGATACTTAGGGCGAAGGTCACCTGCCATCGTTAGAAGGCGGGGGACGGAAGCGTTAGCGCACCCCGTAGTAGCCTGACCCTGGAAAGATAGAAGTTTGGTTTAAGATAAGATTGGGGAACGCACATTAAAAGGGAAAAGTCAAATCAAATAATTTTAACGTTTGCGTATAGAATAACGTGAATTAGACGGTAATCCTTGGTGATTCGTTCGAAATTTTCTGGATTTGCCTGAAAAAGGGCACGAAAATGCATCCAAAATCTATTAAAATCAAATGAGTTGACAGGGCGGTTTCCGTTCCCAGCCTGGTTAAATTGAGAGGGAATACCATGACCAAGCCACTCACCGTACAAAGTGACAAAACGATGCTTCTTGAGGTGGATAACCCAGAATTTGAAGCCTGTCGGGACCTCATTGCCAAGTTTGCCGAGCTCGAAAAAAGCCCGGAATATATGCATACTTATCGCATTTCTCCACTTTCTTTGTGGAACGCTGCCTCCATTAAAATGACTGCCGAAGAGATCATTGAAGGTTTAACTAAATTTGCCCGTTATTCCGTTCCTAAAAACGTTATGAATGAAGTGCGAGAACAAATCTCGCGTTACGGAAAAGTGAAACTGGTAAAAGAAGAATCTGGGGAATTGTATATCATTTCCAATGAAAAAGGATTCATTACAGAAATTGCGAACAACCGTGCCGTTCAACCCTTTGTGGATGGAATGGAAGGTGATAAAATTCGTATTAAAAAAGAATACCGCGGTCACATCAAACAAGCGTTAATCAAAATTGGTTTTCCTGTGGAAGACCTTGCAGGTTATGATGAAGGGAACAAATACCCATTCAACTTACGTCCTACTACCAAAGGTGGAATTAAGTTTGGAATGCGCGACTACCAAAGAGCATCTGTCGAAGCGTTTCATGCTGGTGGGCGAAATGAAGGGGGATCGGGTGTAGTCGTTCTTCCATGCGGTGCGGGAAAAACCATCGTGGGTATGGGGGTGATGCAAATTGTGGGAGCAGAAACTCTCATTCTCGTAACGAACACATTGTCCATTCGTCAGTGGCGAAATGAAATTTTAGACAAAACGGATATTCCTGAGTCGGACATTGGTGAGTATTCAGGTGAGATGAAAGAAATCAAACCGATCACCATTGCGACATACAATATCTTAACTCATAGAAAGAAAAAAGGTGGGGATTTTACTCACTTCCATATCTTCAGTGCCAACAATTGGGGACTCATTGTGTATGATGAGGTTCACTTATTGCCAGCTCCAGTTTTTCGTATGACATCAGAACTCCAAGCCAAACGTAGGTTAGGTCTTACTGCGACTCTTGTTCGGGAAGATGGACTAGAAGAAGATGTGTTCTCACTCATCGGTCCTAAAAAATACGATGTACCTTGGAAAGAACTCGAAGCGAAGTCTTGGATTGCAGAAGCCAATTGTGTGGAGATTCGTGTTCCAATGGAAGATGATCTTCGTATGAAATATTCTGTCGCTGATGACCGTGAAAAATTTCGTTTGGCTTCGGAAAACCCAGAGAAACTCCGTGCGATTAGTTATATTTTGAAGAAACATTCGACTAACAACATTTTGATTATTGGACAATACATCAATCAGTTGGAAGAAATTTCTCAAACTTTTAAAATCCCATTGATTACTGGAAAAACTCCACTTCCTGAAAGACAGGAACTGTACCAAGCATTTCGTTCTGGCCAAATCAAACAACTTGTGGTGTCAAAGGTGGCAAACTTCTCGATCGACTTACCAGATGCCAACATTGCCATCCAGGTGTCGGGAACTTTTGGTTCTAGACAAGAAGAGGCGCAAAGGCTTGGTCGGATCCTTCGTCCGAAGTCCCAAGACAATACAGCCATTTTTTACTCACTGATTTCGCGTGATACCAATGAAGAGAGGTTTGGACAAAACAGGCAGCTTTTTCTCACCGAACAAGGGTATGAATATGAAATTTATACTTTGGATCAGTTTAAAGAAACTGTATCGGAAGAATTACTCACTAAATAGAGGATAAAATGAAACTTGTAGCAAGACGACTGGATGTCGTAGAACCTTCCCCCACACTCGCGATCACTGCGAAAGCAAACCAATTGAAAGCGAGTGGACTTGACGTTGTTGGATTTGGTGCAGGAGAACCTGACTTTGATACGCCAACGCATATCAAAGAAGCTGCCAAAAAAGCAATGGATCAGGGGAAAACCAAATACACTCCCGTGAGTGGAACTGTTTCTTTGAAAGAGGCAATCATTCGTAAATTCGAAACCGAAAACGGTCTGAAATACGAAAAGAACCAAATCATCGTAGGAACAGGGGGAAAACAGGTTCTCTACAATTTTTTTATGGCTACTCTCAATCCTGGAGATGAAGTCATCATTCCTGCACCGTATTGGGTGAGTTATGCGGACATCGTTCGCCTTGCGGAAGGAACTCCTGTGATTGTGCCAACGGATATTTCCAGTGGATTTAAAATCACAGCAGACCAATTGGAAAAAGCGATTACTCCTAAAACAAAAGTTTTTATTTTTAACTCTCCTTCGAATCCAACAGGAGCCGCTTACACTCGTTCGGATGTAGAAGCATTGGTAAAAGTTTTGGAACCAAAAGATATTGTTACCGTGTCGGATGATATCTATGAAAAAATCATTTATGATGGATTGGAATTTGTAAATCCAGCGATGATTTCAGCTAAGATGAAGGAAAAAACCTTTGTAGTGAATGGAGTGTCCAAAGCTTATTCCATGACAGGATGGAGGATTGGATATGGGGCAGGGAATGCAGAGATTGTGAAAAACATGGATACCATGCAAGGCCAATCGACAAGCAACGCCTCTTCCATTTCGCAGGCAGCTGCAGAAGCGGCACTCGCTGGCGACCAAACTCCTGTAGCCGAAATGCTAAAAGCATTTGATAAACGTCGTAAACTTATCGTGGGACTATTACGTGAGATCCCGGGTGTGGAATGTCGGATGCCAGAAGGTGCTTTTTATGCTTTCCCTTACATCACTGGTGTTTATGAAACTAAAGGTTTCCAAAAATTAGTGGCAGAGAAAAAAGAAAGTTCTTACTCCAAACTTTTTTGTGATATTTTACTCGATAAATACAATGTCGCTGCAGTTCCTGGAATTGCTTTCGGAGATGATAAAGCCATTCGATTGTCTTATGCGTTAGGTGAAAAAGACATTGAAAAAGGTGTGGCTCGCATCAAACAAATGGTTGAGGATTTACAAAAGTAAAATGAATTCCCGCCCTTTACTGAAAATGATTCGTAGAGGGTTGGTTTTTTCTCTTTTTTTCAGCTCGCTTTTGGCAGCACCGACGATCCAGGAAAAAACCAAACAAACAAAACCATCCGAAATTTATAAACGTGATTCGAACACTCAAATTGTAATCCCTGTCATAGGTTTAAATTTACATTTGTTTGCTGACCAGAAAAGTGACGTTCTGCGTAAACTTAAGTTTGGCGAATCTGTTACTTTTGATCGAGACTCACTAGAAAGCCCAAAAGAAGATTGGATTCCAGTAAAGTTAGAAGATGGCCTTTCTGGTTTTATCAAACGTTCTGTGGTGCGATCTGTCCCTCCTAAACAATATCTTTCTACTTTGTTGTTTGAAGCAGAACGAATGATTTTGTCGAAGAACATTGATTTTGTGGCAAAACAGGAAATTACGGATTCCATATTTCAAGTTTCCGGCTCTGGAAAGTATACTGGAGATGATTTTATCTTTCTTCGTGCAAAAGCAGGCTTTTTTCTAAAGAAAACAGTGGATCTTATGAACGAAAAAAGTATCAAACCTGATAATGATCCTTCTACTCTAGAATTTTTAAAACGTCACCAAACCAAGTTATTGTATGATTATTCATCAGGGAAATATTACGTTGATTCAAATTACTTTTGGAAACTTCTCGAGTCTTATCCTAAAACAAAACATTCTGATTATGCTGGTTATTTAGCTTCAGAAAGTATTCCTCTTGTAGATTGTGGGACCGATTTAAAATGCAGATTGGAAGAGATGCGGAAGGGAAAACTTCGTTATATATATCTTTTTCCTACAGGTAATTATGTAAATTTATACACTAAGGATTTGGTAGCAAATTTGTATTCTATGACGAAGGATCCAGATTCCATTCCTTGTTTTTTGCCAGTGAGTGAAGGAATCAAATCGGAAATCAACCAAATGATTCGGTATACCTCAGAAATTGGACCTAGAGAAAAAAAACAAATCCTCCCTCATTTGCAAATTTTAAAGAAAGAATGTTTTCGATGATGAGTTTTTGATAATCGGTTTTTTCCTTGAAATTAAGTTTTAAACATTATCCATTTTTAAAAGGTACGGAAAATCAAAAATCAATCGGCGATATTATCATATTGCACGGGTTATTCGGTTCTTCGAAAAATTGGGTTACAGTGGCTAAGGCCCTTTCTGAATTTGGATCTGTTTATACCATCGACCAAAGAAATCACGGCGACTCTCCTCATAGTTCTGAACATTCCATTAAGCTGATGTCAGAAGATTTAGAAGAATTTTTCACAGACCATCAAATCAAAAATCCAATTTTACTTGGGCATTCTATGGGTGGGCTTGTGGCTATGTACTTTGATTTTACTCATCAGGGTGTTTTGAAGGCACTTGTAGTACAGGACATTGCACCTAGATCCTATCCCTTTGCCTATGACAATGAAATTCAATCGATGTTGTTCCCATTGGATGGATTTAACTCCCGAACTGCAATTGACCAAGAGATGGCAAAGTATTTACCTGATACTTTCATTCGTCAGTTTTTACAGATGAGTTTGGATCGGTTAGATACGGGCGAATATCGATGGAAACTGAATGTAGCCGGATTAAATCAGGCGCGTCGAGTTTTTGATCATCCTTTCCCAGAGAAGATATTTTCTAATACCATAACTTTGTTTATACTTGGTGGGGCTTCGGAATACATAACGGTGAAAGATAAGTTATTGATTCAGGAAACTTTCTCTCATTTAACCATGGTAAGTATTCCTGGAGGTGGACATTACATCCACTACACTCATCAGAAAGAGTATTTGGAAAATTTACTTCAGTGGTTTCAAAATCAACAGCAAAAAGAAAACACTTGAATTCAGTGAAAGAATTCAAATGTTCTTTGTTAAGTTTACGTCTTGTAAACTAAGGAAAGGTTTTTATCTTTTCTAATCTTCGAGTAAAGAACGCAACATCCAAGCAGTTTTTTCATGAATGTCAAGTCTCTGTGTGAGTAAATCCAAAGTAGCTTGGTCATTTCCTTTTTCTGCTGGTTCGTAAGCCGCTCTTGCGGTACGAATGACTGCTTCATTTCCTTCCACTAAATGTTTGATCATTTCTTTAGCCTTAGGAACTTCTTTATCTTCTGCGATACTGGAATACTTTGCAAACTCCCATCCACCCATAGGTGCATAATATCCTAAGGATCTGATTCTTTCTGCAATGGGGTCGATTGCATTCCAAAGTTCTGTATACTGCGTCATAAACAAAATATGTAGAGTTTGGAACATAGGCCCTGTAACGTTCCAATGGTAACTATGTGTTTTTTGGTACAAAGTGTACGTATCTGCCAAAAGTTTTTTTAATGACTCTGAGATTGCACTTCTTTCTTCTTCTGGAATTCCAATATTAATTTTCATGATTTATCCTTTTTATCAAATCTAAACGACTATTTACGAATTTCTGTAGCAATGCGTTCCACTAAACTTTCAGCAACGAAGTCGTATTGGCTTGTCGAAATTAAAATATCCTCTCGGCTCCAGACAAATCCAAATCCCAAACTGTATTGTAAAATTCGACCCATAGTCCAATCGGCACCTGGTTTTTTGCGAGCATTGACAATGACATGTCCTGATTCGATATGTACTACTTTCAAGGAGACAGTATCCACTAAATTGGGGATGAGTTTTCCTTTTTCATCATATTTTTTGAGTGCAGATCCTCTACCAAAAACGAGTGCATCCACACCTAAAACTTTTCCTAGGCGAACAGCTGTTTGTGTGTCAATGATCCCCGTTTTTGAAAAACTTTGTTCGTTTACCACTTTGGAAAGTTGTTCCCTTTCTATGACCTTGACGGGAAGGAGTTTTGCAATTTGCAAGGATACGGCATCGGTAAACTCATCTCCCCATTTCGCCTCTTCAATGTCAAAAAGCAATACAGCCACTTTGGAAATTCCTAGATCCGTTTTTCCTGATTCCGGATATTGGACGGCGACATCCATGGTACGACAGTTTGTAAATGTGAGGCTCAGGAGGAGGGAAAGGCACGCTAAATATAGTTTCATAGATTTCCTTAAGAAATGAGGGAAGGATCGTCAGTAGGCAATTCTTTTTCGGGTCAAAAACTGGCATTTTGGAAAATTCGCTTTTCCTATTGTGGTCTCTCCTAGATTTTTCCAACTAGGTCCTTTAATGAAAAAGATTCTCAGTTTATTTATAATCATTCTCACCTTTTTTCTGCTAGGTGCAGGTTATTTTTTTTCATCTTCCATTGTATCCTTTCCCATCACTACCTTAGAAGAAGATAAGACGAAATTAAACATCAATTCCGTTGTCGAATTTGGACTGCCCGAGCCAGAATCCATTCGATTCCAAAACGGAATTTTACGTCTTCGCGGTTGGTATTTTAAAAATCCTAAACGTAAAAAATGCGGTGTGGTTTTACTTCACGGGCACAAACGAACTCGATATGGTGTTTTAAAATACGCACCCTTATTTTGGAAACAAGGCTGCAGTTTGTTTATGTACGATGCTCGCCATCATGGGGAGAGTGCAGGAGAATACGGAACGTACGGATTTTATGAAAAAAGTGATTTGGAACGTGCGATTGAATTTTTTTCAGAAATTAGCACGGTTCCGGAAGAAAAAATAGGGATTTTTGGTGCTTCTTTCGGTGCTGCGACTGCTTTGCAATATGCGGAAGGTCGTAATGATTTTGCTTTTGTCATTGCTGATTCACCTTATATGGACATGCGCTCGATCGTAGAAAAAAGGGCCGTTGACTTGTATTCCCCCCTGATCTTATTTCTTTCTCCCATTGCGCTTTCGATCGCAGAAATTCGAGCTGACTTCCTTGTGGATGAAGTCTCCCCGAAAAAGGCAGCAAAGTACATATTCCAACCAGTTCTTCTTATCCATTCTAATTCTGATGAAATCACACCGGTTTCTCATTCGGAAGAGATTTTTCAAAATTTAAAATCAAACAGAAAACAGTTGTTCATTACTGACTGGGGAGCTAGCCACTGTAAGTCGATTGATACTCGCTATAAGGAGTATGAGTCAATTGTGAATTCCTTTTTAAAGGAAAATACAACCTTTCTCAAATAATATGAATTGAATATCACCTATAGCAAGATAGGTGGTATTTTTCTAACGAATTTTGATGAGTCTTGGCAGAGCTTCCCAGTTTCCATCGTCTTGTGTGAAATGTGTAAGGTAGACTGGTCTTGAATCAAACCCTGTTCCTGCACCGATTGAACCACTATAATTTAATTTTCCATTTGCCGATTGTAATTGTTCAGGATTGGTAATGCCTCCAGCAAAGTATGTTGTTGGTAGAACCCCTACTGTTGACGCACTTGCAAAAGAATCGTTCGACTTGTAAATTACTATTGTTGGTGACAAAAATGTTGCGTTAGTTGATAAAATCATATAATCGGAATTTAAAGATCCTTTGATTGATCTTAATAAGGTAGAAGTTGATGTCTGCGAAACTGAAATTCCCGAAATAATTGGAGTGTTCCTGGCGATTGTCGGAGAGGGAGATGTATAGGAATCCGAGGGAAATGTATAACCGTTGTATGGTTGGGTTCCGTTAGCTAATGCGATCAACTGACCTTTATAAGGGTATACGTATGATTCAAAGGTAAGTCCAGCATTAAAATTAATTGTATTTGATGCTAAATCAGACATACGTATTGATCTTATTGGTAAAGAAGTGACCAAATAATTTGCTGTGGTAGGGCATTGTAAATACGAAATTCCATTCATATTGAAAACCTGGTAACCCGGCAAATGAAGATCGGGATTGGTAACTGAACAACTAAATCCTGCACTTAAATCGTTTGTTGATGTAGAATTAAAACTGATTAAAGTTGGACGGTACTGCGAAGAAAAATAAGGAGTTACGAGAAATCTATCGTTACCTGTATAAAGTGCAGGATATTGCCAAGAACGGTCATCTTGTGTAAACAGGTGATAATTTGTAGGGAGTCCTAACGTTTCAACAGCAACCGAAGATGGTGTAGAAAAAGCCGGAATTCGGAGAACTAAATCTTTGTTGGATTGGTAAACGCCAGACAAATCTGTTTGTTCCGAGAGGAAAAAAACATACTGACTTCCATCAAATGATGGTAGTGATATTTTTAATCGTTTTTGGGTGGTGCCTTTTGTATTGATAGTAACACCCTCAATGGCAGTTACCTGGTCATAAGTTTCGCCATCAGCACTAGAGATTATATATCCTTTATAATCGTTGTCTGAGATTGAAATATAGGATAATTGAGTTTGTATAAAAATAAACTGTCTTCCATTTGCTGACCCAAGGGGGGTAAATGTTGAAATTGATCCCATCCCATTTCTATAGTTTGCTAAGTCTTCAAGAATGAATTGGGTTGCTCCAGTTTGGCTTAAAATAGAAAAAGATTGTTTGGTGATTCCGTTATAAATTCGGAAATTGACTGTCCCAACATTATTTCCTGAACTTTTAACAGTAAGATTCGCAATTCCTCTTTCAGAAAAAAACAGAAAACCTCTTCCGTTGGCATCTAATGTAACTGTTAATGGTTGTATATTGGCCCCATAGAGCGAGACAGGAATTCCATTTTCATCTGCTTCATTGAAAACTGAATACTCTACTGTTCCCGTACTATATGGTGTTCCATTGGAATCAGTAAACTTCATAAAAACAACCGTTTGGCTGTATGTATTAAAGGCATCGGCCAAACTCAACAATCGAAGCAAGGATTGCAATGAACCTAGATCTTCTCCTGGGTCAAGGCTGGATGGTTTAAAAATTCTGCATTGAAAGGTAAATAAAAGAAGGATCAGTGTTGTAAGTATGCGATTCATTTGGGTTCTCCTTAGAATAGAATGGAATACCGAACTTCCGCATAGATGGAGTTCGTTTGAGGTCGAATGCCAGTGATAGAATAAGGTTTGTCCCATCCAGTTTCCCAATCCAAACCATCCTTAAATTGTTTTCCACCTGTGCTGACAGTAGGGCGGTCTGGATATCGGTCACGTCCGATCATAAAGGCATGAACTACATTCGTAATATAAATGATTCCCGCAGTGCCAAGCCCCGCTAGGTATTTGGCATTTGCCTCTTTTGCTTCATTTTTACTTTTTGCAATGAGATCTTCTGTAATCGAAGTTTCCACAAATCCTCCAATGAATTCCGAAGGCAAACTTACATTTTGTGCATTGAATCTGGTGCCTGGACCACCGATTTGGTTGAGTAAAACCATGGAGTCGTAATGTGACTTTGCATTTTGTTCACCAGTGCGAAGTGGACCAAGTGAATACAATAGAGTTCCGAAAAATAAAGTGCCAAATGTCCCCGCTGATACAGTATAACCTCCACAATATTGCCCCCATCCAGGGATTAAAGCAGATCGCCAAATCAAAGCTAGTCGGCCTCCGCATTGGGTGGCTGCCGGAGAGGGACCTAATTTTCTTGTGGCAAGCCATTCTGCTTCGGCTCTTGCTTCTCTTTCTGCTTGTGTCTCTTTGTTTTTTTCTTCAGCAAGTCTTGTTTGTTCTGCAAGTTTAGCTTCTTCTTCTAAACGTTTTTGTTCTTTGGCTTCTGCAAGCAAACGTTCCTTTTCTAGTTTTGCTTTTTCTTTCTCTTCTTTTTCTTTTAGTTTTTTCTCTTCAGCGATTCGAATTTTTTCTGCTTCTTGGTCGCTTACATCTTTATAGATTACTTTTAAAATCTGAGATTTAGTTATCGTTTGTGCACCCTCTGTAGTTTGGACAGTGAGTCCACGTTCGTTTTGGTCCGTCACCTTTCCTTTGAGTGTTTTCCCGTTTTTAAGGATGACGGTATTGACTGCGAGTAGGGGGAAGGAAAGAAGGATGAGGAGAGATAAGAATAGTATTTTTTTCATTTATAGGAATCCATTCCAAGTTCCTGAAATTCTTGCATTCATTCAAGAAATTGCAAGAGAATTTTGGGGATTGTGTTGGTGGATTGTCAACAGGGATAATCGAACTTCCTAAGTAAAAATGCAATTTTTTAGTCTCTAATTTGCAATGATTCATTTTTTCCTAAATAATTAGCCGATTTCAGATCATTTTTAGATTCTCACTACTATGCTTATTCATCAATCGATTTGAATTTCCTTCTCCACCAGTAATTTCTTGGTCATACTGAACAATTTCCCATAGTAAACTAATGTAATAAGACTTCCATTTGTTAGGTTCCCGCTTTTTCGATCATTCTGATATAGATTTTTTAGCAGAGATGGAAATCACAAAAGTAATTTCTACAATAATTTTTCCTGCCATATCCTTGAAAGCTGTTCTTATCACAACTGTTATGTTTTCTAAAACTGCTGAAAACGGTGTGAATCCCTTTTTCGAACATTTTTAGACAAACTAATGAAAATTAGCTGTTCGTAGGAGAAATTCGAAACCACATTAACATTTTCGAATATTAATGCGAATTTTTAGGAAAAAAGTAAAATGCGAATCCCAAAACAAATCTATCTCCTTTCTTTCTTAGTTCTATTTATCAGTAATTGTGTTCTTTTTTTACCCAATGGTGGTAGCCAAACAGACTTTAGTTTATTTGGTTTCCTACTGGGCCTTGTTGGAGGTTCTCCAACTTCTGCTCAAAATCTAACACCAGGAGCCGCCGTCGATCTGTCAGGTGATGGAAACCCCGAAGGAACGTTAGTCGATTCCGATGGCGACAGTATTTCCGATGGAATCAATCTCACTGGTGGAACCACTCCCAACCTCATTCTGATCGACACCAATGGAGATGGAGTTCCTGATGCAGTTGATTCCAACGGAGATGGATTACCTGATTATTACATTAGTCCCAATCCACCTGGATTTCTCACAACCGGACCAGGTGGAACGGGAAATCCAGTGGTCATCGTTGTGGATGCAAATGGGAATCCACTGGGCTTTGATACTGATGGAGACGGGACACCCAACGATACTGCCATTGTTACTATCCTCAGTGATACAACTCCCCCAACTATCACCAGTTCCTTGTTAACTGGGACATTTTCAACGACTCAAACTACAACTCTCACATGTTCGGATAACAAAGCACCAGGATCGATTGTTTATACTTTGGATGCTTCAGCACCCGCTTTCTCACCAAAAAATGGAACCCTCATTGTAAAATCATCCAAAGCAGTTTCTCTTTCTACAGAAGGAACTCATACCCTCCAAGCTATCTGTCGTGATTTAGCAGGAAATGTTTCTTTACCCACAAACATTGTTTATACGATCAATACGAAAATCCCTGCTCTCAGTATTGTCAGCCAATCTTCGACTTCCATCAGTGCGAGTGCGGGTGCCATATCTAGCTCGTCAGCCACTTGGCGAACCGATAGGTCCGGGTCTTTTACTATCAGAGAAGGTAGCTCTTGTGATTCAGGAACTATTGCCACGACTGGATCTGCTACCGCAAATGTCGACCAAGGATTTGTTCGTTCGCATACTCATTTTACAAGTGAAGGTACGAAGACTTATCGGATTTGTGTAACCGGTACGAACGGTCTCACCGGATTTGTATCTGTCACTCTACAAAGAGATGATACCGCACCCGTTGTCACTGCTACCCCTGGTACTGGAAATTATGGAGTAGCCACTTCAGTCTCTCTTTCCTGTTCAGATACTGGTGGTTCCGGTTGTGACCAGATTGCTTATGCAGTTCAAGCCGGTTCAGCACCAACAAATCCAGCCATCCAAGGAACGACTGGAACGGTAAGCAGCGGAATTTTATACACCGCAGCTTTTTCCATCACTGATGCTTCAGTCACCTATATTAAGTTTGTGGCTCGTGACAAAGCAGGAAATGTTTCTGGTGTCAGTTCTCAAAACTATACTGTAGATACTCAGGTAGCTACTATCACTGTGAACTCTCATACTGCAGCCATCGGTGGTGTAGCAAATGCATCGTTAAGTTGGCAAAGTTCGAAAGCGGGTTCTTACCAAATCCGTTTGGGTGGAACTAGCTGTTCCACGGGAACGGCTTTAACGAATACAGGAAGCAATGCGAATGTTACAGGAAATATTACGGCAACGACGGAAACAACTTCCACCATCGCAAACTCTCATTTTGTGGAAGGCGATAATACCATTCGTATTTGTGTCGCAAACTTAATCGGTAGCTTTGGATCCACCACTCGATATACAAACAAGGACACTACAGCACCCACCTTGACGATGGCATCTCCTTCTGGAAGCGGGCCATTTGCTTCGGGAACTCAACTCCAACTCAGTTGTTCTGATACTAGCGGTAGCGGATGTGATAAAATCATTTATACTTTGAATGGCACAGAACCCACGTTTGATGGGAGTGGGGCCGTGACTAATGGGACTGTGTATTCGTCACCAGTGGCTTTATCTAATGGTAGCAACCAAGTAAAATATTTGGCTCGTGACTTGGCAGGAAACTTAAGCACTTCAGGAAATCAAAGCTTTCATGTAGGTCCACCGAGTTCTCCTGTCTTTGTAGAAGCACATGCGGGGGGAACGAGTGCTATCGTACAATGGTGGCCGGTAACAGGAGCCACATCGTACACTGTATACTATAGCACAAGTCCTGGCGTGACAACTTCATCGACAAGTTTTGGGCCAGTGACTGATCCACATGCAACGATTACGGGACTTACTGGTGGGACATTGTATTACTTTCGAGTGGTAGCTAGCAGTGCATTTGGGAGTAGTGGGGTAAATCAGTTTGAGGCTATGGCATCTACTACGGCAACGCAGCCTGGAACAAGTGAAAGTGGAATACACATAGATCTTTCAGCAGGATTCATAAATGTAAATGCGGGTAAACCTGTCGCTATCATTGATCCTTTTAATTTCAAGATACTTGTGGTTGCGGAAATGCAATATAAGCCTGCCCTATACCGCTGTGAATTGAATGGTTCAAATTGTACTTATCATGATATTTCGGTCGGACAAATTGAGAAAGGTAGAGGTGGACATGCCATCATTGATCCTATCAATAAAAAACTATTAGTTCTAAATACGAATTATGATCACACGAAAAGTGAACTTAATTTATTTAGGTGTAATCTTGATGGCAGTGGTTGTATTTATAAGGAAATTTCTAATGGTCAAGAAGTTAATGGTAGCCATCCTCCGAGTATGTTATTTGAACCGATTCACGGCAAACTTCTTGTATTTTTCTTAAATAAAACTAATTATAAATACAGTTTACTTAGATGCGATTTAGATGGGACAAGTTGTGAGTTTAGAGACATTTCTGCTGGCCAAGGCAATGGTCAAAGAATGGTTCCGTTATTAGATTCAGTGAATAGAAAATTGCTAGTCGTTTCCGGGAATAGCCTTAATCAATTTAGACCCAATTTGGTTAGGTGTAATCTCGATGGAACGTCTTGTACTTCTCATGATATTTCTGCAGGGCAGGGTTATGGCTCTGGTTCCTATCCAAGTGCAGCCTTAGATTCATTAAATGGAAAACTATTAGTTGTAACCATGAACCAAAGTAATAGTTCAAAACCCAGCTTATTTAAATGTAATCTAGATGGATCCTCTTGTACTCACCAAGACATTTCTGCGGGGCAAGTTTCTAATTATGGTCAATATCCAAGTATTGTATTAGATTCATTAAATGGAAAACTGCTTACATTTACAACGAATGCCGGGGGTGGACTCAGCCAATTCTTGTGCAATTTAGACGGATATAGTTGTGTTCATAAATTGATTTCTGTTGGACAGGGTTCTAACTCAGGCCTCCTTCCAAGCGCTGTTTTGGATTCTATTGGAGGAAAGTTATTCATCGCGACTATGAACTCATTTAATCCCTATGTTAATTACAGATCTTCTCTCTACATTTGGTAACCAGACTTTAGCCTTGGTTAATGTTTTGTTGCAGTCTCTCAAGGTGGATGAGGCATGATTATTTATGAAACATTCATCAGTCTGATCATTTTTAGTAAGACCTAATTTTCACTTGTCGAATATGAAACGGCAATTTGGTTTAGTATTGTCTTTGCAAGAAATGCATTATAAAGATTCGAAGGTAGGAGCAAATATTTGTTTCTTATTGAAACTGTCTGGCAAATTTTTTTCTTATGTATTTTGAATTTCGAACAAGCTAGAAATTGTAGGATTACTCGAGATATGATGGCTGTTATATACCGTTGAACCCATCTTCTGCCAGTTACGGTCAGAATTCGCGGGATGGCTATGTTTACATGCAGTTTAACGTGTGTTATTTGAGAATATGGTCACCCCGCCCTGATTGTAGGGTGGGGAACTAGACCCGCCACCCAATGACTTTCCTCTATCATGGCCACGCTTAACAGACAACAAACAATCGACACTAATCAAAATTTTTACAAATAAGTTCACCTTTCTGCCGTTATAGATCCATTCCAATGATTTCACAAGTCGCTATCATTGGAGGAATTCACAACCTAACACGAAAAACCTGCTATCCTTTGTCCCTAAAAAAATGCTGTGGTTTTCTTTCCAAAGAACGAACCGACTATGTCTCTAGTATATAGATAACCTAACAGGAAATAAGCTCCCGTGCCATACCTTTTCACCTGATCTTTTCTCCATTTGCTCTCTCCCTTGTCCCATCCCACCGAACTCACATTAAACGCCCATCTTACCAGCCGTACCGATCACCCGAATTATGTCTCATTACTACCATCTTACCTTATAAAAAAAATCAAATCTATCCGCATGAACTACGAACTTTTTTATAAAACCGAGTTGACTGCTTAGGTTTTGAAATTACTTTGGTTTTTACCGCATGGATCTTTTCGATCTATGAAACCGGTAGCTTGCAGGCGACTGTGGGCGGAGGGAGAGGAAGATCTTCCTTTGCGCAAGCAAAACGAATAACCGACATTTTAATTTTCCACGAGAATACTCCTGGGTGATTAGTCTGTAGGGAAACATTCGTTCTTTGACAACATATATACGACATTGTAAGAAAACAGACAATGCGCCGAGGGCCATACAGACGCCGAGTCATGTATGGTTCATCAAAAAGACGAACAAAAAAACTTTAAGGATATTGCTCATAAGAGTAATATGGTCAAGTAATTAAGGGCGTACGGTGGATGCCAAGGCACTAGAAGGCGATGAAGGACGTGGTTTGCTGCGATAAGCGCACACAGGAGTTGTAAACAAGCTTTGATCCGTCGATTTCCGAATGGGGGAACCCTACTAGGCAAAACCTAGTAACACAGCAATGTGGGCAAGACCCAGGGAATTGAAACATCTTAGTACCTGGAGGAAGAGAAAGAAACCTCGATTCCGTCAGTAGCGGTGAGCGAAAGCGGAACAGCCTAAACCTCTGACTACGTTACAGATCTGGATCGCTGTAGCAGAGGTGTTGTAGGACTTACGGGTGCAGTTCAGAATGCATCAAGGAGTTACA